>JBJXGL010000318.1:0-41219 GCA_046160365.1 Aestuariivirga sp. | reverse complement strand
TGGCGCTCAATGCTCCTGAGCGTGTGGAGAAGGCGATACTCGGCGGCCTCGCGGAGAACCTGATCGTGGGCGTCAAGGGCGCGGAGGACATTGCACAGGGACTCGAAGCGCCTTCGCTCGAAGACGTGACCCATCCGGTCGCACGCACTTTCCGTCAATTCGCCCAGTCCACGAGAAGCGACCTCAAAGCCCTCGCCGCCTGCATGCGCGCTCCACGCCAGACGATGACGGAAGCGGAACTTGGGCGGATATCGGTTCCGGTGCTCGTGGTGGCGGGCGAGAAGGACGAGGTTTCGGGGCCGATCGAACGTGTTGTGGCCGCCATTCCGGGGGCCAAGGGTGTGGTTCTGCCCGGCCGCAACCATATGAACGCTGTTGGCGACAAGGGCTACAAGGAGGCGGTGCTGGGGTTTCTACGTTAGCATCACATTCCGGCGAGGGTCTTGCCAGCCACTCGCCTCGGCCCCATTTCAGGGCTAGACTGTCCAAAGAGGAGTTTTCCATGCGCCAGGCGACCAAGACGCGGAGTGTTGAGAAGCTCGATCCGGTGTGGGACCGAATCCGGAGCGAGGCGGAGGAGATCACGAGGCGCGAGCCGGCGCTGGGCGGGTTTATTTTCTCGTCGGTGCTCAATCACGACAGCTTCGAGAAGGCGCTCTCGCACCGGCTGGCGCAACGGCTGGGCACCACGGATATCGGCGGAGACCTGGTGCTGCAGGCTTTCGAAGATGCACTTGAGGCTGAACCTGAAATCGGTTTCGCGGCGCGGGCCGACATCATCGCCACCTTCGAGCGCGATCCCGCCTGCCACCGCTATGTCGATCCGCTGCTCTATTTCAAGGGCTACCAGTCGATCCAGACGCACCGCATGGCGCATCGCCTGTGGCATCTCGGCCGCAAGGACTTCGCCTATTACCTGCAGAGCCGGACCTCGATCGTGTCCAGCATGGACATTCATCCGTCGGCGCGGATTGGCAAGGGCATCATGGTGGACCATGGCCATGACATCGTGATCGGCGAAACAGCGCTGATCGAAGACAATGTTTCGATCATGCAGGGCGTCACCCTCGGCGGCACCGGCAAGGAGGCCGGCGACCGGCACCCCAAGATTCGTCAGGGCGTGCTGATCGGGGCAGGGGCCAAGATCCTCGGCAATATCGAGATCGGAACCTGCTCGCGCGTTGCCGCCTGCTCGGTGGTTCTCCACGACGTGCCGCCCAACCGGACTGTTGCCGGCGTTCCGGCGAAGGTCGTGGGTTATGCCGGTTGTGCCGAGCCGGCACTCGCCATGGATCATCAGGTCGAGCCGGTTGCGGATGAGGCGGATAGCGGCTAAGGGGCCTCGTCTGCCAGCAAGGGAGCGGCTGCCTTGAAGCCTGATGAAATAGCCAAACTGACAAAGTTTCTGCGCGGCAAATTCGCCGTCACTGACCTCACCGTGCGCAAGCGGCCGCAGAAAGATGACTCGGCGGAAGTCTATATCGGCGAGGAATTCGTGGGCGTCATCTTCCGCGACGACGAGGACGGCGAACTCTCCTACAATTTCTCCATGGCGATCCTCGACATCGATCTCGACGAGTAGGGAGCTCACGCGGCCTTGATCGTGGGGATCGCATCCAAGTCGATGCTGCGTTCCGCATGCCATGTGTCGTGCGCGGCCTGCATCAGAAGCCAAGGGGCAGCGCCATCTCCGAAAAGCTTCCCGAGCCGCACCGCGACGGCCGGCGAGACGGGTTTCTTTTCGCGCAGAATGTCGTAGAGGTGTTGCCGGGAAATGCCGAGCAAGCCGGCGATTTCCACTTTCGTGCGGCCTGTGGCAGGAATCACGACGTCGCTCAACAAGGCCCCGGGATGGCTGGGGCAGCGTGCGGGATTTCGTTTTGCGGGATACTCGGCCATGTCGGTTCTCCTCAATGGTACTGTTCCAGATCGACGCGCATCGCGTCGCCCTCGTGAAATTCAAACGTGATGCACCATGGCCCGTTAACGTGGACCGTGTAGCGCACGGGCGTGAATCCGCGCAGCGCGTGGAAATCGAAGCCCGGCAAATCCATCTCGGCGGCCGCCGAGCAGGCATTCAGCCTATCGAGCCGTAGCAGGATCCGGGCGTGAAGCCGTTTGTCGATCTTAGCCGTGCGACCGGTTGACCATAAGTCCGCCAAAGCTTTGCTTCTAAAGCTGAAGATCACGGCGTTACGTAAGCATATTGCTTACAGTTCGTCAACGCCGCATTGACAATGAATATGGATGCGCCATGGAGCTAGGAGCGTCTTTGGCTCGCACGTTGCCGCAGGGCTTAGCAGCCCCATCGGTAGCGGCGGCGCGGCCCTGTTGCGTTTCCTCCGGCGATGTATTGGACAGATCAACGCGGCGGTTTCGCCACAAGTGTCCCGACATTGCTTCGATGCCATTCCGCGCCGGGGGCGGGGGTGTCAATGTTTCGCGCCCTCTTCGGGCGCGAAGCCCTGCGGGCTTGGCATTGATACCCTTGCCGCCGGGCGCCAAAATCAAGGAAGCAATGGGTGAGGAACTCAACTGCCGATTCAATACGAACCGGAACCGCTCTAGGCGTTAAACTTGCATCCCAGCACGTCCGGGGAGGGCCTGTGCCCCAATGGTACAGAGTCCGGATGGTGTTGCGTGGAAGTGGTACACATTGCCTATCTGTTCGCAGCCGCTACAGGCATCTGTGCGGCGGGGTCGATTGGAAGCCTATGGACGGTCGCGACTGGCGATAGTCCGGGCCTCGATATCCTGTTCGATCCCCGGCCTATGGTCGTGCTCGGCGTGCTGGCGCTCGTGCTCTACGCGCCACTCTACTTTATCAAGGCCGGTGCCTGGCATCTGGTGGCGCGGCCCATTCGCGCCTCGATACTCATCTCCGCCGGATTGGGCTGGAGCTTTCTCGAAGGCGTGTTTATCCTGACGCAATTCTTCGGCGTCACCTGACAGGATTTCCATGGCTCTCTACGCACTCGACGGCATTTCTCCGGAGCTGCCGCCGGAGGGGCAGTATTGGATCGCGGAGGACGCCTCGGTCATCGGCCGGGTGAAGCTCGATCCGATGGCGAGCATCTGGTTTCAAGCAGTGCTGCGCGGCGACAATGAACTCATTCATGTGGGCGAAGGCAGCAACATTCAGGATGGCTGTGTGCTCCACACGGACATGGGTTTTCCCATGACCATCGGTAAGAACTGCACCATCGGCCACAAAGCGATCCTGCACGGCTGCACCATCGGGGACGGCTCACTGATCGGCATGGGAGCAACGGTGCTCAACGGCGCAGTCATCGGCAGAGGCTGTCTCGTCGGAGCGAATGCACTCGTGGCTGAAGGCAAAGTCATTCCCGATGGCTCGCTGGTGATCGGCGCGCCGGGCAGGGTTGCGCGCATACTGACTGCGGATCAGATTGATGGCCTGAAGAAAGCCGCGGCGCATTACGTTGCGAACTCGCAGCGCTTCGCAAAGGGGCTCAGCAAGATTTAGGTTTTGCGGCCGCCAGGCACGGGTCCCTTGGCGAGAATGCGGTCGGTGTTGTCGAGCAGAGTCTCGGCGGCGCGGCGGGCCGCCTCCGGTTTGCCGCGCGCCACTGCCTTGAGGATGTTCTCATGCAGCGCGATAGCCTGGCCGGGTTTCGGATTATGCACGGAGGTGTAGTCGAAGATGTTCGCCAGCGCTGCCTCGATCATGCCGCCGAAGGGATGCAGCAGTTCATTGTTGGCGGCGGCAATGAGGGAGAGGTGAAACTGGATGTCGGGCTCGACCTCCAGGCGACCGCTCTTGGCGTTACGCATGGCTTCGAGGGCCGCGGCCAAACGGTTGAGCTGCGCCGGTGTACGCCTTTGGGCGGCGAGTGCCGCGATGCCCGGCTCGAAAATGCGGCGGGCTTCCTGAACCGAGAGGAGCAGTACCTTCTTGTCCATGGCGGCGCAGTGCCAGGCCAGAACGTCACGGTCGAGTAGATTCCAGCGATCGCGCGGTTCGACTCGCGAGCCGATCTTGGGCCTGGTGCTGATCAAGCCTTTGCCGACCAGAGTCTTGATGGCCTCGCGCACTGCAGTTCTTGACGCCCCATAGCGGCGGCCCCATTCGGCCTCGTTGGGAAGCAAGGTGCCCGGCGGATAAGTGCCTTTCAGAATATCCTCGCCGATCCCCTGAGCAAGGGTCAGATGCAATTTGAGAGGACGGTTTCGCGCGCGCGGGGAGTGCTGTCTCATGGTTCAATTATCATACAAATAGTCGTTGCGCGCCAATCCTGAATATCATAATTCTTGCCGCGCCCGGGATTGACGATCAAGAACCGTTCCGCGGGCGGCGTTTCATAAAGGGAGGATTTCACGTGACCAATCGGAGACAATTCATGGCGGCATCGGTTGCAGCCGCCGTCATCGCTGCGGCCGGCCCGGCGCTGGCCGAAGGCAAAGGACTGATCGGCATTTCGATGCCAACCAAGTCGTCGACCCGCTGGATTTCGGACGGCGAATCCATGGTGAAGGAGTTCACCGCACTGGGCTACGAGAGCGATCTTCAGTATGGCGAAGACGATATTCCGAACCAATTGGCCCAGATCGAAAACATGGTGACCAAGGGCGCAAAGGTCCTGATCATCGCGGCGATCGACGGCTCGACGCTGTCCGACATTCTCAAGAAGGCCAAGGAAGCGGGCGCAAAAGTATTCGCCTACGACCGGCTGATCACCAAGACCGGCGATGTCGACTATTACACCACCTTCGACAACTTCGGCGTGGGCGTGCTTCAGGGCACCTCGCTGGTGAAGGGGCTGAAAGAACGCTTCGCGGGCGTCAAGCCATGGAACGTCGAGTTGTTCGGCGGCTCGCCGGACGATACCAACGCCTTCTATTTCTACGACGGCGCCATGTCGGTGCTGCAGCCGATGATCGATGCCGGCGAAATCGCCATCGTTTCCGGCCAGATGGGCATGGACAAGGTTGGCACGTTGCGCTGGGACGGGGCCGTGGCCCAGGCCCGCATGGATAACTTGCTGTCGGCCAACTACACCGACAAGAAGGTGCATGGCGTTCTGGCACCCTATGACGGCCTGTCGCGCGGTATCATCTCCTCGCTGAAAGGCGTGGGTTATGCTCCGGGAGCGGAAATGCCGATCGTCACCGGGCAGGACGCCGAAGTGCCGTCGGTCAAGGCAATGATGGCGGGCGAGCAGTATTCCACCGTATTCAAGGATACGCGCGAACTCGCCAAGGTGACGGCCAAGATGGTGGACACGGTGCTGCAGGGCAAGGAGCCCGAGATCAACGACACCAAGACCTACAACAACGAAGTGAAAGTTGTGCCGTCCTACCTTCTGACGCCTCATGACGTCGGCAAGGACGACATCGAGAAGCTGCTGGTTGGCTCCGGCTATATCAAGGCCGAAGAACTCCAGTGACGGACGAGCGGCGCGGGCGTTTGCACAGCTTGTTGCAACGCCCGCGTTTTTTTGTGTAGTCATAACTTAAGAAGCAGAACGAACCTGCCGGCTGACCACGGGAGGCGGCAAATCAGCCCATGCTGGACACGACACGGCCCATTCTGGAGATGCGGGAAATCACCAAGACATTTCCCGGCGTTAAGGCGCTGTCGAATGTCAATCTGTCGGTGATGCCTGCGGAAATCCATGCGGTGGTAGGCGAGAACGGCGCTGGCAAATCCACGCTCATGAAGGTGCTGTCCGGCGTCTATCCCGCCGGAACCTACGATGGCGCCATCCATTTCGACGGGCAGGTGCGTCACTTCGGCACCATCGCCGACAGCGAGAACACCGGCATCATCATCATCCACCAGGAGCTTGCCCTGGTGCCGCTGCTGTCGATCGCGGAGAACATCTTCCTCGGCCACGAGCCCGCCAAGGGCGGAGTCATCGACTGGTTCGAGGCCTTTGCGCGTACCAAGGAGCTGCTCAAGAAGGTGGGACTCGCCGAGCACCCCAATACGCTCATCACCAACATTGGCACAGGCAAACAGCAGCTTGTCGAGATCGCCAAAGCGCTGAACAAATCGGTGAAACTGCTGATCCTCGACGAACCGACATCGAGCCTCAACGAAACCGACTCGAACGCGCTTCTGGCGCTGCTCAGGGAATTCAAGGCCCACGGCATCTCGTCGATCCTGATCAGCCACAAGCTGAACGAAGTCTTGAAAGTGGCCGACCGCATCACCGTGCTGCGCGACGGCATGACGGTGGATACGCTGGATACTCACACCGCAAAGGTGAGCGAGGACCGCATTATCAAGGCGATGGTCGGGCGGGAATTGACCGACCGTTTTCCGCCGCGGAATGCAAAGATTGGAGAAACGTTCTTCGAGATCAAGAATTGGAGCGTCTATCATCCGTTGCATGCCGACCGGCAGATGATCAAGAACGTCTCGATGGAGGTTCGCAAGGGGGAGGTGGTCGGCATAGCCGGCCTGATGGGATCGGGGCGGACCGAACTGGCCATGTCGCTTTTTGGCAGGGCTTATGGACAGAAGATCAGCGGCGAGGTCCGGATTCATGCAAAGCCTGCCGATGTCAGCACCATCCCCAAGGCTATGGCGGCCGGGCTTGCCTATGCCACCGAAGACCGCAAGACATATGGCTTGGTGCTAATCGACCATATCAAGCACAATGTGACGCTGGCCAATTTGAATGGCGTCTCTTCGCGATCCGTCATCGACGAACCGAAGGAATTGTCTGTAGCCAACAAATTTCGCAAGGATCTTGGCATTCGCAGCTCCTCCGTGTTTCAGACCACGGTCAATCTTTCGGGCGGCAACCAGCAGAAAGTGGTGCTGTCGAAGTGGCTGTTTGCAGGTCCCGACATCCTCATCCTGGACGAGCCGACGCGCGGCATCGATGTCGGCGCTAAGTACGAAATCTACGGGCTGATCAACCGGCTGGCCGAGGAGGGAAAGGCAGTGATCGTGATTTCATCCGAGATGCCGGAGCTTCTTGGCATCTCGGATCGCATTTATGTGATGAACGAAGGCAGGTTCGTGGCCGAGATGACGGCCGCCGAGGCCACGCAGGAGAAGATAATGCGGGCCATCATGAAATCGTGGGAAGGCTGACATGACCGACGTATCGACAACTGCCGCGGCGAGGCCGGACATCCTGCGCTTCGTCAAGGCCAACATCCGCGACTATGCGCTTCTGCTGTCGTTGCTGGCGATCATGGTGTTCTTCCAGTTCACCACAGGTGGCACGCTGTTCAAGCCCGTCAACATGACGAACCTCATCTTGCAGAACAGCTACATCGTCATCATGGCGCTTGGCATGCTGCTGGTGATCGTCGCCGGGCACATCGATCTCAGCGTGGGCTCGGTCTCGGGTTTCGTCGGGGCCGTTGCGGCGGTCATGATGGTGCCCATGAAGGTGGACCCGTTTGTTACGATGGTGACTTGTCTGCTGCTCGGAGCGGCCATCGGCGGGGTTCAGGGTTACTTCGTGGCCTATCACAAGATTCCGGCCTTCATCGTGACGCTCGCGGGCATGCTGATATTCAAGGGCCTGTCGCTCACCGTGCTGGGTGGAGCGTCGGTCGGGCCTTTCCCGCGGGAATTTCAGCTGCTCTCCTCGGGTTTTGTGCCCGATCTCTTCACGGTTTCGCTGTTTGGCGGGCCGTTCAACCTTCTGGCGCTCATCATCGGCGGGCTGGTGACGGCGCTTATCATCTATTTCAACGTCAAGGAGCGTCGTGAGCAGCAGGCTCACGGATTGGCCGAGGAACCCAACATCATCTTCATGGGGCGCAATGCTCTCGTTGCCTTCGCCTTCTTGGGCTTCTCCTTCCTGATGGCGCAGTATAAAGGCCTGCCCAACGTGCTGATCGTGATGTTCACGCTGATCGCGCTGTTCGTGTTCATCACCACGCGCACGACCTTCGGCCGCCGTGTCTATGCCATGGGCGGCAATGAAAAAGCCTCCAAGCTTTCCGGCATCAACACCGAACGCATGACCTTCTGGATCTTCACGATCATGGGAGCACTCGCCGCACTTGCCGGCCTGGTTTTTGCGGCGCGCCTGAATGTGGCGACCCCCAAGGCGGGACTCGGCTTTGAACTGGAGGTGATCGCCGCCTGTTTCATTGGTGGCGCTGCCGTCACCGGCGGCGTCGGCAAGATCATCGGCGCGGTAATCGGCGCCTTCATCATCGGAGTCATGAACAATGGCATGTCGATCATGGGGATCGGCATTGACTGGCAGCAGGTGATCAAAGGCGTGGTGCTGCTGCTCGCCGTTTTCCTCGACGTTTATTACAAGAACAAGGGCTGAGGCGGGCTTACTTCTTGTTTCCCGCAACAGTATCGGTCTGGCGGCCGGGACGCGGGGCGAGGGCTACCCATTTTGTGGCGTCCTGCTGGGATTGGCGTTTCAGGAACGCGTAGTCTGTATCGGTCCAGCGCAGAACGTCGTTGCGGCGGTTGTCGAGAACGTAGTCGCCATCCTTGGCCGCGAGCGTCAGGACTGCGTGGCCTTCGTTTTTCTCGTCGAGGACCACGGTGATGAGCAGGGCTTGCGGCGCAAAGCCCATGGACTCGAGGTAGCGCTTCTTGAGCAGGAGGTAGTCCTCGCAGTCGCCAGCGTCAGTGGGATAGGTCCAATGCTCTGGCTTGCCGTAAAGATCCTGGTCGCTGACCGGAGCGATCTTGCCGTTCACATAACTGTTGACCTGGTAAACGGTTTGCCACTGCTCCGAAGTCATGTCGATGCGCGCGGCTCTGCGGTCCCGTCCCTTACATTCGGCGGGGTTCGCGGCGCAGAAACGGACGAAACCGATTGGCGGAAGGGCATTGCCGTACTCCGCGGCTTGCGACTTGGGAGCCGGGCTCGCGGGCCGGGCGTCTTCGGATGGCAGAAATGCCACCGTTACCGCTACTGCTGCGAACAACTTGAAGAGACGCACACTCGAACTCCCCGCCTATAACTTTTGGTTAACAAACACTTAAGCGAAAGCAAAGCCAGTTCTTAAGAAAGGGTTAATGGCCGCCCGTGCTGCGGGATCTGCAAGAGAAGTGCCGGATTCGCAAAGCCCAAAATGGGCGGAGCCGGCACTGGGTGGGACAGTGCCGGCTCCTTAAAGCCCGGTCTGGTGGGGGATGGGGAGGGGACGCCGACCGGGCCTATCTCGCTCTCAATTCTGTTCAACACTCCAGCGCAAAGCACCGGAAAAACTCATTTTTTCCTTTCAGCACCCGCCACGTGACCGGATGCCTTCGTGCTCTTCGTCGTCAGCGCCACCCACTGGATGGGATTTTCCGCCGATTGCCGCTTGAGGAAGCGGTAGCCGGAAGCGTCCCAGCGCAGGACTTCGTTGCGGCGGTTGTCGAGGACATAGTCGCCGTCCCCGGTCGCTACCGTCAGCAGCGCGTGGCCTTCGTTCTTCTCGTCGAGAACTACCGTGATGAGCAGCGCCGAGGATGGGAAACCCAGCCCTTCGAGATAGCGCTTCTTCAGCAGCAGATAATCCTCGCAGTCACCCGCATCGACCGGAAGCGCCCAGAACTCGGGCTCTCCGTACAGGTCCTGGTCACTCACCGGCGCGATCTTGCCGTTCACGTAGGTGTTGACCTGATAGACCAGGTTCCAGCGGTCCGGCGTCATGACGATCCGCGAAGGGCTTTCGCCCGTCTTCACGCATTCGCCGGGATTTCTGGCGCAGAACCGGACGTAACCAACCGGCGGCGTGGATTTGCCGTGGACGGCGCCGAACGCTTCCTTGCCGCTCTTGCCGGATGCCGTGCTGGCCGCAATCGCGGTGATCCCCGCGGATGTGGCAAACATGACTCCCAACACCGCCGCCCCCATGGCGGACTTGATCCTCATCTGACGCCCCTAAGCCTTCTTCTTGTTGGCCAGAGACTACACGAGGCGGATTGCGGTGGCGTTCAGACGGGCGAGTCAAGTCGATGTAAATGCGAGACGAATTCTTAAGCATGGCGGCACGGGCAGGGTGTTGAACTGGCGTGCCGGTGGGCCTTGATAATTATCGGACGGGCTGTTATCCCCCGCGCCATCCTACCTTCGCGGCCATGGCGGAATTGGTAGACGCACTAGCTTGAGGTGCTAGCGGGTAACACCGTGGAGGTTCGAGTCCTCTTGGCCGCACCAGGCTCCGCCCTGACGGGCTACGCCTGGCACGCCAGGCGGAGCACGGCAGGGCGGAGCCTGTCCGGCGAAGCGCAGCGAAGACGGACAAGAGACCGGCGGAGCCTGTCCGGCGAAGCGCAGCGAAGACGGACAAGAGACCGGCACAAGTGTTTTATGCTTACATCATTCGAAGCTTGGCTCATCCGGACGAAACATACGTTGGCGCGACAGCCGATTTGAAGCAGCGTATATCGGACCACAACGACGGCAAGTCGCCACACACGTCCAAATTCAAGCCCTGGGAAATTGAATGCTATTTCGCTTTTCCCGATAAGCGGAGAGCTCTTGACTTCGAAGCCTATCTAAAAACTCATTCCGGCCGGGCATTTTCCCGAAAGAGGCTCATGCGGAAATGATGGTTTTTCGTCAGAGCCGGCCCAACTTCACAGGGCTACGCCTGGCACGCCAGGCGGAGTACGCGAGGGCGAAGGCTCAGATTCTAAGTTGCGGGCTCTGGGCGCCGCAGGGCTGTCCAGACCGGTTCCAGTGCGCCCGCCGAAGTGATGAGCACAATGCCGGTGAGTTCCCGCCATCCGAATGGTTCATTGGCCCACAGAGCCGCCGTGATAGCGCCGGCGCTGATTTCCGTCATGTAAAGCAGGCCTGCGAGACCCGGCTGGATTTTGGGCGCTCCCCAGACAGAGGCATAGACAGCGGTCATCACCACGCCGGCAATGACCGGCAACAGCCACCACATCTGGGCAACGGCGAGTGAGGCGTCAGGAGCGGGCTCCCCGGCGAAGAGCCAAACCACCAAAACGATCGCAACGGCTGACCACAGGAAATTGTGAGTGAAAAGATCGGGCGCTGCCAGATCCTGGTTCATCCTCAGCAACAGAGAGGATACCGACCAGCCGAAACCCGCCGCCAGAGCCATCCAGTCGCCAGGGCCAAAGACGCCGCCATCACCGATGGCGGTTCCGAACATGATGAACATTCCGGCAAAGGCAGCAGCAATCCCTGCAATGCGAAGCGCCGTGATACGTTCGCCCAGCACGAGGCGCTCAAGCAAGGTCGACCACACGGGGGTCAGATAGAAGAGCAGGATGGCGCGGATGACCGTGGTTTCGAGGATGGCGATGGAATAGAGCAGCAGTGGCACCGCAAAGACGATGCCGAGCAGCGAGAGGCGCAAAGGCGCGGCCTTGAATTGCCGCCAGCGCCGGGCCAGCAATGGCAGCACAAGCACGCCGGGCAGGCCGTAGAAAAGCGCAAGCCCCCACAGGCCATGGAGGCCCGCCTGATCGAGGGCGCGGATCGGAATCCAGAACACCCCCCAGATGAAGCCCGAGATGGCAACCGCTATGCTGGCCCGTGTTTCAATGTTCATGGGGGTTGCGTATGACGTCCAAATGCTTTTCACAAGCGGGGCACGGGGAAAGTCATGGCAGCTATTCCGGAACAGATAGCGATCCGCGATGAATGGGGATCGATCGATCCGGCCTATCTGGCGCGGGTTTCGGAGGCGCTTGACCGGCAGGATGCAAAGCAGGCACGCGTTCTCACCCGCGAGCTGCATGCGGCCGACCTTGCCGATCTCATTGAAGGGCTGGAGCCGCACCGCCGCGTTGCGCTGATTGCGGCGCAAGGGCGCGCCTTCGACGTCGAGGCGCTGGCCGAACTCGATGAGGCCGTGCGCGACCATCTAATGGAGGCGCTGCCAAATGATGTCATCGCCTCGGCAATCAAGAAACTCGAAACCGACGACGCGCTCTATCTCATCGAGGACCTCGAAGAAAGCGACAAGCAGGACATTCTGGCGAAGGTGCCGCGCGAGGACCGCGCCGCGCTGAACCGGGCGCTCGACTATCCGGAGTACACCGCCGGCCGCCTGATGCAGACGGAGTTCGTGGCGGTGCCGGAATTCTGGACGGTAGGCCGGACCATCGATTTCATGCGGACCGAGAAAGATCTGCCCGACGATTTCGTGGAAATCTATGTGGTCGATCCCGCGCACCACTTGAAAGGTGTCGTGCCGCTCAGCCGTGTGCTCCGCAACCCGCGCGACCGCAAGGTTGCCGACATCCTGGATGAAGAGCAGACCGTCTTCAAAACCGGAGATGCGCAGGAGGACGTGGCCTACAAGTTCGAACAGTACAACCTGGTCTCGGCGGCGGTCGTGGACGACTCCGGCCGGCTCGTTGGCTCGCTCATGGTGGACGACATCGTGGACGTGATCCAGGAAGAGGCCGAAGAAGACATTCTGCATCTCGGCGGTGTTGGCGAGGAAGCGATCTCCGACAATGTTTGGCAGACGACGCGCTCGCGCTTCGCCTGGCTCTTCATCAACCTGCTGACGGCAGTGCTCGCCTCGTGGGTGATCTCGTGGTTCGATGCCACCATCGAGCAAATGGTGGCGCTCGCCGTGCTGATGCCTATCGTGGCTTCGATGGGCGGCAATGCCGGAACCCAGACGATGACAGTCGCGGTCCGGGCGCTGGCCACGCGCAACCTCGGCCCGCTTAATGCCGCGAAGGTGACGTTGCGCGAAAGCACAGTCGGCTTGGTGAACGGCGTCGTCTTCGCGGCGATGATCGGGCTTTTCGCGTGGTGGTGGTTTGGCTCGGAAGGGCTCGGCGCGGTCATTGCCGCGGCTATGGTGATCAATCTGCTTGCCGCGGCTCTTGCGGGCATACTGGTGCCGCTGGCCCTCGATAGCCTCGACATCGACCCTGCCATAGCGTCAGGCGTTTTCGTGACAACTGTCACCGACGTTATCGGTTTTTTCGCATTTCTTGGCCTTGCCGCGGTTTGGTTGATTTAGCGGCTTGACGGTCACACGAAGCGCCCGCTAGACTTCTATTCCGAGGGGGCTCTCGCGATACGTTGCGATGGAGCCAAATGGGACGGCCTGGTTCGCTCATACGAATAACTGCTTGCCACATCGAGAGCGGTCACGATGAACTGTGACTTCACGGTCGGAGCCGTCATTGCCGAGCGCGAAGGAGAAGCGTGCGCTTTTGGGACATTCAATCATCGAGTAGGGGAGAAAAGCCATGGCTGTCACGTCCACCTATAGTTTGCAGGGGACCTCATTGATCATCGAGTCGATCAGTTCGGCAAACGATAGTTCGCCCGCCATTGCCGCGTTTGATGCCGAACGCTTTGCGCAATCGGAAACCAACAGCTCCGGCAGCACGACGCTCGAGTTTTTCTCGGGAAGCTTTGTTCCGGCCGGGGTTGGTTCCGCCGGCGTCACCGGAACGGATGCGGCGCTGACCACACTCGACACTGGAAACTACGCGATCGCGACGCAAGATGGGGCAAACGGCGTCCGATTTGCAGTTTACAGCCACTCGGCTGTTGCGATCGTCGCGGAGACATCGCTTGGCGACGCGGGCAGCGTGAACGCCGCTGTGGCTTCCCTTTCGGGCGGTGCTTTCGCCATTGTCTACGAAGATGTTGTGGCGGCCGGAAACGGCGACGTCGAGATCAGTTTCAGGAATGCGGCAGGGGCCAGCACCGGCAGCGTAATCGTCGACTCGACCGCTGCAAACGATCGCAATCCATCCGTCGCCAAACTCTCGAGCGGCAACATCGCGGTGGCGTGGCAGCGCGTAGTGGGCGGCTCCTCCGAGCTTTGGTATGCGATCTACACGGCGGCGGGCGGTGTGGTGCTTGGGCCGACGCTGCTCGACAATACCGGCACCATCAACCGAGATGCCAGCGTCACGGCTTTGTCCGATGGCGGTTTTCTGGTCGCCTATGAAGACAATGAATATGGCGGCGATCTCGACATTGCCGTTGCCCGGGTCAACGCGGCAGGCGCGGTCCAAAGCAGAATGGATCTGACACAGAATGCGATCGATGACCGCAACCCCTCTGTAACATTGGCTGCGACTGACCTTGCTCTCATTTCCTCAACCAGCGACGATGGGGTGACAAGCGAGGTGGTGGTACGCCAGTACAATCCGCTGACGGATGTGGCGGGAACCGGCCTGTTCTATGAGAGCAACGAAGCCGGCAGCGACGACAGCGCCATCTCAAGCATGCTCGACTCCGGAACGGCAATGCTGGCCTGGGACATCTCCTCGGCAGGTGAGGTGTTCGGGCGCAAGCTGGATATCGGGCGCACGAGCGTCAGCGATGCCGCTGGCGACACAATCACCGGCGATGACTTCATCGATATCATGGAGGGGCAGGACGGGGCCGACACGCTTTACGGCAACGGCGGAAACGACAACCTTGATGGCGGAACCGGCGTGGACGTGATGGCCGGCGGCGAAGGCGACGACATCTACAGGCTCGATGAAACCTATGATGCAACGATCGAGGCCGTGGACGAAGGCTATGACCAGGTCATCTCCGTCATCACCCACGCGCTGAGGCCGAACATCGAAAAGCTCTCGCTTTCCGGAACGGCCAACATCAATGGTACTGGAAACAGCCTGAATAACGATATTGACGGCAACGATGGAAACAACATTTTGAACGGACTGGCAGGCGCCGACACCATGGACGGCAAGCCTGGCAATGACACCTTCTACTATGACGATCCTGGAGACAGAGGTAACGAAAGCCTGAATGAAGGAATCGACATCGTCAGATCGTCGGTAAATGCGACGCTTCAGTCCAATGTCGAGAAGCTTTACCTCACCGGCAGCGCGACCACCGGCACGGGGAACGATCTCTCAAACTACATTTACGGAAACGCTCTCGGAAACTTCATCAATGGCCTTGTAGGCGCGGACCGGTTTTATGGCTACGAGGGCAACGACGTCTACACGGTTGATTCAACCGGCGATCTTGTTTTCGAAACCATCGCAGGTGCTGCCGGCGGCATCGACACGGTGATGTCGTCTGTCAATCACACGCTTTCAGCCAATGTCGAGAACCTTCTGATCACGCTGAACGCCAATGCCAACGCCATCGGCAACAGCGCCGCAAACGCGATCGCGACCGGCAACGGCAACAGCTACATCTATGGAAAGCTCGGCAATGACACGCTGACTGGCAATCTTGGAATCGACCAGTTCGTATTCGACACGGCGCTTGGTGCGGGAAATGTCGACACGGTCACCGACTTCAACGTGGCTGACGATTATCTGCGGCTGGACGACGCGATCTTTACCATGTTGGCCACAGGTTATCTCGCCGCTGCGGCATTCCGCACAGGCACCGCAGCAACGGATGCCGACGACCGCATCATCTACGACCTTGCGACGGGCGCCATCTACTACGACAGCGATGGAACCGGAGCAGCGGCGCAAGTGCAATTCGCGACCCTGTCGGCGGGCCTCGCGCTGGCCGCGAGCGACATCTACGTGTTTTGAAGGAGGATGCCGGTCATGGCCGTCACATATTTCTATGATTTCGTGTCCGCCGGCAGCTCATTCGCGACGAGTGTGTTCAACGGCAGCAACACTACGCCTGAACTGCTGGCCCTTGGCGCGGATCAGTATGTGATGGCCGCGAACAATTCCGGTTCGATCGACATCGAGTATTACGACGGCGCTTCTTCGACCGGAGGGGCTACCGTTCTCGATATTCCGGGAATCAATGCGGCAACCACCCAGCTCTCTGACGGGAATATCGTGATCGCGAAGCAGGAGGGGCTCTCCGGCGTCAGCTACGCAATCTATGATGAAACGGGCGCAGTCGTGACAGCCTGCACCCTGCTTGGCGACGCAGCAACCCTTAATCCTGCACTTGCAACCCTCTCGAGCGGCTTTGCCATCGTTTACGAGGATGTGGTCGCCATCAACGACGCCGACATTGAAATCAGTTTCCGCGACCTCACGGGAAATTCGACCGGCTCGCTGGTGGTGGATTCGACCGGCGCCATCGACCGCAATCCATCCGTGGCCTATTCGCACCTCGGGAATATCGCCGTCGCCTGGAAGAGGTCCGTCGGCGGCGCGACGGAACTGTGGTACGCAATCTACACAGAGGCCGGAGGACTGGTGACCGGGCCGACGCTGCTGGACAATACCGGTACCATCAATCGCGACGCCAACCTGGTCGCACTCGCCGACGGCAGCTTTGCTGTCTTCTACGAAGACAACGAGTATGGCGGCGACATTGACATCGCGGGCGCACATATCAGCACCACGGGCGTTGTAACGGGCCGCATCGACATCACGCGCGATGCCGTCGAAAACAGAAATCCGGACGCTGTGAGGATCATGGATGATCTCGTCGTCATCTCCGCCACGCAGGACGACGGCGTGAACCAGGACGTGCAGGTCTGGATGTACAACCCGATCGGGCGAACGATCGGACCGAACACCTTGGTTTCGGGGTCAGGCGGCGGCGACGACAGCTCGATAGCGGGCGTCGTGCAGAGCGGCACATTTGGCGTGGCATATGATGTCGCGAGCGCCTCGACCGTCGATGCACAGAAGCTTCAGCTGCGCCGGCTGTCGTTTGGAGACGCCGCCGACGATACGATAGCTGGCGATGACCTCTTCGATATAATCGATGGCGGGGACGGCGTGGATACCCTTACCGGAAACGGCGGTAACGACACCCTCGATGGCCAGGCCGGCGAGGACACCATGATCGGCGGAACCGGCAACGACGTGTATGTCGTGGATGAAGTGTACGATGCCACGATTGAAGCAGCCGGCGAAGGCTATGACACGGTCAACGCGACGATTACCCACGCGCTGAGGGTCAACATCGAGAGTCTGGCGCTTCAGGGCACGGCCAACATCAACGGTACCGGAAACACCCTCGACAACAACATCACGGGAAATGCGGGCAACAATATTCTCAATGGTCTCGCCGGAGTGGATACCATGCTAGGCGGGCAGGGCAACGACACCTACTACTACGATAACGCGGGTGACCTCGCTTTAGAGAATTCCGGCGAGGGAATCGACATTGTGAGGTCTTCGGTCAGTACCGGCTTGCAGCTCGAAATCGAGAAACTCTACATTACCGGCACAGCGACCAACGCAACCGGCAATAACCTCTCAAACTACATCTACGGAAACGCCAACGCCAACGTCCTCAACGGAAGTGACGGTGCGGACCGGATTTATGGCTACGAAGGAGACGACATCTATTTCGTCGACTCGTCTGGCGACCTGATTTTCGAGACCATCGCGGGCGCGGCAGGCGGCACGGACGAAGTGAGATCCGAGGTCAATCACACTCTCGCGGCCAATGTGGAGAGCTTGCGTCTGTCTCTTTCAGGAAATGTCAATGCCACGGGAAATTCGCTTGCGAATGTCATCACTGGAAACGGTGGCAACAATTACATCTATGGGCGCGAAGGAAACGACGCGCTCACCGGCGGCCTTGGCATCGATCAGTTTGTGTTCGACAGGGCCATTGGGCCTTTGAATGTCGACACCATCACCGACTTCAACGTGGCTGACGATTTTCTGCGATTGGACGATGCGATCTTCACCGCGATATCGACGGGCTACCTTGCCGGATCGGCCTTTGCCACAGGCGCAGCTGCCGGGGATGCCGATGATCGCATCATCTATGACAGTGTAACGGGCGCGGTTTTCTACGACAGCGACGGCACGGGGGCTGCCGCGCAGATCCAGTTTGCAACACTGTCGGCCGGTCTCGCGCTTGCCGCGAGCGACATTTACGTTTTTTGACAAAGGAGGCTTTCCATGGCCGTGACAATCTCCTACAGCTTGTTCGGTAGCGACTTAATCAGCGAGTCAGTCAGTTCGGTCAGCGATAGTTCGCCTGCCATTGCCGCACTCGACACGGACCGTTTTGCGCAATCCGAAACTAACAGCACTGGCAGTACGACACTCGAATTCTTTGGAGGGAGTTTTCCCACTGGCGGAGTCTCCGTCAACGTCACCGGAACGGATGCATCGTTGGCAACGCTCGACACCGGGAACTATCTCATCGCGACACAGGATGGAGCCAACGGAATCCGCTTTGCGGTCTATAGTCATGCCGCCGCGACGGTCGTGGCCGGAACATCGCTGGGTGATGCGGGAAGCGTGAATGCAGCAACGGCCGCACTGACGGGCGGCGCATTCGCCATAGCGTATGAAGATGTGGTGGCGGCAGGAAATGGCGACATCGAAATCAGTTTCAGGAATGCGGCCGGCGTCAGCACGGGAAATGTGATCGTCGACTCGACGGCGGCGAATGACCGCAACCCAGCCATTGCCAAGCTTTCTAGCGGCAATGTTGCCTTGGCCTGGCAGCGGGTCTCGGGCGGCGCAACCGAACTCTGGTATGCGATCTACACGGCGGCGGGTGGCATCGTGCTGGGACCGACGCTGCTCGACAATACAGGCACGATTAATCGCGATGCCAGTATCACTGCGCTGTCCGACGGGGGCTTTCTGATTGCTTATGAAGACAACGAGTATGGCGGCGACATGGATATTGCCGTCGCCCGGGTTGACGCGGCAGGCACCGTGCTAAGCAGGATCGATCTGACGCAGAACACGATCGATGACCGCAATCCTTCATTGGCATTGCTTGCAAACGACCTCGCCCTCCTTTCGTCGACCAGCGATGATGGTGTCACTACGGAAGTAGCCGTGCGCCAGTACAATCCGCTAACGGGTACGGCAGGAAGCTCGCTGATCTTCGAAAGCAACGAAGCCGGAAGTGACGACAGCGCGATTTCGAGCGTGAGCGGAACCGGAAGCGCCATGCTGGTCTGGGACAATGCGTCAACCGGCGATGTGAAAGGGCAGAAATTGACCCTCGCGCGCAACAGCCTGAGTGATGCCGCGGGGGACACGATCACCGGCGACGGGTTCATGGATATCATGACCGGCCAGGAGGGAGCCGACACACTCATTGGCAATGGCGGGGACGACCGGCTTGACGGCGGGACTGGCGTCGATTCGATGAACGGCGGCGCCGGCAACGATATGTTCTATGTCGATGAAACCTATGACGCCACGATTGAAGCGGCGAACGGTGGGATCGACGAAGTGATCTCCACCATCACTCACGCGCTCAGAGTCAATATCGAGCGTCTCACGCTGCAGGGAACCACCAATATCAATGGAACCGGCAACAGCCTCGACAACTTCATCTTCGGGAACGACGGCAACAACATCCTCAATGGACTGGGCGGCGTGGATAACATGACCGGAAACGCTGGCAACGACACCTTCTACTTTGACAACGCGAGTGACAGTGCGAGCGAGTCCGCAAATGAGGGGATCGACATCGTCCGCTCATCGGTAAGTGCAGGGCTGAGTAGCGACGTCGAGAAACTCTACCTTACCGGTGCCGCGATAGACGGTTCTGGAAACAACCTTTCCAACTTCATCTATGGCAATGCCAATGCCAATACCATCGACGGCGATATCGGGGCCGACCGCCTCTATGGTTATGAAGGCGACGATACCTATTATGTCGACTCGACCGGCGACTTGATCTTCGAGACCATTGTCGGCGCCGCTGGCGGCATCGATACGGTGTGGAGCTCTGGCGTCAACTACACGCTATCTGCCAATGTCGAAAATCTGCGATTCTACGATACCAGCAACGCGCATGCGACCGGAAACAACCTCGCAAATGCCATCATTTGCCTCGACGGCAACAACTATCTCTATGGCCGCGACGGCAACGATACGCTGACGGGCGGATTCGGCATCGACCAGTTTGTTTTCGACCGGGCGATTGGCCCTGCAAACACGGATACGATCACTGATTTTGTCGTGGCCGATGACTATCTTCGCCTCGACGATGCGATTTTCACGGCGCTGTCGGTTGGCTATCTCACCGCCATCGCCTTCCGGACAGGTTCGGCGGCCGCCGATGCCGACGACTGCATCATCTACGATTCGGTGACAGGTGCCGTATTCTACGACAGCGACGGCACTGGTGCCGCCGCGCAAATCCAGTTCGCCACACTCTCCGCGGGCCTCGCGCTCGCCAACTCCAACGTGTTTGTGTTCTAGATCACGAAGAAGTCGGCGTTTGTCATAACAAGGCCGGCTGCGACAGTGGCGAACTGCTTTGCCGCCACTCCACCCACGCCATCCGCGTCGAAGAGCAGGGCGCCAGTGGCGTTGTTGTAGATGATGCGGTCCGAGGCGTCGGCAGCGGCTGCGCCGATGTGGAATGCGGCAACAGCAAGCGTTCCCGTGGCGAGGCCGGCGAAAACAGCGTTGTCGATTCGGATGGTGTCGGCTGCGACATTGTAGTCGGTTATGGTATCGATGTTGGTTGCGCCAAGGGCGGTCGTGAACACGAAGTGATCCCCGCCCAGGCCGCCGGCGAGCGTGTCCGATCCCAGCAAACCATTGATGAAGTTGGTGGCGGAGTTTCCGGTGATGGAATTTACGCTCGTATTGCCGGTGCCATTGATGGTGTTTGCTCCGGTCAGAATCAGGTTCTCCACGTTCACCGAAAGTGTGTGATTGACCGATGAGGAGACTGTATCGGTTCCGCCGGCCGCGCCGGCGATGGTTTCGAAAATCAGGTCGCCGGCCGAATCCACTGTGAACTTGTCGTTGCCGCCACCACCCCACATACGGTCGGCACCTGCCTTGCCGTCGATGATGTTGGCGCTGTTGTTGCCGTAGATGAAGTTGGAGTCCGTGTTGCCGGTGGCGTTTGCCGCCGTCCCCAGCAGATAGAGCTTCTCGGTTCCAACATTCAACGTCCAGCTCACTGTCGAACGCACGATGTCGATGCCCGCGCCGATGATCTCATTGGTGCTGTCCAGTGCATTGTCGACATAATAGGTGTCGTTGCCCTCGCCACCGCCCATCATGTCGGCTCCGGCAAGACCATTGAGGATGTTGTCGCCGCCGCTGCCGGTGATGGTGTTGGCCAGCGCGTTGCCGGTGCCATTGATGTTCGTCGTGCCGACGAGAATCAGATCCTCGACATTGATCCGAAGCGCGTGAGTGATTGTGGAAACGACCTTGTCGTTGCCGCCATTGACGGCCTCGACCGTCGAATCGCCCGCATTGTCGACGTAGTAGGTGTCGTTCCCCAACCCGCCGGTCATCGAGTCGATGCCTGTTCCACCATTCAAATCGTTGTTGAATGAGTTTCCGGTCAGCGTATTGGCAAGCACATTGCCCGTGCCGTTGGCGTTTCCGCCGGCCGTCAGAACCAGCTTCTCGACATTGGCGCCAAGCGTGTAAGCGGAAAGGGTGGTGATGACGGTGTCAGTCCCCTGGTTTGGAAGCTCGGTCACGACGTCCAGCGCACTGTCGACATAGTAGGTGTCGTCGCCGAGGCCGCCTTCCATGGTATCGTTTCCGAGTCCGCCATTGAGCTTGTCGTTACCCGCGCCTCCCCTCAAAGTGTCGTTATTGTCCTCGCCCTGCAAATCGTCATTGCCATCTTCGCCTTCGAGCGTGTCAATGCCGAGGCCGCCCAGGATGATATCGATGCCGCCGCCACCCTTGATCAGGTCGTTGCCGGCCAGGCCTTCGATGGTGTCGGCGAAGCTGGAACCCTGATAGTTGTCCGAGCCGCTCGTGCCGTCGATATCGATTCCGGCTATCCGGGCGTCGTAGATGCGACTCCGGATCGCGAAGGACAACGCATCGGCACCCGACTGGCTGTTGTCCTCCCAGGTAACTACGAAACGCCCGTCTAGGAGCACGGTCACGGCCGGATTGCGCTGCTCGAAAGTCGTGGCTGTGCTGTTGACCAGAAACTCCGCGCCGACCTTGCCGCCCGCCGAATTGAACACCTGCATGCGCACGGCATCGAAGCTCATGTCGCCGCCGGTGGTGCTCTTGTCGGTCCACACCACCACGAACTGGCCATTGTCGAGAGCCGCCACTTGCGCATCGCGCTGGTCGTTCGACGTTGTCGTATTGACGTTGATCACCGCGCCGAAAGTGCTGGTCGCGGGATTGTATATCCGGGCGCGGACGGCGGAGCCGCTGCCATCGCCGGTGGTGAAGTCATCGTCTGTGTAGGTGACCACGACCCGTCCGTCGCTGAGTTCCGCCAGGTCGACTTCCAGCGGCGTACCGGCGGCGGCTGAGTTGGCGAGAAGAGCGGCGGACGTCGCCGTGCCGGCGGCGTTGTAGAAGCGGATGAAAGTCTTGGGATCGGGGCTGAGGATCGGGTCGAAAAAATTGTCGTCCCAGACCACCGCGAATCCCCCGGTCGAGAGGGCATGGACCTCGGAACTCAACTGATCGCCCGCGACCGCCGAATTGACGGTGAATTCCGAACCTGACGGCGTGCCATCGGCATTGAAGACCCTGCCTATGATGTTGGTCGCGCCCGAGGCGGTGACAATCTCGCTGCTCCAGGTGACCACGAACTTGCCATTGGTGAGAACCGTTACGGATGGTTCGTCCTGGCTCAACGGGAAGGTGGAATTGACGATGAACTCGGAACCGGACTTTGTGCCATCGGCATTGAAGACCTGGCCGCGCACGGAGCGGTTGTCGAAATCGGGCGAGGTTTCGCTCGCATCCGTCCATACCATAACGAATTTTCCGTCGGCGAAGGCGGCGATCGAGGATTCGAACTGAGCGCTGTCGAGCGTGGTGTTGGCCAGCGTATCGGTGCCAGCGGCAGTGAGCCGGTTGCCGAATGCATCGAAGCGGGCAAAGCGCACGTCGTCGCTGAAATCGGGGGAGCCCAGGCCGCTTTCATCCTGCCAGCTGATGGCGAATCCGCCATTGGCCAAGGCCGAAATCGCCGGCCTGTATTGAGACCCGGGATAGAGATTATTGACGAGGAAGGGAATGCCGACGGGGATCACGGCCATGGTTCGACTCCGAATTGCCTTGCCCCCTCAAGCTTGGCTGGTGATCGAATAGCAACTGGCCCGCGGCCGATCAACGGTCAAATCCAGCAAAAGCCTGCAATGGTTAGCCGCGGCCCGTCAAAACACGAAGAAGTCCGCATTGGTCATGGCAAGGCCTGTCGAGACGATGGCGAATTGTTTGGCGGCAAGTCCGCCCAGGCCGTCGGCGTCGAAGAGGAGCGCCCCGGTTCCGCTATTGTATATGATGCGGTCGCTGGCGTCGGCCGCGGCGGCTCCCGTCACGAAGGCTGAAACGGCGAGGGTTCCGAGCGCCAAACCGGTGAAGATCGCGTCGTCCAACCTTATCGTGTCGGTCGCTACGTCGAAGTCGGTGATTGTGTCTGTGTTGAGGGGGCCGATCGCCGTGGTAAACAGGAACTGGTCATTGCCGCCGCCGCCGGTCAAGCTGTCGTTCCCGGCCTTGCCGTCGATGAAGTTGTTGCCGGTATTGCCGGTCACCGTGTTAACGGCCGAGTTGCCGGTGCCGTTAACGTTGCCGGTTAATGTCAACAGCAGGACTTCAACATTGGTCGAGAGCGCGTGGTTAACGGAACTCCTGACCTCGTCCGCCGTGCCGCCTGCGGCGCTCGTCTCGAACACGAGATCGCCCGCCGAGTCGACGACGTAAGCATCGTTGCCGTTTCCGCCACTTAAACGATCCGCGCCGGCGCCTCCATCAATGACGTTGTTGCCTGCGTTTCCATAGATGAAATTCGAGAGCGCGTTTCCGGCGGCGCTGACCGCGGTGCCGAGCAGATAGAGCTTCTCCAGATTGGTCCCCAGCGTGAAACTCACGGTGGAGCGGACGATGTCTATGCCCGATCCGTTGATCTCGCTCGCCGTGTCGCCAAAACTGTCGACGTAGTAGGTGTCGTTGCCGGCCAAGCCGGTCATCGTATCGCCGCCGCCGAGGCCATTCAGGATGTTTGAGCCGGAATTGCCCGTGATCGTGTTGGCGAGGCCATTGCCCGATCCATTGATGTTTGCGGTTCCGGTCAGTTGGAGGTTCTCGATATTGACGCGCAGCGCATGCGTGATCGAGGCGCGGGTTGTGTCCAGTCCACCAGTCAGGGTTTCGATGGTTGCGTCTCCGGCAACATTGATAACATAGGTGTCGTTGCCATTGCCGCCGGTCAGCGTGTCGGTTCCAAGTCCGCCGTCAAGTATGTTCGCGGCTGCGTTGCCGGTCAGCATGTCGTTGCCCGACCCGCCAATGATGCTCTCGATCGAGATCAGCGTGTCGATGCCGATGCCAGCGACATTCGCCGTCACGCCATTGCCGGACGGATTCAGCGCAAAGACGATGGCGCCGATGGCGTCGGACAAATCCGCCGTATCGCTGCCCGCGCCACCATTGATCGTGTCGGAGCCTGCTCGCCCACGCAGCACGTCATTTCCGGAGCTGCCGAGAATCTGGTCGGCGCCGGCTGTACCGCCAATCGTTTCGTTGACGATCTGCTCCACCGCGCCGATGTCGAGTCCTCCGCCAACGAGGCGAAGGCCGCCGCGGCCGTCCAAGGGCAGGGCTTCGAGAGTATTGCCATCGTGGTCGGTATCCGGCGTGTCCAAGGCAATGATCGCGCCACCGCCGCCGATCAATAGGCTGCCGTCGAGCGGCGACCGGGTCAGAACCGTTCCGCCATTGTCGAGCAATTGGCCCAGGCCGACATTGGCGACATTCAACAGACTGGCGGTATTGCTGGTGATGGTGGCGTTGGTGCCGAACACACTGTTGGTGGCGGCGGCAATCACGCCGAATACATCGTTTTCGGTGGAGCCGGTCCCGGTGAAGTTGTCGGCAACGACGCTGTTGGTGACGTCGATCGTGGAATTGAAATTGCGAATGCCGCCGCCGACACGCCCCGGGCTCAGCCCTGACGCATCAACGCGGTTGCCGGTCACCGTGCTGTTTTCGAGGGTGAGCACCGTGTTGGAGGCGTAGATGCCGCCGCCATTGGCGGTGGTCGTCTGGTTGCCGTGCACCGTGGAATTGATCAGCGTCATGGAGCCGCCGGATGCAAATAAACCGCCGCCACCAAGATTGCCGGTGGCGGTGTTGCCCGTAACCAGCGAATTGACCAGCGTCACCGCCGAGTTGACCGACCTCAGGCCACCGCCAACACTGGCTGTGCTGTTGCTGATTGTCGTATCCTGGATAAACAGGCTGGCGCCGGTATTGTTGATCGCCCCGCCGTTGCCGCCGGTAATAGTGAGGCTGAAGAACTCCACATCGGTTGTTGCGCCGGATATGTCAATAACGCGGCTGACATTGTTGCCGGAAATCGTGATGTCGGCTTTTCTGTCGCCGTTTGTGTCGCCGTTGATAAACACGTCCGATGTGATGACCAGTTCGCCTCCAAGCACGATGGTGCTGCCGGAGAGATTTGCGGCGAACAGGATCGACGTTGTATCGGCTTTGGCATTCGCCTGCGCGATGGCTTCGCGAAGCGACGTCACGCCATCGCCCGCGTTCACCACGTCGGCTGCGGTGGTGACCACGATGACGCCTTGCAGTTCCGTTGCGCCGATATCGACCGTGCCGTTCACGATGCGCGGGCTGCCGTTCGCATCGAGCACGATGCCGGAGGCGGCTGCGTTGTTTCCCTGATTGAAGAGAACGCTGTTGGCCGAAACGATGGCGAGGCTGCGCACGCTGCCGCCGTTGTCGGACAGGGCGCCAAGGCCAACATCGTTGGCATTGGTCAGGTTATTGTTGCCGCTGGTTATTGTGACGCTCGAGCCGAAAACGTTGTTGTTGCCGGTGTTCACCGTGCCGCTGATATCGCTGAGCGCGCCGCCGGACGTATTGGCCGCAACGACGCTGTTGGTGATGTTGAGCTGGCCGCCGGCGATGCCGCCGCCACCTGTGCTGCTTCCGCCGCCGGCATAGGCGGTATTGTTGGTAATGGTGCTATTGACAACGTTTAATTGGCCAGGGCTCCCACTGCCGACGCTGAGATCCCCGCCCTTAAAGATGCCGCCGGCCTTTCCGGCGGACGTGTTTCCGTCGACGGTCGTTTGAACCAGCGTCGTGACGCCGCCATAACTGTAGATGCCCGCGCCCTTGGTGGCTGAGGTGTTGCCGGTGATCAGCGAGTTGTAGATCGTCACAGACGCGTAGTCGAGGTAGAGGCCGCCGCCGTGGCTGCAGGTGCTGTTCTGGATCGTCGAGTCCCTGATCGTAAGATTGCCGTGCATGATGAACAGGGCGCCGCCATTATAGGCGTTGTAGCCGTTGGTCATCGTCAGGCTCTCGAGGCTGACATTCCCCGCGTTGTCGCCGTCGATTTGGAATACCCG
Organism: Aestuariivirga sp.; assembly: GCA_046160365.1. Taxonomy (GTDB): domain Bacteria; phylum Pseudomonadota; class Alphaproteobacteria; order Rhizobiales; family Aestuariivirgaceae; genus Aestuariivirga. The sequence continues at coordinate 15,089 of JBJXGL010000318.1, read as the reverse complement.
GTTTGCGTCGTTTCCGGAGAGGGTGATGTCGGCCTTGCGGTCGCCATTGGTGTCGCCGTTGATTGTGACGTCGTCACTGAGAAGAAGCTCGCCTGCCGCCAGCGTGATGGTGCCCGAAAGGCCGGCCTGGAACACGATGGTATCGGCCTCGCCGACCGAAGCATTGGCGGCATCGACCGCGTCGCGCAGCGACCCCGCGCCGCTGTCGTCCAGATTGGTGACCGTGAGCGTTGCCATGGGACCGTCCCTTCCCGGAAGACTGCTGCCGCAGCGAGATGTGAATGCCCCCACTCGTAAATGTGGTTAAAGCAGAACGCGCGCTCCGGCAATATGCGCGGCGGTCAGAACACGAAGAAATCCGTATTCGTCATGGCAAGGCCTGTCGAGACGATGGCGAACTGCTTGGCTGCAAGGCCGCCCAGGCCGTCGGCGTCGAAGAGGAGCGCTCCGGTTCCGCTGTTGTAGATGATGCGGTCCGACGCATCGGCGGCGGCAGCGCCGATCACGAACTGCGCCGACGTCAATGTTCCAAGCGACAGCCCGGCGAAGATCAAATCGTCCAGCCGGATCGTGTCGGTTGCCACGTCGAAGTCGGTGATCGTGTCGGTGTTGGTGGGACCTATCGCGGTGGTAAACAGGAACTGGTCATTGCCGCCGCCGCCCGCCAGCGTGTCGTTCCCGGCCTTGCCGTCGATGAAGTTGTTGCCGGTGTTGCCGGTCACCGTGTTGATGGCGGAGTTGCCGGTGCCGTTGATGTTGGCAGCACCCGTCAGCAGCAGAATCTCGACGTTGGTCGAAAGCGTGTGATTGACCGAACTCCTCACCTCGTCCGCCGTGCCGCCCGCGGCGCTGGTTTCGAAGATCAGATCGCCCGCTGAATCGACGATGTAGATGTCGTTGCCGTTGCCGCCATAAGAGCGATCCGCGCTTGCACCACCATCGATCAGGTTGTTGCTGGCGTTGCCATAGATGAAATTCGAAAGCCCATTGCCGGTGGCATTCGCGGCGGTGCCGAGCAGATAAAGCTTCTCGATATCGCTGCCCAATACCCAGTCGACCGACGAGCGCACGATGTCGATGCCGGCATTGAAGGCCTCGCTCATGGTGTCGCCGAGATTGTCCACATAGTAGGTGTCGTTGCCGGCAAGACCAGTCATGATGTCGTCGCCGCCGAGGCCATTCAGAATGTTCGATCCGGAATTGCCCTTGATATCGTTGGCCAGCGCATTGCCGGTGCCGTTGATATTGGCGGTTCCGGTCAGTTCAAGATTCTCGACATTGGTGCGGAGCGCATGGGTGACGGAGGCCTTGACCAAATCGGTGCCCCCGCCAACGGCTTCGACGGTCGAGTCATTGGCGATGCCGAGGATATAGGTATCGTCACCAGCACCGCCCGTCATCGAGTCATTGCCCAGCCCGCCATCAAGCAAGTCATTGCCGCCGCCGCCAACAAGGATGTCGTTGAGGTCGCCGCCTTGCAGCGTATCGTTGCCAAGGCCGCCAGTCAGCTTGTCGTCGCCGCCGAGACCGCGGAGGATCACATCGGTAGTCCCCGAAACTGTGAAAACGTCGCCTGCGGCCGTGCCATCGAGGCCTGTCGCAAGGGCAAACTTCACCCCATTGAACCGTCCGCCGGTGCCCGTGCCGTTCCCGTCGGCAATCGTCGCAGTCGCCGCGATGCCACTCGCCGCACCAAACTCGACGACTGCGGCGCCCGTTCCGTTGTTCAATGCTTCGAAGACAAGGTCCGAACCTTCATCGGCAATCTGCCAACCGAGGTTCGCGGGCTCGCCGGAGATTGTCACGTCGATCAGATTGATGTTGGACAATGTGAGAGAGGGGACGCCATCAATGAGTGTGACGCGATTTCCATCCGCGAAGTTGAAGCCTGCGCCAGCGATGATGTTGAAATTGGCGTCCGCGAGCGTGACCGCGCCGTTCACTTTCACCTGGTCGTGTTGCGTGCCGGCCGTGAGGCCATTCACTTCCATGTCGAACACGCCTTGTACGACATCGAGCGCGCCAGTGATTGTGAGTATGCCCGGAGACGCTCCGGGGGCGATATGGCCGCCCGCATTCACCGTGACTGCGCCGTCAAATGTGGAGTTGCCGGAAATCGTTCCGCCTACGCCAACCGCGATGATGTTGGCGCGCACGATAGCGCTGTCGAGCGCCGCGACACTGCCCTTGCCACCGGTGAAGAAGTCAACACCCGCGAGAGTCGATGGGCCATTGTTGTGCTGGCCACCAACGATCAGAAGCTGACCGGCATCGAGTAAGGTGCTCGCATTGCCATTGCCGTCTGCGACAACGGTACCTTGCGAAACTCCATAGGCTCCGAAGGCGCCGGATGCGCCGACGACACTGGCGCTGTTCGTGCTGCCGAGATCATTGATAAGTTGCGCGCCATTGGTGATCGAGATCGTGCCCTGGCTGCCCGCAAAGCGGCCAACCATGATCAATCCGCCGCCATTGACAGCGGTGTTTGTTGTCAGGATCGAAAGGGAGGTCCCCACCCCTGAAAGATTGAGGGCGCCATTGGCCAGGCCGTTGCGGCCAACCACCAGCACGGGATGGCTATCGTCGCCGCCATCAATCGTCACATCGGCACCACTGGATATGTTGGCCACCGCAAGACCGGAGTTCCCGATGCCAAACTGTGCCGTTTCGAATGCGGTGTTTCCGGTAGCGTTGCCGTTAATATTGAGTGTCGATCCGGTTCCGCTGATCGTCAGCAGGGCGTTGGCATTGTTTCGGGTGGCCATGACCATGTAGGCGCCGAAGTTGTCGCCGGTGGAGTTGATGTTTACATCCGCGCCCGACAGGATGCGCATTTCGCTCTGCGCGACTTGTGGCAGCGCCAGGTTGTTTTCGTGGCCGCGGGAAATGCGAATGCCGGCATAGGTTCCCGTGCCGGTGACGTTCACCTGCGCGTTTGAATTCACTTCAAGCGTGCCGTCGCCATAACGGCCGACCAGGAGGAACGCGCCGCCCGCGTTCGGAGCCGAGGCGCCGGTTTGAGTCACGTTGATCGCGGAGTTGAGACCGGTCACGGTCGCGACCGCCGTGCTTCCCACCGCCCGTCCGATGACGAGGGCAGGGTTGTCCTCGGTTCCCGTGTTCCTTATTTCGACGACGCCACCCGCGCTTACGTTCAACGCCGACGTGGTTCCGCCATTGCGGCCCATGACCAGATTGCCGCCATAGACCGCGCCGTCGCCGCCGCCCGCGTGCTGATCGTTCGAGAGAATCAGCTTCGAGCCCGCGCCCGTGACATTGATCGTGCCGTTGCTGCCGGAGTCGTTGGCGAGATTGACCGCCCAGCCGCGCACAACGCCGCCCGCGGTAACATTCAGCGTGCCCTTGCCCCCCGCGCCAACGGTGATCTGGTTGTCGATGCCCTTTGAGATGAGTTCGGTTCCAATGCCCGTGACGGTCAACGTGCCTGTCGCATTTGCACCGCCGCCCAAGATCACATTCCAGAACGGATCGGCGGTGCCGTGATCGACGGTGACCTTGGCGCCGGATTGGATATTCATCGTGCCGATCGCCGCGTCGCCGTCCCAGCCCGCGCCAACCGTGAGTTCGACGCGCGCGCCGGAGAGATCGAGCGTCGCGTTGTTGCGGATGGTCGCGGCGCCGGTTCCCCGGTCACCGACATAGAAATCGGCGCGTTCCTGGGCCGGATCGAACACGGCGCCCGAGGTCAAAACAATCTTGGTGTTGAGGCCATCCGCGAGCAGCGTGCCGGTGCTGCCCTTGTCGTTTCCGATCGATACTTTCTGGCCGTTGATCTCGCCGCCCGACAGAACATTGAGCACGCCGGTGCCGCGATTGCCAACGGCAATGCGGTCATTGTTGCCGAGGGTGACGATCTTCGACCCCGCGCCGGACACCGTGACCGTTCCGTTGCCGAACTGCTGGTTCCCGATCTGCAGGGCGTTGTGATAGTAGGAGCTCGTGCCGTGATTGATGGTCATCACGGCGCCAGACGCGATGTTGAGCGTTCCGGTTTCTCCCGGCGCGCCAACGCCATAGGCATCGCCAACAAATACTTCGGCCCGGTCGCCAGTAATATTGGCAACGGCGCCGTTGCTCAGAGTCATGGTGCCGGTGCCGGATCCGCCGACCCACAGGCCGGGATTGCGGTCAACAGGATCGAATATGGCCGGGCCACTGATGGTCAACTTCGACCCCGCGCCAGTAACAAGGACTGTGCCCGCGCCTGTGCTGTTCGCGCCAATAAACATACGCCCAGCCGAGACTTCGCCGCCAGTCGAGACGTTTAGTGTTCCCAAACCCTCGTTTCCGATCAGGATTTCATCGTGATTGCCGAGTGAAACAAGCTTCGAACCGGCGCCATTCACATTTATCGTGCCGGTGCCGAACTGGTCGCGGCCCGCTTGCACTGTCCCATAACCCGCGCTCGCGTCTGTTCCATGATTGATCGTCACGACAGCGCCTGACTGGATGTTCACGACACCGGTCGGGCCGAAAGCGCCCACGCCTTCTCCGCTGCCGGCGAGGAGTTCCGCGCGGGCTCCCGTCATGCTCAGCGTTGCGTTGTTGCGGATAGTCATCGTGCCGCTGCCGCTTCTGCCGACATCGATCCGCGCCTGATACTGGCTGGGGTCGTATGCAGAAGGCGACACCATCGTGATCCGGGAACCAACGCCGTCCACGACGACCGTGCCGGTTCCGGTGGGATTATCGCCAACGAACATTCGCTGGCCTTCAACTGCGCCCCCCAATGTGACGTTAAGAGCGCCAGCGCCTCGCTTTCCGACAATGATTTCGTCTTTGGGTCCTTGCGTCACCAGTTTGGAGCCTGAGCCGCTAACCGAAACAGAACCCGTAAACCCGGCGTCATAACCGATCAGCACGATATTGTTGTTGTCTCCGTTTGCGGTCACCGTTACGACGCTTCCGCCACTGATCGTGGCCGAGCCGGTTCCGGTTTGCCCCACGATAAACTGACCGTTTACCGCATATGCGCCGTCGGGCGTGGCCGCTCCGCCGATGTTCAGAACAGCTGCCGATTGAATTGTAAGCGTACCGTTGCTGCCCGCGCCGACGCCCACCGACACTGCATCGCGGTACTCGGTGCCGCCAGTGATGGCGAGTGTTCCGACACCAGCCAAGCCGACCACCATGGGGCGATAGATGTTGATGCCGAAGTCGCCGTCTGGGTCGGTGTTGTCGCCGAAAAATGAATCGCGTGCGGATAAGAAAAGGAAACCCGCCCCAGTTGGCACTTGGGTTACGGTGGTATCACCATCATAGGCTCGTCCAAGAGCGAAGTCCTGACTGATGTCGGTTGTGAAGTTGCCGACTCCCGTCGAAAGTGTTGTTACGCTCGGCATAGTGCCGCCGAAAATTGGGTTTGCCGCGCTAACAGCACCCGTCACGCGATTTACAAGGGTGCTCGCGCCAAGCGTGCTGGAAGAGCTGAATACGGCAGACACATCTCCGCTGGTATCCCCGAAAACTGCGCCAGCACCGTCGGCGTCATAGTCGCCCGTTGCCTCCAACGCCAGAACATCGCCCGCGGCAATGCCGAGTGCGGACAGATTTATCGCCGTCGCGTTTACCGCTGCCGGATCGGCATTGGTGCGGAGATAAGTCGCCTTTGGGTTGATGACGATGTGGAGCGAAGTTCCACCGATCCTTGAGTTGCCCGTAGTGGTGATTGTCATGGTCTCGTCTCCCGTTGAGTCTTCGTCTGCCATATGCGAAAGCCGGGACCGGCGGCACTTGCGATAGGGCGCTTGTCGCCCAGAAATAGTGCCTGAATCCGTCTGAAAATCAAGAGCCAGCGGACAAACTACGTAACGCCAAGGAAGTTTCCGTGCTGCAAAACCTTCACTTCATCAGCGGCCTGCCGCGTTCAGGTTCTACCCTGCTTGCCGCCATCCTGCGGCAGAATCCGCGGTTCCACGCGTCCATGACGTCGCCCGTGGGCCAGGTGTTCAATGCGGCTCTGACCGCCATGGGGGCGGAGAACGAGTTCGCGGTGTTCTTCAAGGAGGAGCAGAAGCGGGCGATCCTCAAGGGGATCATGGAAGGCTACTACGGCGAGATCAATCCGCCGCCGGTGGTGTTCGACACCAACCGCATGTGGACCAGCCGCATCTCCGCCCTCCGGCTTCTCTTTCCGGAGTCGAAAGTCATCTGCTGCGTGCGCAATCCGGCCTGGATCATGGATTCGATCGAGCTTCTGATCCGCCGCAATGCCTTCGATGTGTCGCGCATCTTCGTCTCGCCCCAGGAACGCGCCACCGTCTATTCGCGCGCCGAGGCGCTGCTCAACCAGAACCGCATGATCGGCTTCGCCTGGTCGGCGCTGAAGGAAGCCTATTACGGCGCGGAAGCCGATACGATGCTGCTGGTCGACTACGATATCCTCGCCGCACGCCCGCGCGAATGCGTGGACTTGATCTATTCATTCATCGGCGAGCGGCCATACCAGCATGATTTCGATCACGTCGAATACGAAGCGACAGACTTCGACATGCAGATGGTGGCGCCGGGGCTGCACACGGTGCGCGGCAAGGTCGAGTTCAAGCCACGGCAGACCATCCTGCCGCCCGATCTGTTCCAACGTTTCGAGCAGTTGATCTTCTGGCGCAATCCGGCCGGTAGCAAGGCATTCTCGATCGTGCACCAGCCTGGATAGGGCGGGTCAGAACACGAAGATGTCCGCCAGCGCGCCGCGCACTTCGCCCCGGCAATCCTCAAATCACGAAAACATGGTCCGCCGCGAGCGCCAGGCCCGTGGAGAGTGTGGCGAACTGCGTCGCCGCCGCGCCGCCCACGCCATCCGCATCGAAGAGCAGGGCGCCAGTCGCGCTGTTGTAAACGATCCTATGCGCCGCCGTGGTGGCCGCCGCGCCGATGACCAAAGCGGCCGCATCGAGAAATCCCGCAGCCAGGCCGGTGAAGATCGCGTTGTCGATCCGGATGTAGTCATTGACCGCGTCGTAATCGGTGACGGTGTCGATGTTGGCCGCGCCCAGGGCAGTGGTGAAGGTGAACTGGTCGCTGCCGAGCCCGCCAGTCAATGTGTCGCTGCCGTCCTTGCCGTCGATGTAGTTCTTGCCGCTGCCACCCACCATGGTGTTGACAAGACTGTTTCCCGTGCCGTTCACTTGCCCGGCAACCGCGGTGATGGTGAGATTTTCGACGCTCGGGGAAAGGGTGTGGTTGACGGATGCTTGCACCAGATCGTTCAGCCCGCCCGCCGCGCCAGCCGTGGTCTCGAACACCAGATCGCCCGTGCTGTCGACAACATAGATGTCGTCGCCTTGACCGCCATCGAGCCGGTCGGCGCCCCCCATCCCGTCCAACGTGTTCGCGCCCGCGTTGCCAAAGATATAATTGCTGAACGCGTTACCCGTGCCGTTGGCGGCCGTGCCGGAGAGGTAAAGTTTCTCCACATCGGAGCCAAGCGTGTAAGTGATGGTTGAGCGCACGGTGTCGATGCCCTGGTTGGCGATTTCGCTCACGGAATCGCCGCCATTGTCCACGTAGTATGTGTCGTTGCCGTCGTTGCCGGTCATGGCGTCGGCGCCGGTCCCGCCGGCCAGCCGGTCGTCGCCGTCACCGCCGGTGAGCGTATCGCCCGCGCCGCCGCCCGATAGCAAGTCGTTGCTCTGGCCGCCAGCTAGCGTGTTGACAGCACCATCGCCGTAGAGCCTGTCGGATTGTGCCGAGCCGGTAATGGCTTCGAATCCGGAGATGCCGCCCGTGCCGACCGCCGCGCCCGAGGCAAGGTTGGCGACTACGGCGGAGCCGAAACCCGAATAGTCCAAGGTATCGGCGCCGGCTTCGCCCTGGCTTGTGCCGGTGATCGACGATCCGGTGTTGATCTTCAGCGTGTCGTTCCCGTCGCCCATCTGGATCGCGATGCCGCCGCCGCCGCTGATCGTGCCGCCATTTTCAATCGTGTCGTTCTGGACGCCGATGATGCGTATGCCGACGGAATTCGTGCCGCTGATCGTCCCGTTGTTGACGACGCTCGTGACGAAGGGCGCGGGGCCGGTCGAGCTGTCATCGATCAGCATGCCGAGACCAAGACCCGAAATGATGGCGCCGGCGGAATTGGTGAAGGTGCCGCCGCCTGCCGCAATGGCCTCGCTGGTGTTGAGGCGGCCGTCGGACCCGCTGCCGCCCGCTCCGGTGCCGAGAATGGAGCCATGATTGACGATCGTGGCCTGGCCGTCGACATCGATGCCGTCGCCGTCGCCGTCATTGATGCCATCCGGCCCGCCGCCATTCGGCAGACCCACGGTGGTGCCGTTGATGTCGGAGCCCGAGCTGTTGCTGAACGTGCCGGTGATGGTCCCGAAATTGGTGATGATGCCGGTTCCGTCGAGTCCTACGCCTGAACCGTTGCGGCCGGTGATTGTTCCGCCAGCGGCGTTGGACACCGTAACCACCGCGCCAAGGCCGCCATTGACGCCATGGCGGTCGCCTGAGATCGCGCCGACGCCGTTGTTGGTTACGGCGCCGGTGGAGTTGTCCTCGAATTGTATGCCGTCGGTTCCGTCGGAGTAATCGGCAGCCGTGCCGCCGTTGATCGTGAGGCTGTTGATCACGGTGCCGATGCCGCCGATGCGGATGGCGTCGCTGAAGATCGAGGTTATCGAGTTGGAATTGGTGATGTTCTGCACCGCGGCTCCGGTACCCCCGGCAAGATCCACGGCTTGGCCGTTGACCGAAGCAATGGAGCCATTGTTGGTCAGCGATACCGTTCCGCCGGTGACGGCTCCGGCCTGGATCTGGATGGCATCGTCGCCCGACTGAATTATGCCCGTGGCATTGTTGGTAATGGTGACGGTGGGTGTCGCTCCGGCGCCGTTTTCGATCCGTATGGCGCGGCCTCCGGCTGTTTGCTCAATGACGCCAGAGTTGGTGATGATGCCATTGGTGGTCACGCCATTGAAGCGGACGGCCTGTGCGTTGGCGCTGACTGAAAGCGTTCCGGTGGCTTCGACGGTGAGAGTGTCGACGCCCGACATGCTGATGCGTGCGGTCTGAGTTGTGCCGGCGGATACGAGAAAATCAGTCATGTGAGGAGTTCCCTTTGCGCGTCAGGACGAATGCACGAGCGCCCAGGAAATACTGCGTCTGCGCCGTTGAAATTACAACAGGTTGATGTCAGAACACAAAAATATCCGCCTGGGTTAATGCCGTGCCGATGCCGACATTGGCGAACTTGATTTGGCCCGCGCCGCCCACGCCATTGGCGTCGTAGAACACATCGCCGGTTGCGGAGTTGTAGATGATGCGATGCGCCGCCGTGGTGGCGGCCGTTCCGGCATGGAACGCGGCAGCAGAAAGAAAACCAGTGGCAATCTGGGTGAATATCGCATCATCAAGCCTGAGAAAATCATTGGCTGGATCGAAGTCGCTTATGATGTCCACATTATTGGCGGCATTCAACGCGGTCGTGAACAGGAACTGGTCGGAACCGCCCTGGCCGATCAGCGTATCGTTTCCGCCTTTGCCGTCGATGAAGTTGTTGCCGCCGTTGCCGTTGATTGTGTTGCCAAGGCTGTTTCCGGTGCCGTTGATGTTACCAAGACCGGTGAGGGTGAGAAGCTCCACATTGTTCGAGAGCGTATGGTTCACCGTGGATTGCACAAGGTCGTTGAGCCCGCCGCCTGCGCCGGCGATGGTTTCGAAAATGAGGTCGCCGGCTGAATCGACTTGAAAGGTATCGTCACCGGCCCCGCCGAACATGCGGTCGGCGCCAAGGCCGCCGTTGATTTGGTTGGCATTGGCGTTGCCATAGATGAAGTTCGATAGATCGTTGCCGTTGGCGCTGATTGCGGAGCCGAGGATGTAGAGCTTGTCGACCTCCGCCGCGAGTGTCCAGTTCAGCGTGGCGCGCACGGTGTCGATGCCTTCGCCGGCATTCTCGCTGGTCACGTCATTGACGTTGTCGACCGAGTAGATGTCATTGCCGATGCCGCCGATCATCGTATCGGCGCCGGTGCCGCCGTCGATGCGGTCGTCGCTGTCTTCGCCGTAGAGCGTGTCTGAGCCGGCCTCGCCAAAGATGAAGTCGGCAGCGCCGCCGCCACGGAACGTGTCTTTGCCCGCACCGAGAAAAACCGTGTCGTTGAATGTCGTGCCAAACCAGTCGTCATCAAGAGAGGACGCACCCCCGCGCAGGCCAGCCTCGCGCGGGTCGTAGATCTTGGTGAAGATCTCGCCGCTACCAGATTGATCGTCAGTCCAAGAGACGATGACACGGCCATCGGCCAGGGTGACGATCGCCGGCGCCGACTGGCTGCCAACGCCGTGGGTTGCGGGATCGTTGACCTGGAACGGCGTGCCGTCGATGGTGCCGTCGGCCTTGACGATGACGCCCCAGATATCGGAGTCGGTAGCGTTTTCGGTGTCTCTGGACGTGACCACCATGAAGCGCCCGTCCTGCAACGCGGCAATTCTTGGATTTGAATCCTCAGCAGCATCGACGCCAGGCAGAGCGATGGCAATTTCGGACGTGAGCGCCACGCCTGCCTCCGAGAAAAACCGGATATTCAAACCGGTTCCGCCAATCGAGCCGGCCACCGCCACAAGGCGGCCGTCGGCGAGTTGCGCCACGCCAGGGATGGTGAAGTCGTCGTTTCCACCGCCGACGATAAGATCGATCTCCCCAGCCACCAGACTGCCGGCGGAATCGTAAATCGACATCCGGCTTTCGCCCGGAACGTCCTCCCAGGAAATTGCGAAACCGCCGTCTTCAAGGCTCGTGATGTTTGCGGGGGCCGCTGTGTGGTTGCCTGCATCCGTTCCGGTCACCGGGGTGACGTCGATTTCGCCCACAAGGCCGATACCGAGAATATTGAAAATGCCGGCCTTCATGCGGTCGACGTTGTCGTCAAACCAGGCGACGGCAATGTTGCCGTTGGTGAGCCCCGCAACCACGGGACGGAGCTGATTACCGGTCTCGGACGTATTGACTTGTTCCAGCGACACGCCGCCAACATAGTTTTGCGGCGCGCCATTCAGCACCGCAAGTGCGATCTCGGTATCGGCCTCGGCGTTGACGAACATCTCGAAGACTGTCGCAACGCGGCCATCCGCCAGCAGTGCCGTAGCACCATTGCGGGTGGCCATCCGTGAAAGCTCCGTTCATCGCAGGCGTGCCGCTGAGACCGTCCGCCGCAAACGCGTAGCTGAAGAACGCGCTGTTTTCGTTGAAGCCAAGAATGAAACCGCCCTGGGGCGTTGCGGCAAGGAACGACGCGCCGTTGACATTCGGACTAACCGTTTTATTGGCATCTGCTTGCCAGATTGTTGGGTTGGGCATGGCTCGGCTCCTGTCGCTTGAGCACTAGGTGATCGGATGTTCCGGGGTCCCCTCCCGCAATTTCAAGCTGAAGGGACCGCAGGGCGAAGTCAAGATCGAATGCGCTTGAATGCCGTTGCGGAAAGCGGCTCAGAACACGAAGATGTCCGCCTGGGTTAACGCCGTGCCGACGCCAATATTGGCGAACCACACCTGTGCCACGCCGCCCAGGCCGTCTCTGTCATAGAACACATCGCCGAGCGCGGAATTGTAGATGATACGATGCGCCGCCGTGGTGGCGGCCGCTCCGGCATGGAACGCGGCAGCAGAAAGAAAACCCGTGGCTATCTGGGTGAAGATCGCATCATCGAGCCTGAGGAAATCATTGGCCGGATCGAAGTCGCTGATGAAGTCCACGTTGGTTGAGGCATTGAGCGTGGTGGTGAACAGGAACTGATCGCTGCCGCCGTTGCCGCCGAGTGTGTCGATGCCCGCCTTCCCGTCGATGAAGTTGTTGCCGCTGTTGCCACTGATTGTGTTGCCAAGGCTGTTTCCGGTGCCGTTGATGTTGCCGCCGCCTGTCAGTGTCAGAAATTCAACGTTGTTTGAGAGCGTGTGATTGACGCTGGAAAACACATGGTCGAAGAGCCCGCCTCCTGCGCCGGCGATGGTTTCGAAAATGAGATCGCCAGCCGAGTCGGCGTAATAGAAATCGCTACCGGCCCCGCCGAACATGCGGTCGGCGCCAAGGCCGCCATTGATCTGGTTGGCATTGGCGTTGCCATAGATGAAGTTCGATAGATCGTTGCCGTTGGCGATGGTTGCGGATCCGAGGATGTAGAGCTTGTCGACATTCGCAGCCAGCGTCCAGTCCAGCGTGGCGCGCACGGTATCGCTGCCTTCGCCGACATTCTCGATCGTCGTATCGTTGAGATTGTCGACCCAATAGATGTCAGCGCCTGCGCCGCCATACATCACATCGATGCCGGTGCCGCCGTCGATACGGTCATCGCTCGCCTCCCCGAGGAGCGTATCGTTGCCGGATTCACCATAGATGAAGTCGGCAGCGCCACCGCCGTGGAAAACGTCGTTGCCTGCGCCGAGGAACACCGTGTCGCTGAACGCCGTGCCATACCAGTCGTCGCCGAATGACGAAGCGCCGCCGCGCAGTCCGGATTCGCGCGGGTCGTAGATTTTCGTAAAGATGTCGCCGTTGCCGGTTTCGTTGCTTGTCCAGGAAACAAGCACGCGGCCATCGGCGAGAACTGTGGCGGCCGGATTGGATTGGCTGAGACTGGTTGAACTGTTCACCACGAATGGTGTTCCGTCCGATGAACCATCGGCCTTGAACACCGCACCCCAGACGTCCGATCCCGCGGCATTTTCATCTAAAGAGGACGTAAAGACCATGAATCGTCCGTCATGAAGGGCGACGACTCGCGGATTGTCGACCAGAAAAAGGGCGCCGCCGGGATAGATGAAGTTGATGCTTCCGGAAAGCGGGCTGCCGGATTCGGTATAGAACTTGAGAACGATGCCGTTGCCGGCCGTATTGCCGTCGACCACTACGATCCTGCCGTCGGCCAGTTGGGCGATGCCGCTCACGCCGAAGTCACTATCGGTCGACTCGATGTCGGTGGCGGTTGCGATCCCGAGACCATCGAATACGGAGAACTTTCCGCCACCGCCCGGTGCCTGGACTGTGCGGTATCCGATAGCGAACCCGCCATTCGCCAGCGGCACAATCATGCTCGATATGATATCGGCGGCATCGAGAGCCACGCCCGGATTGGCAGTGACGACTCCGCCTGAGGCCGAATTGCCGAAAATGTCGAAGATCTGAAACTTGACCTTGCTGTCGTTCACGTCATTCCACGCCACGACAAAATTGCCAGTAGCCAGCCCCGCCACCATGGGCCGGGTCTGGTTGCCGGTGGTGGCCGTGGTGTTCGCTAGCGTCGGCCCCAGCGCCTGCGAGAAGATGGTGTTATAACCATTGTTGACCTTGAAATAGATGTCGAAGTCACCGCTTCCCGCCACGTTCTGAGACCATGCGGTGACCACGCGGCCATCGGCAAGGAAAGCCGATGCGCCAAAAGCTTCGGCATCCGCCGTCGGGTCGTTGGCGATATCGGCGTAGAATGTGAAATTTCCCTCAAAGGCGAAGTTCCGAATGTTGTTGACTTCGGTGAAGCCCCAGCTGAAGCGCCCGTCAGGTGCAGCGGCAACAAAGGAGCTGCCATCCACATTGGGGCTGAAGTTCATATTGGTGTCGGCTTGCCAGACGGTCGGGTTGGGCATGGTTCAGCTCCGGTTGAAGGATGTTTGACAAATGCCGGGAGCCCGCGACGATGGGCAGGCGCACACCGATGAAGTTCGTTGAATGGTCGCCATCAACGAGTGTATCCCAGAGCCCCCTCCGGAACCAATACGATCTGTTAACAGCGGCTCGCTGTCAAGCGTTTCAGAACACGAAGATGTCGGCCTGGGTTAATGCCGTCCCGGCGCCGACATTGGCGAACTTGACCTGCGCCGCTCCGCCCACGCCGTCGCGGTCGTAGAAGACATCGCCGGTTGCAGGATTGTAGACGATGCGGTCTCCGGCCGTGTCGGCGACACTCCCGAGTTCGAAAGCGGTTGCTGCAAGGAAGCCGGGTGCGATCTGGGCGAAGATCGCGTCGTCGAGGCGCAGGAAGTCGTTCGCCGGATCGAAGTCGGTTATCGTGTCGGTGTTGGTTGTAGCATTGAGCGTGGTGGTGAAGAGGAACTGATCGCTGCCGCCGTTTCCGGTCAGCGTGTCGCTGCCCGCCTTGCCGTCGATGAAATTATTGCCGCCGTTGCCGCCGATCGCGTTGATCAGGCTGTTGCCGGTGCCGTTGATGTTGCCGCCGCCGATGAGAGTGAGTTTCTCGACGTTGTTGGAGAGCGTATGATTGACTGCCGAAAACACCTGATCGTTGAGGCCGCCAGAAGCGCCAGCGATGGTTTCGAACACCAGATCGCCGGCTGAATCGACAACATACTGGTCGTCGCCCTGGAGGCCATAGAGCCGGTCGGCGCCGCCGAGGCCATCGAGAACATTGGCGTTGGCGTTGCCGAAGATGAAATTAGAGAGGCTGTTGCCGATGCCGTTGGCGGCGGCGCCGGTGATATAGAGCTTGTCCTCGTCGCTCCCCAACTGATAGCTGACGCTCGACCGGATCGTGTCGATGCCTTCGTTAAAAAATTCCTGCACGTCGTCATTGGCGTTGTCGACAAAGTAATAGTCGTTGCCGATGCCGCCGATCATGGTGTCGGCGCCGGTGCCTCCGTCGATGCGGTCGTCGCTGTCTTCGCCATAGAGCCTGTCGTTGCCGGCTTCGCCGAAGATGAAATCGGCGGCGCCTCCGCCACGCGCGATGTCGTTGCCCGTTCCCATGAACAGAGTGTCGCCGAAGGCGGTTCCGTTCCAATCGTCGTTGAAGGATGTGGCGCTTTGCGAGATGCGCGCCTCGCGCGGGTCGAATACCGCACTCTTGACTTGCGTTGCGCCAAACGCGCCCTGTTCCCATGTCACGGCAAAGCGGCCGTCGGCCAGCGTAGCGATGGTCGGACGGCCTCCCGCGGTTGTGGCGCTCACTTCGAACACATTGCCATCTGGTGTGCCGTCGGCAAACATGGCGCGGCCCTGAATATGGCCGGCCGAATCCAGCCAGACGGTGACGAAGCGGCCATCGTTCAGCGCGGCGGTCTGGACCTGCTGGTTGAATGCGTCGGTTGCGCCGGAGGCGGCGATGGTGAAGGTGTT
>JBJXGL010000317.1:0-10527 GCA_046160365.1 Aestuariivirga sp. | reverse complement strand
AAACAAGGTGGTGTCATGAAAGAAAACGTAACTCGTCAATCGCGAAGCCAAAATGGGAAGGCCAAGCACCTGAGCCCTGAGCTCAGCGAATTCCTGCACATGCTCACGGCGCTGGAAGGCCGGTTCGCGGAAGATCCGATCGTTCCCGCGGCGAACTGAAACCAATCTCTTCTTTCACTGTTCAGCTTCATCGCATGCAAAGGCGCGCGTTCCGGTATCTTTGCTGCCCCCTCGCTTCATCCGCGCGCGAGGCAAAAGAAGCCGCCTCTTCCTTTTTCGCTCCATCCGCCTAGTCATCGTCCCCGAAAGTCCCGGTAGCTCAGCCGGATAGAGCACAGGTTTCCTAAACCCGGGGTCAGGGGTTCGAATCCCTTCCGGGACGCCATCTCGAAGCTCGGGTTTTCCGGATCACGCCATCAGTTCGCCGATCGCCTCGAACAGCCGCGCGGGCCGGAGCGGTTTGGAAAGATAAACGATATTCTCGCGCGCAAGCGCCGCGCTGAGTTCGACGCTTTGATCGGCCGTGATCATGATGCCCGGCAGCTTGGCTCCGCACGCCGCGCGGAGCCGGCGCACGGCTTCCAGTCCCGTGCCATTGTCGAGGTGATAATCGGCGATGACCATGTTGGGCATGGCTTCGAGCGTTTCGAGCGCTTCCAGGGCTTCCTCCGCGCTCACCGTGGGTATGGCGTGATAGTCCCGCGCTTCCAGAAGTTCGATCATGCCCTCGAGAATCTGCAGATCGTTTTCGATCACGATGATCATCGGCTTGCGCGGAACCTTGTGCCGCTGCGGCATCGACACGCTCTCCGCAATTGCGGCATCGCCCGGCTCCGCGAGAGGAACCTCGATGGCGAAGCACGAGCCCGCTCCCACGCGCGAACGCAGAAGCACGCGGTGACCCAAGAGTTTCGCCACGCGGTCGACGATTGCCAGCCCTAGCCCCATGGCTTTGCCCTCGCGTGCATATTCGCTGTGCAGCTGGCGGAACTCCTCGAAGATCACTTCACGCGTTCCTTCGGGGATTCCGGGGCCGGTGTCCCACACCTCGATCGAGACGGTGCCGCCGCGCCGGCGCGCGCCGATCAAGACCTTGCCTTTCTCGGTATAGCGGATGGCGTTGGACAAAAGGTTCTGGATGATGCGGCGAAGCAGACCAGGATCGCTCGTCACCCAAGCCTTGGTCGATACGTGGCGAAGCGCCAGTCCCTTGCGCTCGCTCACTGGCTGAAACTCAGAGACCAGTGTGAAGAGAATCTGGTTGAGGTCGATGGGTCCCACATGGGTCTCTACGCTCCGAGTTTCGAAGCGCGAAATGTCGAGAAGCGATTCGAGAAGCTGCTCGACCGAGCCGAAGGCCCGGTCGGCGTTCTCGACAAAGCGGACTTGGCGCGAGGTGAGCTCGGTTTCCTGCAGGAGTGAAAGGAAGATGCGGGATGCGTTCAACGGCTGCAGCAGGTCATGGCTTGCCGCGGCGAGAAAGCGGGTTTTGCCCTTGTTGGCTTCCTCGGCTTCCTCCTTGGCGGCGACAAGCTGGCCTTCGATGGCGCGGCGCTCATCCACTTCGCGTCGAAGCTCGGATGTGCGTTCGGTCACTCGCTGTTCCAGCGTCTCGTTGGCTTCCGTCAACGCCAGCCGCGCCCTACGTTCCACCGTGACATCGGTGAAGGTGATCACAATGCCGCCATCGGGCATGGCGTTGGAATTGACGGAGAGGATCACGCCGTCGCTACGATGCATCTCGATGCCGGAAATATCGCCTCGCGCTGGCTCACGAAGCCAGTTGTTCAAGAGAGCGCTCGACGCCTCGTCCGGTACTAGCCCTGATCCGGATAGGAGGCCGAACATCCGGCCGAGCGTTACGCCCTCGGCCAGCAACTTCAGCGGCAGCGGCAGAAGCCTCACCAAGCTCCGGTTCCAGGTCTTGAGTTGCAGTTTCTTCGAGAACATGCAGATGCCCTGCGGCAGGTGATCGATGGTGGCGCGGAGCAGCTTAGCCTGTTCGTCGAGCTCGCGTTCGTGCTTCAGCCGTTCGCTGCGGACCGTGTCGGTGATGTCGGTCTGGAAGATGACCGTGGCACCCGATCCCATTTTGCGGTTTGAGATCTGCAGCCAGCGGTCGCCGGAGAACTGCTGGATGAATGCGGCATGTGGCTTGCGGAACACTTCGAGGCGTTGTGTGCGCCATGTTACCCGCGAGATTCCGTTGTCGAGCACCAGATGCGGGCTTGCAGCGAATGCACCGGCGATCGTTTCGAACGATGTGCCAGGCGCGAGCGCTTCCGCCGCGGCGGGCATGACCGAGCGGAACTGGGCGTTGCACATCACCAATTTCTCTTCGGTATCGAAAAGCGCGAACCCTTCGCTCACCGCTTCGATCGCGGCGGTCAAATTCTGCTTCGCCATCTCCGCGTCGTCGCGGGCTTCTTCGAGATGCGAATAGGCCTGCGAAAGGTTGGTGAGGGTTCCTTCGAGATCGCGAGTGCGGGCGCGCACCTTGTCTTCGAGCAGAATCGCCGTCTGGAACAGCGAAAAAGCGCCGCCCTGAAAATCCAGCGAGCGCTCGACGCGGCCCATCAATGCACGATTGATCTTTTCCAATCGCATGATGCGTTCGTCCGGCGATATCGCGACATTGCCCAGCATCATTCCGCCGCCTGCTCAAACGAGCGCGGCTTGCCCTTGCCAATGGCAACGCCGGTGAAAGTTTGGTTTACATGCATGGAGCGGAACTGTTCGCCGTAGGTCGAGAAGCCAACGACATTGTGATGGCGAAGCACGGATGAGACCTCGCGCGTCTGCTGTTTCTGTTCGGCTTCGAGCTTGCGCAAGATGCAGTCGAAACCGAGGATCAGTTCCACATCGCCCAATTGTTTGTTCACGGCCTGCAGACTGGCCGAGAGGTTGGCCGCCATGTCCATGCCCTTGGCGACCGTAAGCACGAGCCCTTCGTCGATGCCGCAATAGAAGCGTAGCGAGCCGTCCTTTTCCACCTTCTGGATCGAGCGCACGTGATACTCGCCGCCGACCCGCACCACCACGGGATGTGCCGCGAATATCATGGGCGAGAGTTCCTGGGCCACGAGCCCCACCATGCGCGCATAAGCGGGTGCTGCCGGTTCGCCGTTAATCTCGCGCACCAGCCGCGCATTGGGATCGGCTTCAGTCACCACCATCTTGCGGTCGGTCGCCTCGAAATGATCGAGCTTGAATACCTTGAAAGGGCAACTCGTCTGAAACACCGCGAGAATCGCCGCGTCTTGGTGGAAACGTCCATGGGCATAGACCCAGGTCGAACCGAAATTGAGGCCGTCTCCCGCCGAGCCGCCGAATAGCGGAATGGGATCGAGAAAGCGGTTGAGCGAGGACACCACAACTTCTTCCTGCTTGCTCATGCCATCGACGAGCAGCATGGCGAAGGTTTGCGCCGGCGCGGATTTGGCGTTGGGTAGCAAAGCCCCGAGTTCCGCCATCACATCATGCGTGATGCGCTCGCCATCCTCCATGTTGAAGGCTTGCAGCCGCGGAATAAGCGCGATCTTCGACTTGAAGTGGCTGCGGTCGAAGCTGATGCCGCTGATGGCGCCTTCCTTGTAACCTTCGCAGGTGATCTCGCCCGCGGTCGTGCAGCCGATCACTTCGACGCCGGAAAATTCTGCGGCAATCGCATGTTCGATTGCGGCGCGATTGTAGTCGGGCGCGATGAAGAGGACGACAAGCTCAAGGTCCTCGCGCCAAAGCTGCTGGCGCATCTCGGCGATGGCGCGGCGCGCGTCCCGCTCTTCCGAATGACCGCGCCGGACTGCCAACGGACTAGCCTTCGGCGGCGAACAGCCCGCCGAACTCGGTGTCCGCCAGTTCGGACTTCATGCGCTGCATGGTGAGCACGGCTTGCGTGCGCGAGTGCATCCCGAGCTTTTTGAAGATCAGCGTGATGTGGGCCTTGATGGTGGTCTCGGTAATGCCGAGTTCGTAGGCGATCTGTTTGTTGAGCTTGGCCTCGCAAACGCGGGTCAGCACTTTCAGCTGTTGCGGCGTGAGCTGACGGAGCTTCTCTATCAGTTCCTGAACTTCGCCGGACACGCTGCCGTCGCCGGCGCCCGTCTCGCTGGGAAAGCTGTTGCCGCCATTGAGAATGGTGGCGACGGAGGCGAGGATGTCCTTCCGCGGCTGGCTCTTAGTGATGAAGCCATCGGCCCCCAACGCTTTCACCTTGTTGACAATCTCAGGCCCGGTCATTGCGGAGATGACCGCGAGCGGCGTTTTCCTGGCCGTGGCGCGCACCTGCTGCAAGCCGTCGTAGCCGTTTGCATCCGGCATCTTGAGGTCGAGCAGAACCAGGTTGAATTTCTTGCCGGCCAGCACCTTGCACGCCCCTTGAATGGTCTCGGTCACATCCACCTTAGCGCCGGGGAAGCCGTCTTCGATCGCGGACTGCAGCGCCTCGAGAAACAAGGGGTGGTCGTCGACGATCAGAAACGATGGGACTGCCATGGCGCTTTCCCTTCCGCAGCGTCTTTATACTCCGGTTTTCATGCCAGCATAATAGGCCGGTGCACAAGCTGGAGTTTCGTATGTGTTAGGTAAGTTTTCACGCGCTCGGCCATTACGCCGCCCCGGCGGCGTTTGCCGGAAAAAAGGCCGAACATGGCACAAGGACCATTGTCTACTTGTGCCGGCTCTCTCGATGTGTCTTAAGCATTGCCGGACGCGCGTCCAACTGCAGAAGGAAGCAAACAATGAAGTGGTCGACACCGAAGGTGACTGAAGTTTGCATCGGCATGGAAATCAACGATTATTTCCCGGCCGAACTCTAAGGTCCAAAAGAAGCCGGACAGGCGTTAGTCTTTCCGGCTTTTTTGCGCCGTGAAGCTGCGCGTCCTTGGTTCCGCGGCAGGCGGCGGATATCCTCAGTGGAATTGCCGCTGCGCCGTATGCGGGCTCTATTGGCAAGGCGATTCCCGGGTTCATCGCCGTACTCAATCATCGATAGTAGCATCATCGAACGGCCAGGATTGGGCGCTGTTCAATTGTTCGCCCGATATCCGCGAACAGATCGGCGCGAACCCCGTGCTGCATCCGCGCGAGGGTCTGCGCCATTCACCGATCAAAGCGGTTATTCTGACTAACGCAGACGTTGACCACATCGGTGGATTGATTTCGCTCCGCGAGCAGAACGCCTTCACCGTGTGGGCGAGCGCCAAAGTATTGGATCAGATCGACGCCAATCCCATCTTCGCGGCGTTGAACCGGGATATCGTTGTCTTCAAAACCATGGAGACCGGCAAGAGCTTCGAAGCCACGCCGAAGTTGCGGATAACGGCATTCGAAGTCCCCGGCAAAGTGCCGCTCTATCGCGAAGCAGAACAGGGTTTTGCTGTGAGCCGCAATGGCGACACTTTGGGGCTTCATATCGAGACCGATGGAAAACGCGCGTGCTACGTGCCCGGCTGCGGCGAAATCGACGAGCGGCTAAAGTCGGACTTGAAGGGCGCGGAACTTCTGCTGTTTGATGGCACGCTGTGGAAAGACGATGAGATGATCACGAGCGGCACGGGAACGAAGACGGGAAAACGCATGGGCCATGTGCCGGTGTCGGGCGCTGACGGTTCGATGGCGCAGCTTCAATCGATCGATGTTCCGCGGCGCTACTTCATCCACATGAACAACACCAATCCGCTGCTGATAGATGACTCTCCAGAGCGCCGCGAGGCCGAGGCCGCGGGCTGGCTTGTCTCCGATGATTGTCAGGAGATAACGCTGTGAACGCGCTACTATCGCCTGAAGAATTGGAAGCGCGGCTCCGCGCCATCGGCGATGCGCGCTATCACAACAAGCATCCGTTCCACATACTGATGAACGCCGGAAAGCTGACGAAAGCGCAACTCAAGGCTTGGGCCTTGAACCGCTACTACTATCAGGCGATGATTCCGGTGAAAGACGCCGTGATCCTTTCGCGCATGGAGCAAGCCGATCTCCGCCGGATCTGGCGGCAGCGCATCCTCGATCACGATGGCGACAGCGACGACAAGGGCGGCATCGCCCGCTGGATCGCTTTAACCGATGGCCTGGGCCTCGACCGCAGCTTCGTCACAAGCGGCAAGGGCATTCTTCCGGCAACGCGCTTCGCGGTCGATGCCTATGTCAATTTCGTGCGCGTGAAACCCATGCTTGAAGCCATTGCCTCCTCGCTCACCGAGATGTTCTCGCCGAAAACCATTGGCGAGCGGGTGAGCGGCATGCTGGCGAACTACGATTTTCTCGATGCGAAGATTCTCGCTTATTTCGAGAAGCGATTGACCCAAGCCCCGCGCGATGCCGATTTCGCCCTCGACTATGTGAAGCAACATGCGAAGACGCCCGAGCAGCAGCAGGCGGTGCAGGACGCGCTCACCTTCAAATGCGACGTGTTGTGGGCGCAGCTGGATGCCTTGCATCACGCTTACGTCTCGCCCGGCCTTCCGCCACCCGGAGCCTACGTTCCATGACGCCCCGCCTGCCGCGCGGCGTGCGCTTGCGCCACGATAGGGTGCGCAATCGTTGGGTGTTGCTGGCGCCGGAACGCATTTTCGAAGTCGACGACATCGGCGTCGCCATTCTCCAGCGCTGCGACGGAAGATCGCTTGATCAAATGCTTGAGGACCTCTCGAAGACCTTCGAAGCGCCCATCGAAGCCATTCGCGGCGACGTGGTGTCGTTCCTGAAAGGCTTCGCGGAGAAAAAGGTGCTTGAACTGTGACCGTCCCCGCTCCCATCGGACTTCTTGCGGAACTCACTCACCGCTGCCCGCTGCAATGCGCCTATTGTTCGAACCCCGTGCAACTCGACCGCCGCCAGCTGGAAATGCAAACCGCCGATTGGCAACGCGTCTTCAGCGAAGCCAACGATCTCGGCGTGCTGCAGGTGCATCTCTCGGGCGGAGAGCCCACGGCGCGCGCCGATCTTGAGCAGATCATCGGTCATTGCGCCAAACTCGAACTCTACACCAATCTCATCACGTCGGGCGTCATGCTGAACGAGGAGCGACTCAAGGCCATCGCCGATCAAGGCCTCGATCATGTGCAACTGAGTTTGCAGGATGTAGACCCGCTCAACGCCGATCAGATCGGCGGCTTCAAGGGTGGTCACGCAAAGAAGCTGGCGCTTGGCGCCGCGGTTGTGAAGCTCGGTTTGCCCCTCACCGTCAATGCCGTGATTCACCGCCATAACATCCAGAACATTTCCGAGATGGTGCAGTTGGCACTCGACATGGGTGCAAAGCGCGTCGAGATCGCTCATGTTCAGTATTATGGCTGGGCGTTGAAAAACCGTGCGCATCTCATGCCCACGCGCGAGCAGGCCGTGGCGGCGGATGCGGAAGTGAAAGCGCTCCGCCACAAACATCACGGCATGATCGTCATCGACAGCGTGATCCCTGACTACTTTGCCCGTGTGCCGAAACCTTGCATGGGTGGCTGGGGCGCGCGCGTGATCAACGTAACGCCGTCGGGCAGGGTGCTGCCCTGTCATGCGGCGGAGACCATTTCGGGATTGGAGTTCTGGTCGGTAAGAGACCGCACGCTCGCCGATATCTGGTCGCGTTCGCCCGCCTTCAACGCCTATCGCGGGCTCGACTGGATGGAAGAGCCATGCATCTCATGCGACAAGAAGACCTCCTGCAAAGGCGGCTGCCGCTGCCAGGCGCTGGCGCTCGCAGGACGCGCCACCGCGGCCGATCCCGTATGCGAACTCTCGCCCTTCCACCATGTCCTGGAGGTAGCGGCGCAGGAAGCGGCAGCCGCCGCACTCGCTCCCCGGCGCATATCGGTCGCGTGAACGCGCTGTTGGTCGGCATTTCGGTTCGGTCTTTGTTTTGGTAGTCGGCGCGAAAGTGCCTTTGCTGTCATCGGGGGCGGAGGCTGATGCTCTTGCGTCTGCAATGATGGTGCTTGGACAAAACCAGAGTCTTGAACCGGCGCAAGCGCTGGATCCGCGCGCCAGGAAAAAGAAACCGCCTCTTCCCTTTTTCGCTCCATCCGCCTAGTCATCGTCCCCGAAAGTCCCGGTAGCTCAGCCGGATAGAGCACAGGTTTCCTAAACCTGGGGTCAGGGGTTCGAATCCCTTCCGGGACGCCATCCTCAAGCGGTCCACTTCAGACACATAGGTTTCCCATGGCCAAGCGCATCGTCTTCACGGGTGGATCAGGCAAGGCCGGCAAGCACGCCGTACCGTGGCTCAAGGCAAAGGGTTATGAGATCTTCAATGTGGATTTGAAGCCGCTCGATTGCCCGGGCGTGAACACGCTGGTGGCCGACCTGACAGACAATGGCCAGGCCTTCAACGCGCTCTCCATGCATTTCGGTTTTGAAGGTTATGACAGCGGCAAAGGCCCGGTGCTTGCCGATGCGGTGGTGCATTTCGCGGCGATCCCGCGCGTTCTGATCAATCCCGACAACGTCACCTTCGAGGTGAATGTGATGTCGACCTACAATGTGATCGAAGCGGCTATGAAACTCGGCATCCGCAAGGTGATCATTGCCTCCAGCGAGACCACCTATGGCGTATGTTTCGCCGAAGGCGACAAGGACTTTCATCACTTTCCGCTGGAAGAGGATTACGACATCGATCCGATGGACTCCTACGGCCTCTCGAAGCTGGTGAACGAGAAGACTGCGCGCGCCTTCGCCATGCGCTACCACGCCGATGTTTATGCGCTCAGAATCGGCAATGTGATCGAGCCGCATGAATATCCGATGTTCGAGAAGTTTCTGAAGAACCCGATGTCGCGGAAGCGCAATGCCTGGACCTATATCGACGCGCGCGATCTCGCCCAGATCGTACATCTCTGCCTCGAGAAGGACGGCATGGGCTTCCAAGTGTTCAACGCGGTGAACAATACCATTACCGCCAACGAGCCCACACCCGCCTTCTTGCGCAAGTATGCGCCCAACACGCCGCTGACCCGCGATCTGGGCGATCGGGAAGGCCCGCTTTCCAACCGCAAGGCGCGAGAGGTCTTGGGCTTCAAGGAAGAGCATGACTGGCGGAACTATGTGAAAACCGGCTGATGCCGCTTTCCTTCGCCACCATCATTCGCGATCTGCCGTCGAGCGTTCCGTTCGTGGGGCCGGAGGCGCTGGAGCGGCGGAGCGGGGTTGCGATTGCGGCGCGGCTGGGCGCGAATGAGAGTGTGTTCGGGCCTTCGCCCAAGGCGGTGGCCGCAATGCGCGAGGCGGCTGCCGCGAGTTGGCAATATGGCGATCCCGAGAACCACGATCTAAAATACGCAATTGCCGCGAAACTTGGAGTGGCATCGGAGAATGTCGCCGTTGGCGAAGGCATCGATGCGCTGCTGGGGATCGCGGTCAGGCTGTTCGTCGAGCCGGGAACGCCGGTTGCCACATCGCTGGGCGCTTATCCCACGTTCAACTTTCATGTGGCGGGTGCTGGCGGCAGACTCGTCACGACACCTTATGTGGAGGACCGCGAAGACCCCGAGTCTCTGCTGGCGCTGGCGGCGCGGGAGAAGGCGAAGATGATCTACTTCGCCAATCCCGACAATCCGATGGGAAGCTGGTGGAGCGCTGCCGATGTATCGCGGATGATGGCGCGTATGCCCGGCGAAACGCTGTTGGTGCTCGATGAAGCTTACGGAGAGTTCGCGCCGGAGGGCACATTGCCGGCGATCGATGTAACGCGGGAGAACGTGTTGCGCTTCCGCACGTTTTCGAAAGCCTATGGTTTGGCCGGCCTGCGTGTGGGTTATGCGATTGGCCATCGCGATGTCATCTCGGCCTTTGACCGCATCCGCAATCACTTCGGCATAACGCGGGTCGGACAAGCAGGAGCGCTTGCGGCATTTCACGACGACGCTTGGATCGTCGAGGTGAAGGGCAAAGTAGCCCGGGCGCGCGAAAGCATTGGCGAGATCGGCAAGGCTAATGGATTGAAGCCGCTGCCGTCTGCCACCAACTTTGTGTGCCTCGATTGCGGCCGCGACGGTGCCTTTAGCCGTTCGATTGTTGAAGAACTTTTGAAAGAAAACATCTTCATCCGCATGCCGGGCGTAGCGCCCCTCAACCGCTGCATCCGCGTGAGCGCGGGTACTGATTCCGATCTCGATTTGCTGGCGGAGAAACTGGCGCTGGTTTTGAAGAGGCTTGCTTGACTTTACCTCCTCCGCGCGCGTTCCGGGCGCGGAGGAGGGGAGAGTCACTTCGCCAGTTTGGCCGCGATCTTGGCGACGTGGCTGCCTTGCCATTTGGCGGCTTCGAGTTCCTGCGCCGAGGGCTGGCGCGAGCCATCTCCGGCGCTGAGCGTTGTCGCGCCATAAGGCGAGCCGCCGCGGATCGTATCGACGCCCATCTGGCCCTGATAGGCGTAAGGCAAGCCGACGATCACCATGCCGTGGTGGAGCACCGAGGTATAAAGCGACAGCAATGCCGCTTCCTGGCCACCGTGTTGAGTCGCCGTCGACGACATGGCGGAGGCGACCTTGCCGACGAGCGCGCCCTTGGCCCAGAGCGCACCGGTTTGATCGAGATAGT
>JBJXGL010000316.1:0-8979 GCA_046160365.1 Aestuariivirga sp. | reverse complement strand
CGGGCTCCTTGACGGGGAGCCCGGCTTTCATCGGAAAGCTGGTGTGCGGGAGAAAGATGGTTTCGCGGTATCGGTCGGTCTTCACATCGGTCATAGCTGGTGGAATCGCTCTTTTGGCTCTCGACAGGATTCGGACTTGTGGGGAATATCCGGTTTACTAGCAAGCGCCGCACGGTCCTTCAGGCTCTTTCTCCCACGAAAGGAAAATTCACGCTATGGCCTCAATTCAAACCATTCCGGCCCGCTCTGGCAAGGCAGACCGTCTAGCCCGGGGCCAATCAGTCAAGGTGATCAACACCCATGGCAATCAGGTGGTTGATTTCTGGGCCTTTAACGCGGCGGATTTGCGCGAATACATGGGCATGGAACATTGCCGCGCCTTCTGGACCAGGCTTTATCCGGTGGCGGGCGACCCCATGATCAGCAACCGCCGCCGTCCGATCCTGACCTTGACCGAAGACAACTCCCCCGGGCGCCACGATACCTTGATCGCGCCTTGCGATAACGAGCGCTACGGTTTGCTCGGCTGCACCAAGTACCACGAGAATTGCCGCGACAATCTCCACGCGGGGCTGGCGGCACTTGGTTTCACCATCCCTTACACGCCCGACTCGCTCAATCTGTTCATGAACATCCCCTGGCGGCAGGATGGCTCGCTCGAGTGGGGCAATTGCCTGTGCAAGCCGGGCGATTCAGTCACCTTCCGCGCCGAGATGGACGCCATCATCGCCTTCTCCGCCTGCCCGCAGGACATGCTGCCGATCAACAACGGCGTCACTGTCGAGGCGCATTATGAGATTTCGGGCTAACCCTGCTCGCCTTCCATCTGCTCGTAAGCCAGCTTGGCGATTTTCTCGGCTTCCTCGCGGGTAATCTCGCCAGCGACCGCGAGGCCTATGTTTTCGTTGAACCAATAGCAGGCCACCAGATTGCCGCGCG
The DNA here is from genome assembly GCA_046160365.1 of Aestuariivirga sp. GTDB lineage: Bacteria > Pseudomonadota > Alphaproteobacteria > Rhizobiales > Aestuariivirgaceae > Aestuariivirga. Next base: position 8,040 of record JBJXGL010000316.1, on the reverse strand, counting down.
AGGCGAGTTCGATGGAGCGCTCGGCACGGCTTGGGTTCGAGGTCATGAAGATGGTGATGCGCTTCTTGTTGGCATCCTCGTACATGAGCTGTGCCGCCGGGCGATCCTCGGCTGCGAGCAGCCTTCCGCCAAGAAGATTGAAACCCGCAACCGCCAGATCGGGAGTCTTGAAGGCGGAACCGATGCGTTTGCCGAGCCAGGTTTGCAAATGCTCCTTCTCGTTCGCGGTCACTTCCACGGGATGGCGCTTCTCAACGGCATAAACCTCATGCGCCACCAACGCACGGTCGGCGATGGTAAAGGCCTGCGCGCCGCCATGCTGCGAACCAAAGTACCAGCCCGCCGCGCCGCCGATCAGCAGCGTTGCGAGAGCCGCGGCAATTGCCGATGCGCGCCAGGACGAATTCTGCGCGGGTTTCGAAACCTGCTTCAAAGCGGCTTGAAGTTTCCCCGGCACAGGCTCGACGAGGACGCCATCGTAGGCATCCTTCATGGCCCTCTTCTGTGCGATCCAGAACTCGACTTCGGCGCGCGCCTCAGGATCGTCCGTGAGCTGAGCATCGATCTTGATCCGTTCTTCCTTGTCCAGCTCGTTGTCGGCATAGGCATGGAGCCGCCAGCTCTCGTGGGTGTCGAGTTTGGTCATTTGACCCTCCTCAACACCGCGTGACCGCGATCGGTCAGAATTTGCTTCAATGAACTTCTCGCCCGCGACAGCCTGGACATTACCGTGCCAACAGGAATGCCGGTGATCTCGGCCACGTCGCGGTAACTCATCTCCTCGAGGCCCACGAGCACGATCACCTCGCGGTGCTGCGGCGGCAGCATCTCGAGCGCCTTGCCGATCTGCGCTATCGACAAGCGGTCCTCCTGGGCGGGAGCTACTGCATCCTCGCCCTGAACCAGATCGTCGATGGTCTTCACAACCGTATGACTCCCTTCGCGGCGCAGACCGCTGATGAAGATGTTGCGCAGCACGGCATAGAGCCAGGCGCGGAGAGGCCGCGCCGGATCGTAAAGATGGCTCTTGAGCAGAGCGCGCTCGATGCAGTCCTGAACCAGATCGTCGGCCAGCGCGCCGTCGCCGCAAAGCGCCCGGGCAAACCGCCTCAGATATGGTATCTCGCCGGCCAACTGAGTCCGGAAATCCATGAACGGCCTTTCCTCACTGCCGATACGCCGCCGGAGGCTAACCTATTCCATTGTCAGGCGGATTGCCACTTGTCTCGGAGCGTCACGAGTTCCTCGGAGGCGGTCGGGTGAACCGCCATGGTGGCGTCGAAGTCGGCTTTCGTCGCGCCCATTTTGACAGCGATACCAAGGAGTTGCGCCATCTCGCCGGCATCGGGCCCACAGATGTGGCAGCCGAGAACGCGGTCGCTGTCGCCATCGACGACGAGCTTCATAAAGCTCCGCTCGTCGCGGCCCGAGAGCGTGTGCTTCATTGGGCGGAAGCTGGCTTTATAAATATCGACCTTCTTGAACCCCTGCCGCGCCAGGGTTTCCGTCATCCCGACAGTTCCAATTTCAGGCTGCGAGAAAACCGCGGTTGGGATCATGGAATGATCGACCTCGGTTGGCTTGCCGCCAAATACCGTGTCGGCGAAGGCGTGTCCCTCGCGGATCGCGACTGGCGTCAGGTTCACGCGGTTGGTCACATCGCCCACGGCAAATATGCTGTCCACGGACGATTTCGAGTACCCGTCCACCTTGACCGCCATATGAGGCGTCAAATCCACGCCTGCGTTTTCAAGGCCGAGGTTCATCACATTCGGAATGCGGCCGGTAGCGAACATGATCTGGCCTGCGCCAAAGACAGTTCCATCCTCGAGCGTGATCCGAACGCCCTCGCCCGAGCGTTCGATCCCCACCACATCGGCGCGAGCTCTGATTTCGATGCCCTTCTTCTTCATCTCGCCCGCGAGATGGTTGCGGATGTCGTCGTCGAAGCCGCGCAGGATCTGCTCGCCGCGATAGATGAGAATGGTCTCAACGCCGAGGCCCTGGAAGATTCCCGCAAACTCGACTGCGATGTAGCCGCCGCCAACGATGCAGATGCGGCGCGGCAGTTGCTCGAGATGAAACGCTTCGTTCGAAGTGATCGCGAATTCATGACCGGGCAAATGGCGCGGCACGAAGGGCGATGCGCCGGCTGCGACGAGAAGATATTTCGCCGTCAGCTTACGGCCCGATGCCAATTCGACCGTGTGCGGATCAATGATTGTGGCACGTTCCTGGATCAACTCCGCGCCCGCGGCTTCAAAGTTGCGGATGTAAGCCTTGTTGAGCCGGTCGATTTCCTTGTCCTTGTTGGCAATCAGCGTTGGCCAGTCGAACCTGACCTTGTCCGTGGTCCAGCCGAAACCCACCGCGTCTTCGAACTCCTCGGCGAACTTGGATGCGTAGACGAAGAGCTTTTTCGGAACGCAGCCGCGGATCACACAGGTGCCGCCGACGCGGTACTCCTCGGCCACGGCAACTTTCGCGCCATGTTTCGCAGCGATACGTCCGGCGCGCACGCCGCCCGAGCCCGCGCCGATGACGAAGAGGTCGTAGTCGAACGCCGTCATTTCCTCACAATTTCCTCAACGCCTTTCGGTGTTCCCATCATGATGATGCCGGCGAGGCCAATGAAGAGACCGTTGTTGACGACGCCCGGCGTATTGTTGAGGATCATCTCCAGACGCTCTGGTTCCTTGATCTCGCCACAGGCGCAATCGAGGATGCAGTTGCCTCCATCGGTTTGGAACGGCTTTCCATCCTTTAAGCGCAGCGTCATCTTGGCTTCCATTTTGAGGAACTTGAAATCGCGCTCGATTTTCCAAGCGGTTGACTTGACGCCAAACGGAATGACCTCCACCGGCAGGGGAAACTTGCCGAGCATCTTCACCCGTTTCGATTGATCGGCGACCACCACCATGTATTTGGACGAGGACGCCACGATCTTCTCGATCAGCAGCGCACCGCCGCCGCCCTTGATCAAGCGGAAAGAACTATCGAATTCATCCGCGCCGTCGACTGTGAGGTCGAGATATGGTTCCTGTTCCAGAGTCACCATCGGAATGCCGAGCGATACCGCGAGCGCATGGGTGGCCTTCGAGGTCGGAACGCACTTTACGTCCAGGCCCTTCTTCACGGCGGCGCCTAGTGCGTTGATGAAGTGATTGGCCGTCGACCCTGTGCCGAGCCCGATCTTCATGCCGGGCTTCACGAATTTCATGGCGGCCTCCGCGGCCGCCTTCTTTTGATCCTCAGCGCTCACTTGGCCAGCCCGCCCATCAGCATGTATTTCATCTCCAGGTATTCCTCCACGCCATGGTGCGAGCCTTCTCGGCCCAAACCCGATTCCTTCACGCCACCGAACGGCGCTTCCGCCGTCGAGATGATGCCTTCGTTGATTCCGACCATGCCATACTCGAGTCCCTCGGCGACGCGCCAGACGCGGCCGATGTCGCGGGCGTAGAAATAGCACGCAAGGCCGAATTCGGTGTCGTTGGCCATCTCAATTGCTTCTTCCTCCGTCTTGAAGCGGAAGAGCGGGGCCACGGGGCCGAAGGTTTCCTCGCGGGCCACCGCCATCGCCGATGTCACGTCGCGGATCAGTGTCGGTTCGAAGAAGTTGCCGCCCATGGGCTTGCCGCCGATCATGACCTTGGCACCCTTCTTTACCGCATCGTCGATATGCTCCTGAACTTTCGCAACCGCCGCCTTGTTGATGAGCGGCCCGGTGGTAACGCCTGCTTCGGTTCCGTCGCCTACTTTCAGCTTCTTCACCGCTTCGGCGAGTTTCTCCGCAAACTTGTCGTAGACGCCATCCTGAACGAGAATCCGGTTGGCACAGACGCAGGTCTGGCCGGCGTTGCGGTACTTTGACAGCATTGCGCCGGCCACCGCCGCATCGAGATCGGCGTCGTCGAAGACGATGAAGGGCGCATTGCCGCCGAGCTCGAGTCCAACCTTTTTGATGGTCGGTGCGCACTGCGCCATGAGCATGCGGCCGATTTCGGTCGAGCCCGTAAACGTCAGTGCACGGACAATCGGATTCGAGGTCATCTCGCCGCCGATCTCCTTGGCGGAACCGGTGATCACCGAGAACACGCCGGCCGGCATCCCAGCGCGTTCGGCAAGCTCGGCCATGGCGAGTGCCGAGAGTGGCGTTTCACTCGCTGGCTTGCATACGAACGTGCAGCCAGCCGCCAGCGCGGGGCCTGCCTTACGGGTGATCATGGCATTGGGAAAGTTCCAAGGCGTGATTGCGGCCACTACGCCCACCGGCTGCTTGATCACCACCATGCGCGCTTGAGGCCAGGGCGACGGAATGGTCTCGCCGTAGATGCGTTTTCCTTCTTCGGCGAAGAACTCGATGAATGACGCGCCGTAGGCGACTTCACCCCGCGATTCGGCGAGCGGCTTGCCCTGCTCGGCGGTCATGATCTGGGCGAGGTCCTCCTGATTCTCCATCATCAGCGTGAACCATTTGCGCAGCATGGCTCCGCGTTCCTTCGCCGTCTTCTTCGCCCAATCCTTCTGGGCGCGGGCCGCGGCCTCGATAGCGGCGCGGGTTTCCGCTACGCCAAGCCGTGGCACGCTGCCGATGACGCTTTCGTTGACGGGGTTAGTGACGTCGATCGCGGACTTTCCGTCCACCCATTTGCCGCCGATATAGCACTTGTCCTTGAGAAGGGATTTGTCCTTCAAAATGTCGCGCAAGGCTTGCGTTTTGCGGATGTCCATCGCATGTCTCCCTGAAGTTGGCGCGCTCTTAGCACAGCCAATCCGGCCACTCAAACGCACAAGGACGGAGCTCATATGATCAGGCAGGCGCTAGTCTTCGATCTCGACGGAACGCTTGTCGATACGGCTCCCGATTTGATGCGGGCCACCAATCACGTGCTGGCGACGCTGGGGCGCAGGCCGATCTCGTTGGAAGAGGTGCGGAGTTTCGTGGGGCATGGCGCGCGGGCGCTGATCGCGCGTGGCTGCGCGGCAACCGGCGATCCCGTCGATCCGCGCGCGGTGGAGACGCTCTATCAGGAGTTCGTCATCTACTACGCAGGCCACATCGCAGTGGATAGTAAGCCGTTCGACGGACTTGTGCCGTTTCTCGACCGCTGCCGCGGCGAAGGCATAGCGCTGGGCGTTTGCACCAACAAGCTTGAAAGCCTGTCACATAAGCTGCTGGGCGCGCTCGAACTCGATCACTATTTTAGCGCCGTCGTCGGTCCCGATACGATCGGCATCGCCAAGCCCGATCCCCGGCCCTATCAGGAAACGCTGAAGCGCATGGATGCCAGCGCCTCCCGCTCGATCATGATCGGCGACAGCGAGACGGACATTCTCACCGCGCGCGCGGCGGGCGTTCCGGTGATCGCCGTCCCCTTCGGCTACACGCCGAGGCCGGTTGGCGAATATGGTCCCGACCGGCTGGTCTCGCACTATGACGGAATGTGGCAAACAGTGCAGGATTGCCTCAATTCTTGACTTTAGCGGTCCCAGCCCCCTATACCGCCCGCGATCCCATGAATTCCGGGCGATTAGCTCAGTTGGTAGAGCACTGTGTTCACATCGCAGGGGTCACTGGTTCGAGTCCAGTATCGCCCACCATCCTACCTTATCTTGCCAGTAATTATTTGTTTTCGTTTAATATTTCTTGAGATTCCCGCACCTGATCCAAGGCGCGGGAATAGGTGATCGCGGGAAAACACGTGAAGCTGCTATAGGACAATCTGCCGCGACATTCTTCCCAATCAAATCCGTCCGAATTCCGCCAGCAAGTCTTCCACGGTCTTGCCTTTCGAAACCCACTCGCGCGTCTTCTGCTCCCGCTCTGCTTGTTCCCGCGCGAGTTCGACGATCTCTTCGGCCTTGGCCAGTGGGATTACGGCGACACCGATCGTGTCCGCAACGATGAAGTCTCCAGGGTTGACGGCGACGCCCCCGCAGGCGATCGGTATGTTGATCGAGAGTTCTTCCTTGCGGCCGGAGAACATGGTGTGGGTGCCACGCGCCGTGATCGCCCGCGTCCAGATCGGCCAGCCAATGTCCTCGAGTTCGTCGATGTCACGGCCAGCACCATCGACCACCATGCCGCGAATGCCCCGGTTTTTCGCCAGGCCTCCCATCAGCCCGCCGCAGACGGACGTCTCCGTTTCACCGCCAGCATCGACCACGATGATGTCGCCGGGCCTGCCCATTTCGAGCGCCTTGAGCGGATCGACAAGATCGCCCTTTGACAGCTGAACCGTGAGTGCTTGCCCGGTGGCCTTCGCCTTGAAGGGAGGCTTGATGGCGGATTGCATGACACCTGTCCGGTACATGACATCGGCGAAGACGCAGGAAGCGGAGTAACATGATGCCACGGCGTCGAACTTCGCCAGGAGATCGTCGCGGCGTTCGAAATCGTTGAAAATCTTGAGCATGATCCTCCGTTCAGTCTAGGTTGCGCGGCTTGAATCCAGTGGCGTGCAGCCCGGTCTCCCGCGCGAAAATTGCGCGGTTGAGTTTTTCGATGCCGTCCCAACCGCCGAGCGACATGGTTCGATCTATCTCACGTTTGAACACGTCCAGCACCCAGTGAACTCCGGTTTCTCCCGCCGCGGCAACGCCCCACAATTGCGGCCGGCCAATCAGCACCGCGCGCGCGCCAAGAGCCAGCGCTTTCACAACGTCGGCACCACGCCGGAATCCGCCATCGACCAATACGGGGATGCGGCCCGCCACGGCGTCGACGACCGCCGGAAGCGCCGTTACCGATGCGACGGCGCCATCGAGCTGCCGCCCGCCATGATTGGAGACCACCACCGCATCGACGCCGTGCTCGATTGCCTTGACCGCCTCTTCGGGGTGAAGCAAGCCTTTCAGGATCAGCGGCCCCTTCCACAAACCACGCAACCACGCCACGTCCTTCCATCCGATATCGGGGTCGAGCTGCTCGGCCATCACCGGCCCAAAAGCGCCGATTCCGGTGCGCGCACCATAGTTGACGAATGTCGGATTGGGGGCGCGGAGCATGCGCATCAGCCAGCCCGGCCGCGAGGCAAAGCCAAGAATGCCCCGCGCCCGCAGTTTCATCGGAAACATGAGCCCGTTGCGGGCATCGCGGTCGCGCACCGCCATCACTTGATTGTCGACGGTGAGTACCAGCCCGGCGTAGCCCGCCGCCGCTGCCCGCGCTGTGAACTCCGCCGTCAGGCCCCGGTCCTTGTAGAGGAAAATCTGCATCCATTTGGGGCCGGGCGCGGCCAACTGGATGTCCTCCATGGTAGAAGTCGAGGCGTGGCTGGTGATGTATATGGTGCCGAATCGCGATGCCGCCTGCGCAGTGGCAATTTCGGCGCGCGGCCACAACAATCCGGCGAGGCCTGTCGGCGCGACAATCACGGGTGACGCCAACCGGTGACCGAAGAGTTCCGTTTCCTGCGAACAGCTTGATACGCCCGCGAGCACCTTGGGGAGGAACGCGATTTCTGCCAGCGCTTCAATGTTGCGGCGAACCGTGACCTCGTCACCGGCACCGCCGTCCACCATGTCGAATATCATCGGCGGAAGCTTGCGGCGCGCCAGGTCACGCAGGGCGTGCACGCTGTAACCCTTCCGCCGCAGGTCCTCTTCGTTCATTGCGTTAGAGCCGGTAGGCGCGGATGGCGTTGTCGTGAAACAGTTTGCGCTTCTCGTCCTTTCCGCACCCTGCGGTCGCCCAGTCGAGCACATCGATCCAGGCGGTGTAGTGGCCGGCCAGTTCCGACACCGGCCAGTCGCCGCCGTACATGATCCGGTCGAAGCCGAAACAGTCAATCACGTGATCGATGTAAGGCCTCAGCTGCTCGCGCGTCCAGTTGGCGTGATCTGCCTCGGTGGTGACGCCCGACAGCTTGCACACTACGTTCGGGAATGCCGCAATGTCTCGAATATGTTTGCGCCAAGGCTCCGTGAGACCCGCCTTGATCCCCGGCTTGGCGATGTGGTCCAGCACGAAGGAGACGTCCGGGCAATGCCGCATCATCTCCAGGGTGTTCGGCAGTTGATGATGAAAAATGCAGA
>JBJXGL010000315.1:0-3558 GCA_046160365.1 Aestuariivirga sp. | reverse complement strand
CCGCAAGCGCGATCGAATTTCGGCCCGGTGCCCGGCGCATGGCCGAAGCTCGCCTTGACGTAGCTGCGCGTGGTCCGGCCCTTGGCGGTTGGATCTTCCGCGGTCAATTGCGCCACCGCGCTGTCGAAGCGCGCGGTGAAGCGGCCGATCATCGCCGCCACCAGCGCCTCCTTGCTGGGATAATGATAGAGCACGCCGCCTTTGCTGACTCCGGCGCGCTTGGCCGCCTGCTCCAGCGTCAGCGCGGCGACGCCATGCTCTTCGACGATCGCCTCCGCCGCATCGATAATCCGATCCGCCGTCCCCGCCCGCGCCATCGGCTGTTGCTCCCATACTGTACCGTCCGGACGGTATACTCTCGGGGCGCCGGATTCAAGGGAGGGCGCGGGCCCTTTCCGCCTGGTCGAACGACACGGCGCCTATTGCCGTCGAGTACTCATCATTCCAATTCCGTCGATAACCGTTCAATGTCCCCCTTGGGATGCTTAGCGGACATGGGCAGAACGTCGCGCCAAGTCGCCGATGTGCCAATTGCGGCCACATGGCGACCGGCATGAAGCGGCTGTTGTTGAACAAAGAGGGATCCGCTAGTTGGGGACGCCGGTTCGATCCATAGCGTCAATTGGCAGAGTCGTCTGGGAAATGCGGACTCTTAGTTCATTTGAAAGTAGTTTCAATGGGTGAAGTGATGCAGGAGAAAGCATCCCATCGCGATATGGACCGTGGCTTCGGTAACGTCGAGTAGTCAGATTGATGCCGCAAGCGCCGTTAAGATAACGGAGATGCCTTACTGCTTCCCCAACCGCGATTAGCCAGTGACCACGGAGCGGATGTAGAAATCGAGCATCGCGTTCAGCGACGCGGGGTTCCGCCGCAACCGGCTGCGCAGCGCCGCGCCCTCCCAGCAGTCGACCAATAGATCCGCCATCCGACGCACATCGCACTCGGTTGGGATCTCGCCTCTTTGCCGAGCCTCATCCAAACAGACCGCCATGCGCTCGGCGATCGCGGCAAAGCACGCCTCGATCCTGCGCCGGAACACCTCGCTGACACCCGACAGTTCTTGTCCGAGCCCGCCCAAGAAGCAGCCCATGTAACCCTCCTCGCGGTACTTCTGCTGCGTCAGCTCGAAAAAACGCCGCACCCGCGCAAGCGGCGGTCGCCCATTGTCGCGTAGGCAGATATCGAGACCTGCGTGGACTTGCGCCATGTATGCGTCGACGACCTGCAGCGCAAAATCCTCCTTGTCCCTAAAGTGATGGTAGAAGGAGCCCTTGGGCGTCCCCGTGGCCGTGAGCAGGGCCTGGATGCCCAGATCGTTGTAGCCGTGCTTGAGAAGCATGCGGAGGCCCACGTCGATCAGGCGTTGCTTCGTTGAATGCATCACTGCAACGTCGTTGGCGTTGTACCGCAAGGTTTGGACCGTCCGGAGCCGCTCCGGCGCCCGGAAGGAAGTTCCTTCGGGCGCCGGGCAGCGAGCTTAGCTTTTCGTCTTTTCGATCATGTGGCCGATGACGCGGCCGTGTTCGGTCTGGGGGCTGAACATGATGATCTCCGCGTCGGCATCGACTCGCACGTTATGCCCAGGCGGCCAGTAGAACAGATCATTGGCGCTGACCGTCTCCTGCTTGCCGGCCGCGTCGATCGTGGTGATCCGACCGTGCAGCACGAAGCCCCAATGGGGACATTGGCAGGCATTTCCTTCCAGTCCTTGAAAGAGCGCGGTAGTGTCCACGCCCGCGTCAAGGGTGAAGTACTCGCCGCTGATCTTGCCGAATCCGCTCGCGTCGCCAAAATCGGTGCGCTGGCGAATGATCGCGCCTGGAATCTGCATCTTGATATCCACGTGTTCCTTTGCAACCCGCATGTTCCCTACTCCCTGCATTCTTATGCACTAGACTAAGTTTTCGTGTCTCTAGACCAAACGGTCTAGAGACACAATAAGCTCCTGACCGGCGCTGTCAAGCGCATGGGCTGCCTGAATTGTGCAGTCATTTGGAACCCCGCCGATCTTCGCCGCGCGCGCCGCATGTCTCATATGGGTCAAAGGCAGCCGCTCGACGCCATGCCGCCAGCGTCAGCTTAGAGTTATGAACCGGGACTACTTGCCTTAATTGTCAGCTAGGCCCCGAGCACCGGACCTGGTTAGGCGATGCCAGTAGGTCTCAGCGGGCTTCCACCAATGGAGCGGGGCCCAGCGGTCCGGTGTGCGGGCAGTCATGCTGGGGGAATGCGGCGTCAAAAGCGATAGAGCAGGTCGATCACGCCGAACGGCTGCAGTTCGCTTTCCACGATTGGGCTGTCGGCTGCGTCCCCCAGCAGTTGCTTGATCCCGAGCGAGCCGGCGATCAGCCAATTCGGACTGAGGGAATACAAGGCGCTGGTCGAGAGACTGACCGACTTGACGCCGGAGCTTATATCGTACCGCGGCAAGCCGGAGCGTGCGGCCTGCTCGCTCGAAACGCCGAAATAGCCGGACATGTAATTCTCGTCCCCCCAGTCGCCCGCGGCGCTCAAGCGCAGGCGCAGGTCGCTGGTCAATGCCCAGGTGTGGCTCATGGTCAGACTGACCGTCGTCCCATCGACCCCGCCGATCGTGCGTTGCACCGACAATTGCATGTCGACGGGTCCCACCGACGTGCCGACGAAAACGCGCAGCCGGGCAGCGGCGTCGATCTCGCCGAGGCCGCTCAGGCGATCGCTATCGTCCTCATCACGGCCGAAATCGTAGCCGAGAGAGGCGCCCAGCTTGAAGTCGCGATTGTTGAAGAAGACTGCGCCCAGCCCGTCATTGGTGCTGAGATAGACGGTGTCGAGCAGTGTCCAATTAGGGCGTACTCGGATATCGAGCAACGGAATCGGCGACACATCGATGGACTTGCCGCCCTCATATTCCGGCCGAGCTCCGGCACCGGCGCCGACGGTGACCGACCAATCGCCCGGATCGAGTTTCGGACCGTCCTGCGCCCGGGCTGACGCTCCGATGGCGGCGAGTCCGACTCCAACCGTGGCGGCGTTCAACGCGCAGCACAGCAAGACGGCACGAAGGGTCCACATGGACCGCCCCTCCCGAAGTTGGCAAGAAATGAACCGGCATTCCCCAGATGGCCGACTGCATCGACCGTCTGAATCAAACGTTAGCCTTGCCCTTGGATGGTGGCAACGCCGGAACCCTTGTGGCTGCCGAAAACTAGATTTGGGCACAGCAGTAGTGCAGGCGGCCGATGATGGATTCGGTAATGATCCGACCCATCCACTCGATCAGTCCGCTGACCGGCGTGTCCGTCCCTAGCGCCAAGTGCGCTCGGACCTCTTTGTAGTAGCGGGCATGCATGGACATGCGCCGATGGAGGTGCATCTAGCCGAACACGATCACGCGATCGACGCACTCTCGGCGCGGCCGCGATTGCGAACGGTGCGAAAGTCCGCTCTGGGTCATTCGCGGCGGTCTGACGCCCCTTCCGCGAAGGTCAGCTTACGGATTGCAACCGGAAATGTTTACTATAGCCGTCTGCTAGAGCCTGAGCACCGCAGACTGGTGGGCGACACCCCTGGGGT
>JBJXGL010000314.1:0-3338 GCA_046160365.1 Aestuariivirga sp. | reverse complement strand
ATCGCCGCAAGTTCATCGCGGATGCGGTCGCTCTCGGTCCAGTTCTTGGCCTTGCGGGCTTCGAGGCGGACTCTGATGCTTTCCTCAATTCTCAACCTAGTATCCAGATCGATAGAGGCTTCTAGCGCTCGCTCTTCACGCGACAGGATTTTGAGATCATTGAAAACGTAACCGCGAATTGCCTTTTCGAGTGATACCAAGACGCCAAATGCGGGTTTGTCGAGATCAAACCCTAGAAAGGAAAGTGACGATCTTAGGGAACGCGCAGCGACAGCCGAGCCTGAGACGCTTTCTTTTCTTAGTCGATGCAATAATGCAATAACGAGCGGCGTGTTCAAGTCGTCACTTAGCGCTGACAGTAGTTCGTTCGGCACCTCGCCTGAAGTGAGTTCAAGACCGAAAGTGCAAGCTTCATTGAACTCGACGAGTGCGATCAATGCGTCTCTTAAGCCTCTTTCGGTCCAATCGATTGGTTGCCGATAGTGGGATTGCAGCATGAGGAATCTGGCAGCCGGACCAGCAACAGGACTGCCCTCAACAACGTCACTTATCGTCACGAAATTCCCCAGGCTCTTGGACATTTTCTGCCCTTCAACCTGCAAAAAACCGTTGTGCATCCAGACATTTGCCATCACGCTCGTGCCGAAGGCGCAGCGGGATTGGGCGAGTTCGTTTTCGTGGTGAGGGAAGATCAGATCGAGGCCGCCGCCGTGGATGTCGAAGACTTGGCCTAGATATTTCCGGCTCATTTCGGAGCATTCGATGTGCCAGCCGGGTCTCCCCCTGCCCCATGGGCTGTCCCATCCGGGCTCCTCGGGCGAGGAGAGTTTCCATAAGACGAAATCGGCGGGGTTTTTCTTGTGGGCTTCGACGGCCACGCGCGCGCCTGCCTGCTGCTCTTCCAGAGTCCGTTTCGAGAGCTGTCCGTAGTCGGGCATCGAGGTGACGGAGAACAGCACCTCGCCTGCGGCTTCGTATGCGTGGCCGTTAGCGATCAGCATACGGATCATTTCGATCATGCCGGGGATGTTTTCGGTGGCGCGGGGTTCGTGGGTGGGCTCGAGGCAGCCCAAGCTTTTCACGTCGGCGTGGAACTGGTTCGCGGTCTTTTCGGTCACCCGCCGGATCGCATCGTTCAGCGGCAGATCGGGGAAATCGCGGAGCGCGCGGGCGTTGATCTTGTCGTCGACGTCGGTGATGTTGCGGACATAGGTGACATGCTCCGGGCCGTAGAGATGGCGGAGGAGGCGGAACAGCACGTCGAAGACGATGACCGGCCTGGCATTGCCGATATGGGCGAAGTCGTAGACGGTGGGACCGCAGACATACATACGCACGTTGTTCGGATCGATGGGGGTGAACACCTCCTTCGTCCGGGTCAGCGTGTTGTAAAGGCGAAGCGTCATGGGTCCTCAAGGGCTTGCCGGCCCGGGACGCTTCATTTGAATTTAGGTCAAGCGGCGCCCTGCCAGCGGTTTTCGGCTAGCTGCAAATAATAATGCCGCAGAAGTTAACGGCATGATGAGGGGCGTTGAGCATGGCCGGGCTTATGGTCGAAGCCGCGTCCGCGGTCAAGCCCGCTTGCGGCGCAGGGTTGTCATGAGGTTGACGGCCCTTCTCCCTGGCCGCGAGCCCCGCTATCCCGCCCTCCATGGGAGCGGCGGAATTCAGGCAGCATCGGATCGGGCTGGCGCTGGTGGCGGCGGCGGCACTTGCCTGGTCGTCGGCGGGGCTGTTCGTGCGCTCGATCGAAACCGATCTCATGACCATGCTGTTCTGGCGCGGGCTGATTTCGGGCTCAACCGTCATGGCCGTGTTTTTCCTGATCGAAGGCCGCAAGGCATTCGAAATGCTCAAGGCTTTGCGCTGGCCGGCAGTGGCAGTGGCGGTACTCTCCGCCAGCGCGATGATCTCTGGCATCGGCTCCATGCGCTTCACCAGCATCGCCGACGCCATGGTGATATATGCCATGGTGCCGTTCATCACGGCCGGCCTTGCCTACCTCTTCATTGGCGAAAAGCCTTCACGCTCAACCCTCATCGCCAGCGCAGTGGCGCTTGGTGGCGTCGGCATCATGCTGTGGGGCGCGGAGACCGGCGGCAGTACCTTCGGCAGGCTGCTCGCCGTCGTGATGGCAACATCCATGGCGGGGTTCACGACGGTCATGCGGTTCAACCGCGATGTCGCTATGCTGCCGGCCATGGGCGCATCGGCCTGGCTCTGCGCGTCCGTGTGCTGGTTCTTCGCCGAGCCGCTCGGCGTTTCGGGGCAGGACTTGCTGCTGATTGCCATGTTCGGGATCATTCAGAACGCAACTGGGCTTGTCCTTTACACGCTCGGTTCGCGCTTGATCCCGGCAGCGGAAGCAACGCTGATCGCGGCGCTGGAAGTGCCGCTCACGCCATTCTGGGTGTGGCTCATGTTCGCCGAGACGCCAGCGCCACAAACGCTCATTGGCGGCATGGTGGTGCTCACCGCTCTGTTTGCCCATATCGGCGCGGAGCTTCGCCGCCGCCCGGACGCCGCTCCACAACCCTTCGCCGCAAATCCCTAGACCGCGGCTTTCCGCGCGATTAACTTCCGCAGCATGGGCAAGGTCTATGTCATCGGCACCTGCGATACGAAAGAGGCGGAGCTTCTCTATGCCAAGAAGCTGGTGGAGAAAGCCGGGGCCAGGGCTGTACTTGTCGACGTCTCGACGTCGTTAGGGTGGGTTTCGAAGAAGGCCGATGTGAGCCCCGCGGAAGTGGCGGCGCTGCATCCGAGCGCGCCCTATTTTCTCGAAGAGATCAAGGATCGGGGAGCTGCCGTTGCCGCCATGGGCGAGGCGCTGTCGGTTTACCTCCTGCTCAAGCGCGATGTGGGCGGCGTTCTGGGTTTGGGTGGCGGCGGAAATACCTCGATGGTGACCGCCGCGATGCGTGCGCTGCCGATCGGCGTTCCCAAGCTCATGGTCTCCACCATGGCATCCGGCAATGTGGCGCCTTATGTCGGCCCCACCGACATCGCCATGATGTATGCGGTGACCGACATCGCGGGGCTCAACGCCATCTCGCGCCAGGTGATCGGCAATGCCGCTCACGCGATTGCGGGCATGGCGACGAAGCGTGTCGCCAAGTCGAAGCAGGACAAGCCGGGCTTGGGACTCACCATGTTCGGCGTCACCACGGCCTGCGTCACGCAGATCCGCGCAGCGTTGGAGAAGACTCAAGAATGCTTCGTCTTTCACGCCACCGGCACCGGCGGGCAGTCGATGGAGAAGCTTGTCGACTCGGGGCTGCTCTCCGCCGTCATCGACATCACGACGACGGAAGTGGCCGACCATCTCTGTGGCGGCG
>JBJXGL010000313.1:0-7304 GCA_046160365.1 Aestuariivirga sp. | reverse complement strand
CGGCGTTCGGCGGACTTCTCGAAGATCAGTAAATCTAACTGTGCCGGGCTCAAGCCACGCTTGGCAGCCTCCAATTTAATGATTCCCTGAAGCAGAGCGTTTCTGTATTCGGCGTTGTAGAGCGAATTGGAGAAGCGGCGGCTATAGCGGCTGGCGGAACGCAGAAAAGTGTTGATGTCTTTATTGTCGGCCGCGAGCTCCATCAGTCTTCGAAGGGCGGCTTCTTCCAGCAGTGTTCCGAGCATCGTGTTTGTGGTCAGCTCCAGGAGCTCACGGCGGCGCGAGGGAGTCAGATCTTCGACGGCGCTGGCTTGAACCATGGCGAGATGGCCCGCGATGCTGGGTCCAAATTGGAGCGGGTCGAGGCCACGAAGCTGATCCGATGCCGAGGCCGACTCTCCCTTTACATAAGCGATTGCCCCGGCGAGGAGTTTGTGCGTGGCCTGCGGCAGCTCCTTTCGTTGCAGGAAGCGCGCGACAATGTCCGGCCGGCCGCCCGACAGCAGGTATATGACCGAAGCATAAATCTCCTCTAGACTCGCTTGTTCCACCTGAAGCTTCGAGGCGTTCTCGCCAAGTTTTATTAGAAGCTCCCGTTGCTCCTTCACAGCTTCCTTATCGCCTCGAGCGAGCCGTTCCTGCACCGATTGAAGCAACCGGACCTGCCGCACCAACGGGCTTTGCAGAGACTCGGGCGCTACATAAGGAATGTCTGGTTCGACAATTTCGGAATGCGCTTCGCCCTCGGTCTGGTCCGGCGTCTGTGCTTGGTCATCAGCTTTCGCGGTATCAGCGGAATGATTGGGCTCCGGCGGTTTTTCATCGTCTTGACTGGTATCGTGCGAAGGCGCCGCTTCCGCCGCTCGCGAAGTCGTGGTCAGTTTTTCGCCTTCCACGTCCGACGGCCTCAAGCCGTCATCGGCCTTTTCCATGAGGCCCAACATCCCCATGTATTGCTTCGCAGTCTCAAGCGGGAGCCAGGCAAGCAGCTGTTGCCGATCGACGCCCAAATACTTCACCGCTGCAAAGCCGCCTCCACCGGCCGCCGCCAGAGTAGCCACAAGAAAGACCGTCTTTTTGCCGGGGCGTTTGAACTTCATGATCCCGGAACCAAGACCATTTCAACGCGCCTGTTTGCGCCCGACAATGGATCGTTCGGGTTGAGGAGCTGGGTTTCGCCATAACCTTCGATCTTCTGCAGGCGCTTCTCTGCGAGACCGCCGCGAATGAGCATGTAACTCGCCATATGCGCGCGCGCCGTCGAAAGTTGCCAGTTGTCGAACTTATTGCTGAGAAACCTCCGCCCATCAGTATAACCACGAACGATGACTTTGCTTTTCTGCTGCTCCAGCAGTTGACCAATCTTGCCAATGAACATGACGAGCGCGGGGTTTGGCTCGGCCGAGCCAATGCGAAACATGCTGACCGCGTCGCTATCGCTTAACGCCACGAGAATGCCCTCGCTTGTCACTTTCACTTCGAAGTTCAGACCAACGAGGCGCGTATCGGAGGACTGTAGCAGATTAAGACTTTCCTTCATTTCCTTGGCGATTTTGACGTATTCTTTTGACTGCTCCGGCGATAGAGTCTTCTGGTGGTCAGCAACCGACTCCAAGGCACTCAATTGTTTTGAAACAGCGCCCGGCTTCTCTTGCGTATCCTTTTTCTCAACCGTTTCAGCTTCAGTCTTGTCGCTGTCGTCTTGCTTATACTTCCCGGTCCTTTCCGAGTTGCTAGCGCGGAATTCTTGTCCAGCTTCCGTTTCATCCTGCGCGCTGGTGATGCTTTCCGACTGCTTCTCGACCTCGGCCCCCCTCTTCAAGGCTTCCCACACCATCGGATCGAATGGATCACCGGACTTCTTGGTGACGATCTCGACAGGTCTTCCTGTTGGAGCTCCGGGTCCGTCATCCGAGAGTTTGTCGAGAGCTTTGTACGGATCCGCCATCATTGCTTCTTCGCGTTCCAGCTTTCCTTGTCCTGCGTTGTTTTTCTCCTGCTTGGTGCTCACATCGCCAAGCGCCGGCGCGTCCAATTTCTCTTCTTTCGACGAACTTTTGGCGGCTGCATCGGTGCTAAGCCCGCGGCCCGAGGGTGTCGCATCATTCATTTTGATGGGATTGAAATAGCTCGCAACGCGGGCCTTCGTGGCTTCGTTCGCCGAATTGATCAGCCACATCACCAGAAAGAACGCCATCATGGCCGTGACGAAGTCTGCGTATGCAATCTTCCAGGTTCCGCCCTTGTGGGCAGCGTTGTCGTCTCCACCTCCACGCCGGATGATGATCAGTTCGCGCGGGGCTTCTTGCTCACCGCTCATCAGGCCGCCACTTTCCGGAGCCGGCCTACCCATGCGCCAATGTCGGTTTCGATTTCCGTGTCGCCAATCGAAGTGCTTACCTCTTCGGATGAATGCTCTTCGACGCTTGCCACGATGCCGAGAGCGCCTAGCTCGTCGTCCAACAGCGGGCGCAATCCGGCGGGTGACTTGATGACCACATGCCCCGCGGATGCGGTCTGAAGATGCCGCTGAAGGACCGCGCAAAAGTCTTCAATTCCCCGCTTCACCACCGCCTCCTCCAGCAATGGAGTAAGGGCTGCTTCGACGGAAGATGTAAGCCTCGCTTCCATCTCCTGGATCTTGTTGCTCAGGGATTTTGCTTTGGCGCTCTCGAACTGGCTCTTCCACTGCCGCCGCAACTCCGCGATCTGCTGTAAATTGCGGCACTCCTCGTCGAGCCTCAGGCTCTCCTCCAGGCTAGCCATGACCTGCAAAATCATGGCGCTCGCCGTCGTGGGTGCGCCTACTGCGCTTCCGCCACTGCCTTGCTGTTGCCGCGCCCAATCGGAGAACAGCATCATGTCGGCTCGGCTTTAGGCTTCTCCAGCCACTGCTTCAGAACATGCGCCGCTCTGTCGACATCGATCTCTACGACCTTGTTCAATTTATCGCGGGCAGCGCTGCCGCCGATCATGGTTGGCGCGAATGAGGCATTGGGCAGCGATTGCACGCCTGCCGCGCTTCCCGGAGTCTGGCCGTCGGGTAATGCCAACGGCGCTTCCGATCTGGACTCGAGGATGGCTTTTAGCGCAGGGCGGAGTCCGAGAACCAGCACGAGCACGAAGGCGATCAGCAGACTCACAGCATTGATGAGCGTGCCGAGGTTGCCCATGAAGATTTCGGTGAATCGCGACGTGCCTTCAGAAGCGGGGGGAAGTTCTTCCGCAATGAAGTCGGCGGCAACAACCTTTATCGAGTCGCCCCGTTTTTCGTTGAAACCGACCGCCGACTTGACCAGCGATTCGATTTCCTGGACTTGGTTGACAAGCTTTGCTTCGTCGGGTGCGGCGCCTTGCGATTTTAACAGCGCTTGCTTGTTCAAGAGTATAGCGAGAGATAATCTTTCGATGGTGTAGCCGACGGAC
The DNA here is from genome assembly GCA_046160365.1 of Aestuariivirga sp. Taxonomy (GTDB): domain Bacteria; phylum Pseudomonadota; class Alphaproteobacteria; order Rhizobiales; family Aestuariivirgaceae; genus Aestuariivirga. Next base: position 3,878 of record JBJXGL010000313.1, on the reverse strand, counting down.
TCTACCGCGACCTGCTTGCTGTTGAGTTCGTAGTTCGCTGTTTCCTCCTTACGGTCCTTCTTCTCGCGTGACGAGTCGCCGCCCGAAGGTGCCGTGGGTTCCTGCGGAATGTTCTGCGCCACCGATGTCGATTCCGATCCGGTGGAATTCTGGTTCTCCTGACTTTCTTTCACTGTCTTCAGCGAACGCTCGATCTTCGATTCGGGATCGAAGTTCATTTCGGTCGTCTGGCGTTTATCGGCATTCAGCTGTGCGGTTACGCTGACCCTGAGATTGTTGATCCCGACCATCGCCGAGATGGCCCGCTCTGCTGACTGCCTGGTTTCTTCGGCAACGCGCTGTTCAAGCTGCAGCTTTTGATCCGGCTCCGCCATGCCGGGTTCGCCGCCGGAGACAAGCGTCTGCCCATCTGTGGTCATCACTGTGACTTGTTCGCTCTTCAAACCCGGGATTGCGGACGCCACAATCTGGCGCACGGACGAAGCGAGACTCTCCTTCGCGTTTCCATCGGTCTTGATCACCACCGATGCCGTCGGTTGATCCGCTTTGGACCGGAATGCGCCTTCGCCTTTCTGGCCGAGATGAACACGCGCGGAGCGGATGCCTTCCAAAAGCTCAATCGTCCTTGCGAGTTCGCCTTCGAGCGCTCTGACCTTCGTCACTTGCTGCATAAAGGACGTGAGGCCAAGAGAGCCCATCTGGTCGAATAGTTCGTAGCCAGCTTTATCGCTCTTTGGCAGGCCCTTTTCCGCCAGGATCATTCTCGCTGGCGCGGCATTTCCATAGTCGACGAGTACGGCATCGCCACCGACACTTACGTCGTATGGAATTCCAACTTCGGAAAGAACCCGCCCAATGCGATTGATGTCTTCCGCATCGAGACCAGTGTAGAGCGGTTCGCGCACCGGACGATTAAGATAGTAGGTTCCCGTGGTCAGCAGCCCAAACACGAAGGCACCGACGATTCCGAGAACAATTAACCGCTTGGCGCCAAGCTGCGCCAACGCGTTGATCACAAGACGTACATACTGCATTCGAAGGCCGCCATCGTTCAATCGGTGGATCCGCGCCGGAGCAGCTCGGACCCTGACGCTTTACTCACGTCAGTTTCTGAATAGCGACAAGATCGTCTGGCTGCTTTGGTTTGCGATGCTGAGCGACTGCACGCCAAGCTGCTGCTGAACTTGCAGCGCCTGAAGCTTCGTCGACTCCTCGGTCATGTCGGCATCGACTAGCGTTCCGATTCCGCGGGTAATGGCATCCATGAGCGAGCTCACGAAGCTCGTTTGCGAATCGACACGCTTCTTGATCGCGCCGAGATTCGCAGCCGACGTCGTCATGTTTTCGAGTGCCGTGTCCACCCAGCCGATCATCTGTTCGAGGTCGGCTATGTCGGCGGGCGATGTCGTCAGCGTCGAGATGCTCAGAGTGGCGACTGAGTACACCGTTCCGCCGTTGGTAAGCGTATCCGTGACATCCAGAATGCCCGACTGGTTCGCATCGTCGTAGAGTTTGCTGTTGGCAATATCGAAGTCGATTGTCTGAATTGTGATGCCAGAGGCGTCGCGCGAGAATGACGACACGATTGATCTCACCGGATTATAACCCGGCGCGGACGAGTCGGTGGCCAGCCAGTTCTCGCCCGAAAACACCGAACTCAAGGCCGTCGAACGGAGCTGGGCCTGCAATTGCGTGATCTCCGCCTGAATCTTTGCGCGGTCGACGCCGGGCTGGCGGGCCGCCACGAGTTTGTCCTTGATCCCCTTCACTGTCTCGATTGCCGTGTTCATGCCGGTATAGGCGATGTCGATCATCGCCACGCCGAGGCCCAGCGCGTCCTTGACCGTCGACAAGGCCGAGTTGTCGGACCGCATCGTTGTGGCGATGGACCAGTAGGCTGCATTGTCGACAGCACTCGCAACGCGCAAACCCGTCGAGATGCGCTGCTGCGTCGATTCGAGCTTGGTGTTTGTCGCGTTCAGGCTCTGGAGCGCGGTCATGGCGCTCCGGTTCGTGTTGATACTCGTCATGAATATCTGTCCCTTGAGTGAATGTGCTTCGGGGACATGCCGGACTGACACCGGAATAGCGGAACGACCTCATGTCGAGCAGCACAATAGGCTGCCTCCGCCATAAGGTTGACAGTAGCCGTTACCGCTTAATGCGCGGTTAACCAGATTATTGGCGGGCTCCGGAGGCGAAACCTCCGGAGCCCGTTATGCGATTAACGGAACAGAGACAGGATCGATTGGCTGCTCTGGTTCGCGATGCTGAGTGCCTGCGTGCCGAGCTGCTGCTGAACCTGCAAGGCCTGCAGCTTAGTCGACTCTTCGGTCATGTCCGCATCGACCAGCGAGCTGATGCCGCGATCAATGGCGTCCATCAGAGAACCGACGAAGTCCTTCTGAAGATTGACGCGCTGCTTGGCGGAACCAAGCGTCGCTGCAGACGTCGTCATGCTCGAGATGGCCTCGTCCGTCCAGGTGATCATACCGTCAAGGATCGTAAGATCGGCGGTAGAATCGGTCAGAGCCGAAATGTTCAGTGTCGAGACTGAGTAGGTGCCGTTCAGTTCGTCGAGAATACCGGTCGCGGAAGCCGAGGAATCGAACAGCTTCACGTTGGTGATGTTGACGCTGATCGTGCCGACGCTCACCGCTCCACCGGAACGGGCGAACGAGGCAACGATACTCTTCGTCGCGTTGAACGACGCAGCGCTCGAGTCGACCGACAGCCAGTTCTCGTTAGAGAACACCGAGGAGTTGCCGATGTTCACAAGCTGGTTCTGCAGCTCGGAGATCTCGGTCTGAACCTTGGCGCGGTCAACGCCCGGCTGACGGGCAGCCACAAGCTTGTTCTTGATTTCCTTGACCACGTCGATCGCCGAGTTCATGCCGGTGTAGGCAACGTCGACGGTCGCGGCGCCGAGGCCCAAGGCGTCTTTGACGGTGCTGAGGGCCGAGCGGTCCGAACGCATGGTTGTCGCGATCGACCAGTAGGCCGCATTGTCCTCGGCCGTTCCGACGCGGAAGCCAGTCGAGATGCGCTGCTGGGTCTTTTCCAGCGACGCGTTCGTCATGCTGAGCGAACGCAGTGCAATCTGGGCAGACGTATTCGTGTTAATGCTAGCCATGATGAGCTCCATTTCCTGTTTGATGTGATGACTTTGATGAGAAGTGGCACATTCCGGGCTGAGCCGGCACGAACAGGGAGCTTCATGCAATCGCCCAGGAGGGCGCGCTGTTCATGAACCGACATTACGGTTTGGCGGCTTAAAAAGTGGCTAACGCCAGGCTGGTGTTGGGGCTAGAGCAAACAACCGGTTAACGGAAAAGAGTCAAATTCCGGCGGAGCCGGGGAGAGAAAGCGAAACCCCAACATCGCGACAAGTTCGATGACAAATTACGCGCCTGGTCGATCGACAGCTCGCATTTCGTCTTGAATTGCGTCGTGACAACCATGCAAATGAGCAAGACGGCGCCAAAGCCTGGCGCTGCTCCGAAGTGAAGCTTTATCCTCGCCGCGTAAGCGGAGGGCGTGTTGACAATAGAACCCCGATCGCCCGGCATCGCCTGCTCTTTCACGAGCGGAATGGCGTCGAAACCTCTTACTCCGCCACGCTCTCTCATCATCGTCTTCCCCGCGAAAGCGGGGACCTATGGAAAACCAGGGGTCCGATTCTCGTTCTTCTGATAGCTCCACCCCTGTTGCGCCATGGGTCCGTTTCTCCCTTTTCTGATCGCTCCACCCTTGTTGCGCCATGGGTTGCATGTTGCGTTTGTCCGCGAAGCGGGCAGTTTGAGCTGTGCCGGCGGCCCCCCGATTTATGGGTGGGTCTTTTCGACCGACGGGATCTTGGGACCGCCGGCACTTGGCCA
>JBJXGL010000312.1:0-2968 GCA_046160365.1 Aestuariivirga sp. | reverse complement strand
GATCGCACCTGTCCATCCTTTATCGCGCATGGCACGCGCCGCACTCGCGCCAGCCTCGCCAGCGCCGATGATCACCATGCCGGCTTCGCTCATCTCCTTGTGGCCTCAACCGATATCAATAAGGACTTTTCCGGTTTCGACCTTCACCGGATAGGTCTTGAGATTCACGCAGACCGGGGCGCCCTTGGCTTCGCCGGTGCGGTAGTCGAAGCGACCGTTATGCTTGGCGCATTCGATGATGTTGTCCATCACCAGCCCGTCGGCGAGATGGATCTTCTCGTGCGTGCACAGCCCTTCGGTCGCGTAGTATTTGTCCTCGGGCGAACGGTAGACCGCGAATGTCTTGCCGCCGTGATCGAAGCGCGAAACATCCTCGGCATCGATGGCGTCCGCCGCGCAGGCCTCAATCCAGTTTGCCACGTTTCTCCTCCCAGTCTCTTTATTCCGCCGCCACGGCCTGCTTTTGACCATGCAGGTCCGGCCGGTAGGGCTTCGCCGTCGGTGGCAACTCGCGCATCAGATAAACATCCTCGCCGCGGAATTGCCGCACCCACACCGGCAACATCTCTTTGTAGCATGCCCAGATTGAAGGGGTAGGGGCGGGAAGATCGTTTTTGATCAGCGCGTGCAGTTTCGGCAGCGCGTGATAGGGCACCATCGGAAACATATGATGCTCCACGTGATAGTTCATGTTCCAATAGATGAAACGCGAGATCGGGTTGATCAGAACCGTGCGCGAATTCATCCGGTGGTCCAGCACATTGTCGGCAAGCCCGCCATGCTGCATCAGTCCGGTCATCACATGATGCCACGCGCCATAAAGCCGTGGCGTGCCAACTAGCGCGATCGGCAGCCATGATCCGAGATACACGGCAAGGATTATGGTCGCCGCATAGATCGCGAACCAGATGCGCGCGGCCGTGATCACCTTGAGCCACTCCACTTCCGGAATGAAGGTCTTCTCGGCGGCGGGGATTACACCGAACGTATAGATGACCATGCTCTTCATGGCGTCCCAGGCATCGAGGATGCCGGTATAGGCGAGCACGGTTCTAAGCGCCGCCGGCGGCCGCATCACTGCGATTTCGGGGTCGAGGCCCACAATATAGGTGTCCGTGTGATGCCGCGTATGGCTCCAGCGCCAGCGCGAAGGATTGCGCATGATCATGAAGCTGGCGATGTGATAGACCACATCGTTCATCCACGCGGTCTTGAACGCGGTGCCGTGCCCACACTCATGCCAGCGCGAGTCTGTCGACGATCCGTAGAGCACGCCATAAGCCAGAAGCGGCAGCACCGCCCACCAGCTCGGCCACAGCCAGATCGCCAGTCCCGCGAACACGACGAATGCGCTAATCCAGATGATCGTGTCGCGGATCGCCGGCTGATCGGAGCGCTTCATCAGCTCCTTCATGTCCTTGCGCGAAACTTCGGTGTGATACCACTCGGCCGACTTGAGCCCTGCCTTCACCGCGGCATCGGCTTCCCTGCCGATGAGGCCATAGTCCCGGTGACCGTAATTTGCTGCAGGCGCCATGGTAGTCATGGTTTGGCTCTCCAATTTGCATGTGGAGTAGAATCTTTGTTTCGCTTTATCAATGCAAACATGATAGAACCCATCATATCATGTCATTTCACATCATCGCTCGCCGGCCCCTTTCATGGTGAAGCGCCCCACATTGACCGATCTCGCGCACGCCGCCGGCGTTTCCATCGCAACCGTCGACCGCGTCATCAACCGCCGCTTGCCGGTGAGCGACGACACCGCGCAACGTGTGGTCAAAGCGGCCGAACACATCGGCTATCACGCGACCAGTCTGCTGAAGCGCAGGATCGCCGAAACGCCGGTGCGAAAGTTCGGATTTCTCCTGCAAAAGCGTGACGCATTCTACCAGAATCTTGGCCGCGAACTGGTGCAGGCGACAAAGTCCGCGAAGGATATCGAAGGCAAGGCGGTCCTCGAATTCATCGAGGAGCTTGTCCCCGCCGTCGTCGCCAAGCGCCTCCGCGACATTGCCCCCAAGGTCGATGCCCTCGCCGTCGTCGCCATGGATCATCCGCAAATCAATCAGGCCGTCGATGAAATCGTGGCCCGCGGCAAGCCCGTCTTCACGCTCCTGAGCCAGATCACCACGCCGTCTTGCAAAGGCCACGTCGGCCTCGATTCCAGGAAGTGCGGCCGCATCGCCGGCTGGGCCATCAGCCGCATGGCAAAGCAAGAGGGCCGCATCGGCATCCTCGTCGGCAGCCACCGCTATCTCAATCAGGAAACCTCCGAGATCAGCTTCCGCGCCTACATGCGCGAGCACGCGCCGCGGATGCAGCTCTTGGAGCCCATCATCAATCTCGACGACGAGCGCATCGCCTACGAAGCCGTCTCCGACATGCTCGCCTCCTACCCGGACCTCGCCGCCATCTACGTCGCCGGCGGCGGCCAGGACGGCCTCATCAAAGCGCTCCGCGAATTGACCGGCCAGCCAAGGCCCGTCGCTGTCTGCAACGAACTCACCGCCAATACCAAAGCCGCCCTCATCGACAACGTCATCGATCTGGCGCTGGGAACCCCCGTCCTGCCCTTGGCGCTCCGCACCATCTCCCACCTGACCGCCGCCTGCGAAGAAGGCCGCTTCACGCCTCAGCAAACGTTTCTACCGCCGGAGATATTCGTGAGCGAGAACGTCTAACTTTCACCCCTCCACGCCGATGGCGGTACGAAAAGCGGAGAACTTTGTATCCGTACACTGACTATTTTCGCTCCGCACTCGCTTCGTCATCCCCGCGAAAGCGGGGACCTATGGAAATCCAGGGGTCCACCTCTCTTTTTTCTGATAGCTCCACCCCTGTTGCGCCATGGGTTGCATGTTGCGTTTGTCCGCGAAGCGGGCAGTTTGAGCTGTGCCGGCGGCCCCCCGATTTATGGGTGGGTCTTTTCGACCGACGGGATCTTGGGACCGCCGGCACTTGGCCA
>JBJXGL010000311.1:0-4780 GCA_046160365.1 Aestuariivirga sp. | reverse complement strand
GCGATGGCTCCGGGCTTCACCTCCGCATTTCCCTTTACCGCCACGGTATTCGGCGGTCAACAATCCGCCCGCACGATTCATTTCTTCGTCACGGTAGCGCTCGTACTCTTCGTCATGGTCCACGTCATCATGGTGTGGCGCGCCGGATTCAAGAACCGCATGCGAGCGATGATCACAGGTCGAGTCGAGCCACACAAGGAGCGCTCATGAGCAACCTCTCACGTCGCAAACTGATCACCACCGGGCTGGCCGCCACGGCGGGAGCGTCCGGGTTGGCCGTGGCCGCGCGCGTTGCCGACCAATACGGACTCATCCCGCCCGCTTGCGCTGGCCTCTTCCGCCCCGGCGAGGCGCTCACTTTTGCTTCCCAGCGACTGTTGGCGCGCCACTCGCTCGCCCGTGAATTCCCTCGCGGTCTGATCTCGAAACCACCGCTCGCTAACGGCAAGCCCCCCAGGGATGCGGAATACCAACGGTTGCAGGCCGGAGGGTTCGCCGATTGGCGGCTCACGGTCGACGGTATGGTTACCCGCCCCGCTTCGTTTTCGCTGGGCGAACTCAGGAGTTACCCATCGCGCAGTCAGATCACTCACTTGGCCTGCGAAGAGGGTTGGTCCTTCATTGCGGAGTGGACCGGCGTGCCTCTCGCGCACGTCCTGGAAACGGTGGGGATCCTCCCGCAGGCCAAGTACGTTGTCTATTTCTCGACTCAGCCCCGCTGGTGGGACAGCGTCGACATGGCCGATGCCTTGCATCCCCAGACGCTCGTCACCTATGGAATGAATGGCGACGATCTTCCGGCGGATCACGGCGGTCCACTTCGTTTGCGGGTCCCTCGTCAACTCGGCTACAAGAGCGTGAAGTACATCACCCGCTTGACCGTCACCGATAGTCTGAAGGGGTTTGGCAAGGGCATGGGCTCCTTTGCCGCCGAACGCGGCTATTCCTGGTACTCCGGAATCTGAAGGCTAGACGCCAGCATATGCCGGTCGTTGGTTCAGATGTTCGCGCGGAGCGTTGAATATCAAGATTCCAGTTCTCCGCAAGAACGTGGGCATGAACTTCGACGCTCTCGACTATGCCAACAACAAGCGCGATGCCATCACGGATATGAAAGGTCAGGCGGCGCGAATCGGTCGCTTGCTGCATGACCTCGGAGGCATCTCCGCCATGGGTGCCTTCTAATGTATTGTGGCTTTCTGGCAACATGGGATTATGGCGACGAGGAAGATACTTTCAGCGTACCCGAGCCGTTGGCGGTGCAGCTGCTGCGCAAAGTGCCCTCACGCGACCGTTCGCGCTTCGTGAGTGAGGCGCTGGCTGCGCGACTGGGAGCTGCTCGCGATGCTGCGTTGATTCGCGCCTGCGAGATTGCCAATCAGGACCTGGACGTGACCGAAAGCGAGAAAGAATTCGATGGAATCGGCGGCCCAGTTGCAGAACCCTGGAAGTGATCCCAGTAGCGCGGTGAGAGCTGGTGGGCAAAGCTAGATCCTACGTCCGGTTCGGTGAAAGTACTAAACGAAAAGCGACGCACGGTGATCGTGCTGCCTCTGTCCAGTTCGCCCAAGGCCAGTTCGCCGATCCTGATTCCGATGTCCTGTGATGGGCAACCTGTCGTGGCAGTGAGCGACCAAATCCGAGCGGGGGACCAGGAACGCCTGCGTAGTCGAATGGGCGTAGTCACGGCGGAAGAGATGGCGGCGCTGGAGGATGGCCTCAGGGAGATCAGGCAACTCTGATTACGAGCGAGGCGGGGCCGCGGGCTAATCCTCAATCGTGATCTTGGGGCCCTTCGGACCTGCCGTCGCTTCGAGCCGGCCCAAAATCTGCCGCGCCAAATCGACAAAGATCGGCGAATCGTGCCATGCCACCGGATCGCCGGTGTCGCCGATGCGGATGGCCGGGTCCAACGGCAGGTCGCCCAAATAGGGAATGCCTATCGCCCCGGCTGTCGTCTTCCCGCCGCCGCAGCCGAACACATCGATCCGTTCCTTCGATTGCGGGGCGATGAGATAGCTCATATTTTCCACAAGCCCCAGAATCTCCACGCGCACCTTCCGGGCAAAACTGGCGCACGGATCCGGACTGGGTGCCTGGCCGAGATCTTTCTCGAACGAACTTTCGCGGCCCGCCTCTTGCCCGTTGACGGTGCCATTCTCCAAAGCTTTTGATAACATCGCCAGTGATGTGATACTATCCGTGAATGAGGCTAACGGTCGATACCGACGTGTTGGTCGCGGCCGTACGAAGTCCCACCGGAGCTTCGGCAGCCTTATTGGCGTTGCTGCTCGAAGGCAAGGCGTCGTGGCTACTGAGCGTTGCGATGGCGTTTGAGTACGAGGCCATTTGCATGCTGGCGGAACACCGCTTGGCGGCCAACGCCAGTGAGCGGGAAGTACGAAACCTACTCGATACGATCTTTGGCGTTATCGTTCCGGTTGAGGTCCACTACCAGTGGCGGCCGCAGTTGACAGATGCGGGGGACGAAATGGTACTGGAGGCGGCGGTGAATGGACGTGCCGATGCCATCGTTACGTTTAACGGCGCTCACTTCAAGGGCGCGCCCGGGCGATTCGGCATCAAGCTTTGGAGGCCTGCGGAAGCACTACGGGAGATAAAGAAATGACACCTAGAGTATCGACGTTTTCCTTGCGACTGCCGAATTCTCTGAAGGCGGCGGTGGAGCGGATGGCGGAGGCTGAAGGAACCAGCATGAACCAGTTTCTCGTAATGGCCGCCGCGGAGAAGTTGGCCTCGATCCAGACTGCGGAGACTTATTTCGCCGCCTTTCGGGGGCGTGGCGATCTGAATGAGGCGCTAGCCTTCCTGTCGCGCCCGGGAGGCGAACCGCCTCGTCTTGAGGACGCAATCGACGGCTGATTGAAGAGCTAGCTCGCCACCCCCAGACAAGGGCTAGTCCTCAATCGTGATCTTGGGGCCCTTCGGACCTGCCGTTGCTTCGAGCCGCCCCAAAATCTGCCGCGCCAAATCGACAAACATCGGTGAATCGTGCCACGCTACGGGATCGCCAGTGTCGCCGCCGATGCGGATCGCCGGGTCCAGCGGCAGGTCCCCTAAATACGGAATGCCCATCGCTTCGGCTGTCGTCTTCCCGCCGCCGCAGCCGAACACATCGATCCGTTCCTTCGATTGCGGGGCGATAAGGTAGCTCATGTTTTCGACGAGCCCCAGAATCTCCACGCGCACCTTCCGGAACATATTCACGGCTTTGCGTGCATCCTCCAGCGACACGCTGGAAGGCGTGGTGACGATGATCGCGCCCGCCAACGCCACGGTTTGCATCACCGACAACGCTACGTCGCCGGTGCCGGGCGGCAGATCGATGAGGAGGTGATCCAGCGTGCCCCAGTCTGTGCCGCGCAGAAACTGCTGCAGGACGCTGTGCAGCATCGGGCCGCGCCAGACCAGTGGCTTGTCGCCGGGATTCAGAAAGCCCATCGAGATTACTTTGAGGCCGTTCTTCTCGAGCGGCTGAATGCGGTTGTCCACCGCGTGTGGCGCCTGGTCCAGCCCCATCATCAATGGCACGTTCGGGCCATACACATCGGCGTCGATCAATCCAACCCGGTGTCCGAGCCGCGATAAAGCGATCGCCAGGTTGACCGATACCGTGGTTTTCCCAACGCCGCCTTTCCCGGATCCTATCGCAATCACATTCTTGACGCCGGCAATCGATTGGGGCTGCGGCGGTTCGACCGCTTGAGGGTGCATAACGCTTCAGTCTAGCAACCCGCCGAATCGCAATATACTGGTGACTCAATGTATCTGCTCGCCACACTCCTGGTTTTCCTTTTCATGACACCTGTCGCCCGTCCCCAAGATCGCTCACAAGCCCGCTCGCTCGTCATCTCGCAGCGTGGCATCGCCGCCACCAGCCAGACGCTTGCCTCGCAAGCTGGCGCGCAAATTCTGGCGCGCGGCGGCAACGCGGTGGACGCCGCCATTGCTGCCAACGCCGCGCTTGCGGTCGTGGAACCGATGATGAACGGCATCGGTGGCGACCTCTTCGTGATTGTCCGCGATGGCAAGACCGGGAAGATCACCGGCCTCAACGCCTCCGGTTGGGCGCCGCAAGGGCTCACTCGTGAGTTTCTTTCAAAGGCCAACACCTACGGCATGCCGCACGCGGGCATTCACTCGGTCACGGTGCCAGGCTGCGTCGATGGCTGGGAAAAGCTTCACAGGAAATACGGACGGCTCGCGTGGGCCGACCTCTTCCAACCGGCCATCTACTATGCGCGCCAAGGCTTCCCCGTCACCGAGTGGATCCAAGGCGCGTGGGAAGGCTCGCGCGGTAAACTGCAGGGCGACGAAAACGCGCGCCGCATTTATCTGCGCGACGGCCAACCGCCGAAACTTGGCGAAGTGTGGAAGCTGCCCGATATGGCCCGCGCCTTCGAACTGATCGCCGCGCAAGGTGCGGCGGCCTTCTATAAAGGCGCTATCGCGCAGTCAATCCTCAAGACCTCGCGGCGTCTGGGCGGAGTCATGTCTGCGGCGGATCTGGCTGAGTATCAATCCGAGTGGGTGGAACCGATCTCCACAAAATATCGTGGCTGGGACGTGTATGAGCTCCCGCCGAACGGTCAAGGCATGGCGGCGCTGGAGATGCTCAACATCATGGAGCGTTTCGACATCGGCAAATGGGAGCCCCTGTCCACCGAGGCCTTCCATCACAAGATCGAAGCGCAGAAACTCGCCTATGCCGATCTCCAGCGGTACCTGGGCGATCCGCGCGCCGTCCGCATTCCCGTGC
>JBJXGL010000310.1:0-28455 GCA_046160365.1 Aestuariivirga sp. | reverse complement strand
GAGCGTGTCGTTGCCGCCGGTTCGCGAAACGGATTCGAAGAGGACGCCTTGCACGGCGGAGAAATCGCCAAAGAGCAGACCATCGGCGGCGCGGGGCGCATAGATCGTGTCGTTGCCGCCGAGCACGGTTTCCCAGAATTTGCGCTCGCCCGCGGCTGGATTGGTGGCGCTGACGAGATCGGCGGCGTTGACGCTGATGCCGGTGATCGAGGCGTCGATGACTCCGGGCGGTTCCGTTGTCGACGTGAAATCGAAGTTGATGACCGTGACCGTGCCACCAACCGGCACGCCACCTACATAACTTAAGCCGGCGCCGGTGATCCGGCTGTCGTCGCTTGAGTCCCAGGTGAAGAGACCCGGATCCTGGGTGATGGTTGCCGCGTAGGCTACGGTGCTGCTGAAATCGACAACCGAAAAACGGGCGTCCAGAACTGCCATGACAATCTCCTCGGATTGACTGGCCCCCTCCCGAACGATGCGGGAAGATTAGCTTGATCGGCGGAGCGATTGCAACTCGCCAATTTAGCGCTTGGTGTACTTTTCGATGAATACTTCGGGCGCGAGCGATTGCATGTCCCCAACGGCATCGCCCAGCTTGGCGTGATCCCAGTTCCACCATTCGAGTTCGAGAAGGCGGTGGCGCGTCGTTTCTTCGAAGCGCCAGCGGAGGTGGCGTGCGGGAACGCCCGCGACGATTTCGTACGGGGCCACGTCGCGAGTAACGACCGCGCCTGCCGCCACGACCGCTCCATGACCTATGGAGATGCCCGGCATCACAATCGCGCCATGGCCGATCCACACGTCGTGGCCAATGGCGACGCGCTTCGCCTGGCGGCGCTCGCGGAATGCTTTGTCGAGCTTGGCGTGGGCGAAATATTCGTTGGGACGATAGGTGAGCTTGTGCTGGCTTACGCGTTCGATGGGGTGTTCGAGTGCGTTCAGCCGAGCGCTTGCGGCGATTGCCGTGAACTTGCCGATCGCCGTGTAGATCGCTTCGGTATTGCGCTCGATGTAGGAGTAGTCGCCGAGTTCGGACTCGAGAAACTGAACGCCCGCGGATATTTCGCAATAGCGGCCGACATGGGAGTTCCGCAAAATCGCGGAGCCATGAATCTTGGGGGTGCCGTCGTGGCTGGCGGCGGCCTTCTTACGTTCGCTGGGAGGATCGCCGGTCAGGCGGCCTTCTGCGCCTCGAGCTTCTTGGCGATCGAGTTCTTGAGCTTGAGGGCACGGCCTGAAAGCTCGCCGTCCTTGGCTTTCATCAGAAAACTATCGAGGCCGCCGCGATGCTCGACCGTTTTGAGCGCAATGGCGCTGATGCGGAAGCGGTAGGTCAAGCCCATGGCGTCGCTCATCAGGCTGACGTTGCACAGATTCGGCATGAACCGCGTCTTGGTCTTGTTGTTGGCGTGGCTGACTTTGTTGCCAACCAGCGCGTCTTTCCCCGTGAACTCGCAACGACGAGCCATCTTCGCTCTCCAAATTCAATGATTAAAGCCCAGCGGCAAAGCCGACCGGGTTCTATTGCGGGGTCTATAGAGGGGCCAAGCGGACGGGTCAACGGGGATGGGTGAGTTCCGGACGAATCCCATTTCGAAGCAATTGGGTTAACGGCGAGAGCGCCGTTGGGGCCGAATGGTTTTGAGCGATACCGGTTTCTTGGGTGTCCACTCTAGCCAGCCACAATCCCTTGTGTGGACAAACCGTGAATTCCGCAAGATCAGCGATTCGTCGCCCCTCCGTTCGCAAATGGAACGGATTGTTAATGCAGCAGATTCAATTGGATGGACTCCGTTAAGCTCCGTTTCAGAGATGGGCTCAACAGTTAAGCCGGCCTCTTGCGGAACACAGCCATTCCAGAGTCCGGCACATGAGCCGGCCTCGCCATATCCCCCTCGAAATCAAAGGAACAAAAAATGAATCAGGGATGAGTCAGCGATTCGGTCGGTCTTCGTTCCTGATTGAATCCAGGAGTTTCGGCGATGCTTCGAAACGTGGCAGTTCGGCCCAATCGCAGAACGGGGTCGATCCGTTCCTATTTTGGGACTATACAGGCCAAATGGACTTGTTTCGGGTCGCTGCTGCAGGTTCCGGGCTCCTGATAGGGGTCGCCGCTGATTGACATCGCGAATTGGGCTTCGGGACGCCCCCACGAATCTCCCGCCCACCGGAGGCATCCGGACCCCCGCTTAAGTCCTGTTCAGAATTCCGGAACAATGGACATGGCTCCCTGTGAATGCCGCGCACCCCGCGAACCTTCTGGCAGCGCACCAGAGGGACAGTGGAAACCGGCACCGGTCACGGATGAGCGGGGTGGGGCGGGAGGGGCGCAGGCGGTTTTGGCGCTACTCAACTGCGCCGCGCCATAACATTAGGCCTGAGCGGCGGAGCAACGTGGCGATGGATTCATTCGGATCGCGGGTGTGGAGGGTGGTCAGGCACTGATTGATCCAAACGCCTTCGATCACGCTTGCGGACGCGCAGGCGAGATCGGTGATGGTCACGCCCGGCTTGAGCGATAGGCCGAAATGGGCGAGCGCCCGCTCGAAAACCGTCTCCATTTGCTTCAACCACAACACGTGTTCCTCGAGGTTCTGCTGCGTAGTCGATTCACTCCACATGGCGTAAGGAAGGGTGCTCATCCACAGCACCCAGAGGAAGGCGTAGTTGACCGCCGGTTTCGCTCCGTGAACGGGGCCGCGCGCCGACTGGCCGGCGAAGAAGGCGTCGGCCCAAGCGTCGGCCGAGGCGAAGTCCGCCGGATCGGGATAGCGAATTCCGGCGATGAGATGGCTGGCGTTCATCGCCAGCGCCATCGTCTCGGCCTGGAACCTTGCCTGGTTGCCGAAGAGATTGTTGATCGCGCCCCGAGACTTGCCCCGGCGCGCCGCGACGGCGGAGACGTCGAGCCTTGCGAACGGGCCGACAGCGATCTTACCGGCGTCGAGAAGGCGCGCGTCTTTCCGGACTTGTTGCAAGGCCGCAAGCTGACCCAGCTCCACATAGCGCTTTCTTAGCTTGTCCTTGGGGGCAGTCGAGCGTTTAATCCTGTATTTTGCCATCCCATTCTCCTTTTGCGTACGTACCGTACGTATGTATTTTACTTGACTCCCGGCGCACTTGTACATAAACTTCGCCGTCTGAGCGGGGCGCGCATGATGCGGAGTTTACATCATGAGTACGTTCAAACGTGAAACACCCATTGGCCGCCGCAGTCTGGCTCGCTCTGAACGGTGGGGCATCACTGTCGCGGCGACAGCGATCTCGGCCTACGCGCTCGATGCCATCGCCGCAGCGGCCGGCCTCATCGTCGTCTCATCAAACTTGCTTGGTGCTATCAGCCATGCCGAGGCGCTGCTGTTCCTGGCCATGACCTACATTGCGTGGGGAGCAGGTTTACGCGTCAATCTTAGTGCGAACTGGGCACTGCTCGAAAGCACTGGCACGAGCACCAACCTGCTGTCGAAGGCTGCGTACGAGCTGGTGAAGGTCAAGACGCCGAAGATCGGCTTGCGGAAATTCGCCGCCGGCGCCGGTTACACCGGCACCGAACTCGCGAAGGAGGCGCCCTACTACTTCGGAGCCTTTGGCGCGGCAGTTCTGACCGACACCGTTAGCGCGCCCGATGCGATCGTTTTTCTTGGCGGCGCGAACCTTGGTGCTGCGATTTACGAGTATGGACTCGCGCGGATCGTGCGTGAGTTTCTGCGTAGGCGCGAAGCGCCAACCTACGCATCGTTCGAGTCGGATTGGAGTCCGCGCGATTATCTCGCGGATTACTATAGCAAGGTCGAGCCAGACGAATGGCACACCATCGCTTTTTTCGGCGAAGCCATGAAGTCCGCTGCGGCCCGCGAGCCGATCCTGTTTTTTGGCTGTGGCCCAACGCTGCATCACGTTTTCCTTGCTGCCGACATAGCTTCGGCAATCGATCTGGGCGACTACCTTCCAGCGAACCTGCGCGAAATACAGCTCTGGATCGATCGCGATCCCGAGGCTCACGACTGGAGCCCGTTTGTGCGGCACACGCTCGCGTGTGAAGGTAAGACCTCGCCAACGTCAACGGAAATTGCGCATCGCGAAGAACTCGTTCGGCAGAAGATCAGGTCGCTGCTGACGGTGGATATCAGGCATTCGCACCCTCTCGGCGATGAAAATGCCGCGCAGTACGGAACTGTGATCAGCGCGTATTGCGCCGATTCCGCCACAAGCGACCGGTGCGAATGGACGGTTTATATGAACCGGATCGCCGCGCTCGTTCGGCCCGGCGGCACGTTACTGATCGCCGCGCTCAGGCGTTCGCGAGGATACGGTGTCGGCGGCAAGACGTTTCCCAGCGCGAATGTCGACGAAGACGATCTGCGCGCGGTGCTCGAGGCTCATTTCGGACAAGGCAACGTAACAGTTGTCGTTCATGAATTGACCGGCACGTCTTCGAAAGGTTACTCAAGCATCGTTCTGGCGCGAGCAACCTCGGTTGGCGCAGAATGCATTTTCGCGTCCGAGACCGCGACTCCAAGCATCGAGAATCATCGACGCAGTTCACAATTCAGGGCCAACGGACCGCAGACTGAAATTGCGCCCCAGCACTTCTATCGAAACTCTATTTGGCTGACGCTCCAAAATGAGTGGTCCAGGGAACCTGGGCCGAGGTCTTCGCGGCAGCGCGGCCGGCTTCGATCCGCCGCTTGAGTAAGGCGAGGCGCTGAACGGTGGATGGGGCTGGCGTAGTCTTGACGGATTTTGTGGGCGCGGGCTTTGCGGGTTCGGCCTTGGCTTCGAAACCGTTGTGTGGAATGCGCTGCTGCACGAACTGGCCCGAAACCTTGTCGTAGACGGTCCTGGTCCGATAGCCCTTGAATTCGCTGTAACCCTTCACGGCGGCGATCCTCAGTATGCGGAGTTTTGCGATGACCACCAGCCGAGATACTGGCTGGCGAAACGGTCGAGCAGGGCGCTGCTCACATTCGGCATGACGATGGCGTGGGCATCGCCCTGGTAGCAGGCGAGCTGATAGGTGCGGACGATTTCCTCCGAAGGCTGCGGGAAAACGACAGTCAGCGAATGCGGATTGCACAGAACCGGCACGCCCGCTTCAGTGAGCCGCGTCGTGAGGAGGCTCGCGCGGCGAAGGCAGGTTTCGACATCGGCTCTGTAGCCTTCGAGGCCGTGGCCGGTCACGCGGGACCAGACAGCCAAGACGGCATGGCCGTTTCGCGAGCCCATCAAGGTGGTGTCGTTGGAGCGGAGATAGGCGATGTTGGAGGCCACGCGTTCGACGTGGCGGCGGCGTGCGACCAAGACTCCGCAGGGCATGGGGGTTCCGATCATTTTGTGGCCGGAGGTGGAGATGCTTCCAATGGCGTGACGGAAGCTCGGCTTGATCGACAGTGGCGCTTGATCGGCGAAAGGAACGACCATGGCGTTCAGCGCGCCGTCGAGATGGATGTAGCGGCGGTCTTCTGTAACTCCAGCGCCGTCGAGCCTCTCGATGACGCCGGCAATGTTATCGTGCGCGCCCTTCATGGTGGTGCCGCAGGTAATCGCGACGACAACTGGGCGGCCTCAGTGTACCTAGGGTTTCCGACAGCGCGTCGAGATCGATGTCGCCGCCTGGATGGCAAGCGACGGACTTCGCTTCCATGCGCAGGATGCGGGCGGCTTTTGGAATGGAGTAGTGAGCCTCTGCGCTGTGGATCAGCACGGCATCGGGCAAGGCTTCGCGGCCCAGATAGATGCCCCAGAGATTGCCTTCGGTGCCGCTGGCGCCGATCGAGCCCCAATATTTGTCGTGATTGCCGCAATCCCACAGATCCATGAACCAGTTCACGGCCTCACGTTCGAGCCCGCAGACTTCGGAGGCGTAGTGCGAACCGGCATAGGGATCGCCCAGATTGTTGATGAGATAGTTGCCGAGGCTGGCCGGAACACCTGGCGAGAAACTGAGATTATATGGGTAGCCCAGGTGATTTTCATGCGCTACCTGCATGCGGTTCTCTGTATCCGTGAAGACGCGGGCAAGTTCGATATTTACCAGAACACCCGCGTTGCTCCGCGAGCGCAGTTCCATTGCCTGAGCCATGGCTGTCATCCCTTTGATTGCGTTTCGATCCCTGGGCTGCGCTCGTTGGTTTTCGCCCGCGCCCTTGATCCTCAAAGTGACGGATTTCGCATTTCGCCGCAGTGGCATTTCACACAGGCCCAAATTTGCTATTGTCGGGGAATGGACACAGTGATTTCCGTGCGCGCGCTCTCGAAGACCTACAAAACCGGCTTCATGGCGCTGAAAAACATCGATCTCGAGATCAGGCGGGGAGAAATCTTCGCCCTGCTTGGCCCCAACGGCGCAGGCAAGACCACGCTCATCAGCATCATCTGCGGGATCGTCAACAAATCGTCGGGCAGCGTGACTGTCGATGGCCACGACAACGTGACGGACTACCGCGCGGCCCGCTCGCTGATCGGTCTCGTGCCGCAGGAAATCTGGACGGACGCTTTCGAAACGCCATTGGCCACGCTGCATTTCTCGCGCGGCCTCTTCAACAAGCCGCACGACCCGGAGATCGTCGAGCGGGTGCTGACATCGCTATCACTGTGGGACAAGAAGGACGAGAAGATCATGACGCTTTCCGGCGGCATGAAGCGGCGCGTGCTGATCGCCAAGGCGCTGGCGCACGAGCCGCAAATCCTGTTTCTCGATGAGCCGACGGCGGGCGTCGATGTCGAACTTCGCAAGGACATGTGGCAAGTGGTTCGCGATTTGCGCGCAACCGGCGTCACCATCATTCTCACCACGCACTACATCGAAGAGGCCGAGGAGATGGCGGATCGCGTGGGCGTCATCAACAAGGGCGAGATGATCCTGATCGAGGACAAGGCAAAGCTGATGCAGAAACTCGGACAGAAACAGCTCAGGCTGCATCTGCATAGTCCGTTGAAAGCCGTTCCGAAGAAGCTCTCGAAACACAAGCTCGAACTCGCGGATGAAGGCAAGGACCTTGTCTACACATACGACACCCATGCCGCACGCACCGGCATCACGGCGCTCCTCAAGGATGTGGCGGCGGCGGGCATCACGTTCAAGGATCTTCAGACAGCACAGAATTCGCTCGAGGACATTTTTGTGAGTTTGGTCAGGTCATGAACATCCGCGCCATCGCCGCCATCTACAAGTTCGAAATGGCGCGGTTTTTCCGCACCATTTTCCAGAGTCTCGTATCGCCGGTGATTTCGACAGCGCTCTACTTCGTGGTGTTCGGCGCGGCGATCGGCACGCGCATCACCGAGATCAATGGCGTGAGCTACGGCGCGTTCATCGTGCCGGGGCTGATCATGCTGTCGCTGCTGACCCAGAGCCTCGCGAATGCGTCGTTTGGCATTTACTTCCCGCGTTTTGTCGGCACCATCTTCGAACTCCTGTCAGCGCCCGTGTCCTACATGGAGATGGTGATCGGTTTTGTCGGCGCGGCGGCCACCAAGTCGATCATCATCGGCGCGGTAATTTTGGCGACGGCCGGCTTCTTCGTACCGCTCCATATTGCGCATCCGTTCTGGATGCTGGCGTTCCTTCTGCTCACCGCTTTCACATTCAGCTTGTTCGGATTCATTATCGGGGTGTGGGCCGATGGTTTCGAGAAGCTGCAGATCATCCCGATGCTTGTGATCACGCCCCTGACGTTTCTCGGCGGGAGCTTCTACTCAATCGACGTGCTGCCGCCGTTCTGGCAGACGGTGTCGCTGTTCAATCCCGTCGTCTACCTGGTGAGCGGCTTCCGCTGGAGCTTCAACGAGGTGGCAGATGTGAATGTGGGGGTGAGCCTGGCGATGACGTTGCTGTTTCTCGGCATCTGTCTCGCGATCGTGGCGTGGATTTTCAAGACGGGGTATCGACTCAAGAACTAGGCTTTCCCCTCCTCCGCGCGCGAAGCGCGCGTGGGGAGGGGTTAGGGGTGGGGGTGTTTCAGTGCGGGTGGTCGCGCAGGATTAATCCGAGTACAGAATGGTCGGGACCGGTCTCTACGCCAACCACCCCCACCCTAACCCTCCCCACACGCGCTTCGCGCGCGGGGGAGGGGAAAGTTACGGAGCGAGCCACAGTTTCCAGATCGCTCCAAGCACCGCGCAAAGAGCGAGCGTTCTCACAATGCTCTGATGCAAGGCGAAAAGGGCGACGGCGGCGATGATGCCGAGGGCGAGGGCGGCGAAATCGATTGTTGTAAAGTCCGGGAGCCAGGGTTTGAAAATGCCGTCCGGGCGATAGACGCGACCGAAAATCACGTGGAGGCCGAACCAGAGCGAGAGGTTGAAGATCACGCCGACGACGGCCGCGGTGATGGCGGCAAGGGCTCCGGAAGCGCGCGGCATGCGGCCTAGCGCTTCGATGTAGGGGGCTCCTGCGAAGATCCAGAGAAAGCACGGCGCGAAGGTCATCCACAGCGTGACGATGGCGCCGGCGATGCCGCCCCAGATGCTGCTCAATTCGCGAAGTGCCGCTAGGTAGCCCACGAACTGCGTGACGAGAATGAGCGGGCCAGGCGTAGTTTCGGCAAGGCCCAGGCCATCGACCATTTCGCCGGCCGTGAGCCATCCCTGCTGCTCGACGGCGGCCTGGGCCATGTAGGCCAGCACAGCATACGCGCCGCCGAAGGTGACGATGGCGAGTTTCGAAAAGAACACGCCGATCTCGGTGAGGACGTGATTTGGTCCCAGTAGCAATCCGAGTGCGGCGAGCGGGATGAGCCAGATCGCGCCCCAAGTTAGGACTGGTTTTGTGATCGCGGAGAGTGCGGGAAGATTTGCGTGGGGGGAATTGCCGTCGCTTTTCCTGGTGCGGAAGAAACCGATCACCGCCGCCACTGCGATAATGAGCGGGAAGGGCAGGCCGAAGACATAGAGCGCCACGAATGCGGCGGCGGCGATGATCCAATCCGACTGGAGTTTGAGGGCGCGCTTTGCGACACGGAGCAGAGCTTCGAAGACGATGGCGAGAACCGCGGCTTTCACGCCGAAAAAGATGGCTGCGACAATCGGCACAGTGCCGAACGCTGCGTAGAGCATCGTCAGTACAAGGACGATCAGCGCGCCGGGCAGCACGAAGAGCAATCCGGCGGCGAGCCCGCCTTTCACGCCATGCAGTTTCCAGCCGGCATAAGTGGCGAGCTGCATTGCTTCTGGCCCCGGCAACAGCATGCAGAAATTGAGCGCCGAGAGATATTGCTTCTCGGTGAGCCACTGCCGCTCCTCGACGATTTCGCGATGCATGAGTGCGATCTGTCCTGCCGGTCCGCCGAAGGAGAGGCAGCCGATGCGGGCCCATACTTTCAAGGCATCGGCAAATGCGACACCACTGGTGCTCATGCGGGTTTCACCTTGTTGGTAGGCCAGTTGTGGGTCTCGTCCGTCGCGTCGCGGCACCAGCGATAGAAGGCGTCATAAAGCAACATACCGGCATCGAGCTGATCGAGATCGTTCGCATACAAACGCGAAAGACCAAGCGAGGCCGCGAGAAAGCCCGCCGCTTCGGGCTCAAGATCGAGCTTCGCGGTGTCGGCGCCTCGCACGATGCGCGCGAGGTGCAGGAGCGGCGGCGTGGCGAGCTGCCATTCCTCGATCATGGTGTCGAAGGTGCAGGTCTCGCCGCGATGGCTCCAGAAAGTGTCTTCGATGTCGAAGGCGGTTGCGCCGAAACGGTCGGCGACGGCGAGCACTTCCGAAGGTGCCACGAAGAGGAAAATTGCCGCTGGATCGACGAAGCGCCGGATGAGCCAGGGGCAGGCAATGCGGTCGACCTTTGGTCTCGCGCGCGTGACCCAAAGGGTGCGGCCTTCCGAATCGCGCGGCGGGAGCTTGGCGGCGGGCACAAGCGGGAGCTTTTCGTCCTTCCAAGCTTCGAAGCCGCCTTCGAGCGACTGAGCGTCCGCTCCGTGGTGGCGAAGCCAGGCGGCGGCGCCATGGCTCAGCTTCGCCCCGTGATGGCAGACGGCCACGACCGACTTTCCGGCGAAGTGCTTCGACCATTCGGCGCAGTCAGTGTGGCTGCGCTTCAGCGAGGCTGGGATCAGGCGTGGATCGGCGGCGAAGTCTTCATCGGTGCGGACATCGATAATGGTGGGTGCTCCGGCTGTGCCGACGAGGCGGGACAGGCGGGCAGGCGTGATGGTGTTTGGAGATGACATGGCGGCGCCCTTTGCTGATTAACGTTCGCGCGATTCTTGGGCTGGCGCCTGAAGGGGAGATCGCTTCCTCTGATTGCCTAGAATAAGACAGCGCGGCTGCTTGTCAAGTTTGGCCAATAGCGCGCGGCCTTCCGTGCATGATAGAAGGAGCCATGGCGAAATCCGCTCCCAGTCTTGCCGACCGCTACGATCTTTCGATCCCGCGCGTGTTCCTCACTGGCCCGCAGGCGCTGGTGCGGCTGACGCTGATGCAATCCGAGCTCGATAGACTGGCGGGGCTCAACACGGCGGCGTATGTGACCGGCTATAGGGGTTCGCCCGTCGGCACCGTCGATACCCAGTTCATGGCGGCGCGTGGAGTTCTGGGGCCACGCAACATCAAGTTTCAGGTGAGCCTCAACGAGGACTTGGCGGCGACCGCGCTGTGGGGCACGCAACAGGCGGAGATGCGGGGCGACGGGCGCTTCGATGGCGTGTTCGGTCTTTGGTACGGCAAAGGGCCGGGCGTGGATCGAACCGGGGATGTGTTCCGGCATGTGAACATGGCGGGCACCTCGCCACATGGCGGTGTCTTGGTGGTGGCGGGCGATGATCATTCGGGAGAATCATCCACCGTCGTTCACGCCAGCGATGTGGCGCTGAGCGATGCGATGTCGCCGGTGCTCAGCCCGGCCGGCGTTCAGGAGATCATCGATCTCGGGCTGCTTGGGTATGCGATGTCGCGCCATGCAAGCGTGTGGGTTGGACTCAAATGCGTGCATGACACGGTCGAGTCTTCGGCGGTCGTGGACGCGCCGATCAAGCGGCCTGCGATCAAGCTTCCGAAACTGGCGAATCCGCCGCCGGGCGGACTGCATATCCGCACTTATGACGACCGCCATCAGCAGGAAGAGCGGTTGCATATGCACAAGCTGCCGGCCGTGCTGGCGTTTGCGCGGGCCAATGGCGTGAACCGCATTGTGTGGGACGGCGGCAAGGCGCCGAAGCTTGGCATCGTCTCCGCCGGCAAGGCCTGGCTCGATGTGCGGCAGGCGCTGGATGAGTTGGGCATCGATGAAGAGGGCGCGGCGCGGATTGGCATCAGGCTCTTGAAGCTTGGTATGGTGTGGCCGCTCGAGCCCGAGATTGTGAGAGAGTTCGCCGATGGACTCGAGACCATCATGGTCGTGGAGGAGAAGCGTTCGCTCATTGAAACGCAGCTTCGCGATATTCTCTACAATGCGAAGGTCAGGCCCGCGGTGATCGGCAAGCGCGATGAGGCGGGGACGACGTTGTTTGCTCCACATGGCGTTCTGGAGCCGCTGTCGATTGCAACTGCCATCGCAGCGCGGGTGAAGGATCGAGCGGTCGCGGCTTGTGCTTTGGCGCTGCAATCTTCAGGACCAGCCGCGCGCAATCAGGCCGATCTGGTGAACCGCGTGCCCTATTTCTGTGCCGGCTGCCCGCACAATTCATCGACGGTCGTTCCCGAAGGAGCGCGGGCTTATGCTGGCATTGGCTGTCATTGGCTCGCGCAATTCGTTCCCGGACGCGCCACAGAAGG
Source organism: Aestuariivirga sp. (assembly GCA_046160365.1). Classification (GTDB taxonomy): domain Bacteria; phylum Pseudomonadota; class Alphaproteobacteria; order Rhizobiales; family Aestuariivirgaceae; genus Aestuariivirga. The sequence continues at coordinate 16,737 of JBJXGL010000310.1, read as the reverse complement.
TTCGACGCAAATGGGCGGCGAGGGCGCTACATGGGTTGGCGAGGCGCCATTCTCGAAACGCGGCCACATGTTCCAGAACCTTGGCGACGGCACGTATAATCATTCGGGGCTGATGGCGATCCGGCATGCGGTCAAATCCGGCGTCAACATCACTTACAAGATTCTGTTCAACGATGCCGTGGCGATGACCGGCGGGCAGGCGAACGACGGCGGTCTCACTGTGAAGCAGATCGCCGAGGAAATCCGCGCCATCGGCATCGATCGCATCGCCATCGTTTCGGATGAACCAGGGAAACATTCCGGTTTGCCGTCGCGGGCGACGCTGCATCATCGCGACGATTTGCAAGACGTGCAGAGAGAGATGCAGCAGGTTTCCGGCACGTCGGTCATTATCTATGACCAGACCTGCGCGGCGGAGAAACGGCGGCGGCGGAAGAAGGGGACATTCCCCGATCCGGCGCGGCGGGTGTTCATCAACGAGCGGGTGTGCGAAGGCTGTGGCGATTGCGGCGTGCAATCGAATTGCGTGGCGATCGCACCCGTCGAATCCGAGTACGGGCGCAAGCGGCAGATCGATCAGTCGGCGTGCAACAAGGATTTCTCTTGCCTCAAGGGCTTTTGCCCGAGCTTCGTGACGATCGAAGGCGGCACTCTGAAGAGGCCCGATCTTCCTGAGGCGCGCGATCCTGCCGCGACACCGTTTCCGGTTTTGCCGGAGCCGAAACCGCCATCGCTCGACAGACCGTGGTCGATGCTGATCACCGGGATTGGCGGCACGGGTGTCGTCACGATCGGGCATCTCCTGGGGCAGGCGGCGCATCTCGAGGGCAAGGGCGCAGCACTCATCGATATGGTCGGCATCTCGCAGAAAAACGGCGCGGTTGTCACGCATTTGAAGATCGCTTCTGTTCCAGAGGGTATCGCCGCCGTGCGCATCGCCACTGGCGGGACCGACCTGATCCTTGGCTGCGATCTGGTGACGGCGGCTTCAGAGCGCGTACTCAAGGCGGCATCATCGGCGCGCACTCATGCCGTGGTCAACAGTTTCGAGGTGATGCCAGCGGATTTCACCCATGCGCGCGATTTTGCTATTCCGGGCGAGCAACTGGCATTGCGGATCACCGCTTCGGCGGGGGAAGGTCAGTGTCACACAATCGACGCGACGAGCATCGCGGCGGCGCTGTTAGGCGACTCGATTGCGGGCAACTTGTTCCTTTTGGGTTTCGCCTACCAGAAGGGACTTGTGCCGGTTAGCGCGGATGCGATCGCGGAAGCTGTCAAACTCAATGGCGTGTCGGTCAAGATGAACGTCGATGCGTTCCTCTGGGGCAGGCGCGCCGCAGTGGACGAGAAAGCCGTGCGCGCGATCATTGCGAAGCCCGAGGCGCGGAAACCAAGACTCTCTCTCGATGAAATGATCGCGCATCGCGTAGAGGAGCTGACGCGCTATCAAGATCAGTCCTATGCCGAGAGCTATCGTTCGTTTGTCGCGAAAGTCCGGGAGAAGGAACGGGCCACCGGCAAGGAATTGCTCCTTACCGAAGCGGTGGCGAAGAACCTGTTCAAGCTGATGGCCATCAAGGACGAGTACGAAGTAGCGCGCCTTTACAGCGATGCCGCCTTTCAGGAGGAAGTCCGGAGGCGCTTCGATGGCAATTACTCGCTGAACTTCCATCTCGCGCCACCCTTGTTGTCGCGGATCGATGCGCGGACCGGGCGCCCGGCGAAAATCGCCTTTGGACCGTGGGCGATGAAGATATTTCGGATGCTCGCCAAGATGAAAGGCCTGCGCGGAACGGCGTTCGATGTGTTTGGAAGAACGGCAGAACGGCGAAGGGAGCGAGAATTGCTCGCGAGTTACAAGTCGACGATCGAGCGGATGCTTCCGATGCTGAACAAGAGCAATCGCGCGATAATCATCGAGACCGCTTCTCTTCCGGATCAAATCCGTGGCTTTGGCCCGGTGAAAGAGGCAAGCGCCCTCGCAGCGAAAGCGCGAGAGGCCGAATTGCTTGCGCGGCTGGAGCAGACGCCGTCAAGCAAATTGCGGGCGGCCGCCGAATAGTCAGCGCTGCCTTGCGATCCGCCCGATCACGTTGCAGGCGATGCGGGCGGCGGTGAAGGCAGCGGTGCCGTCGCGGTCACGCTTTGGCACGAATTCGACCATGGTGAAGCCGGCGATTGGCGCCTTGGCGGCGACGCCGGCGATCAAGCTTACGATCTGCGTGAAGGTGAGGCCCCCGGGCGAGGGATAAGAAACCGCCGGCATTTGCGAGGAGTCGAGCGCGTCGCAATCGAAGGTGATGAGGCAGGGGGCGTCTTCCGGAATGAGCGCGACAACCGTCTCGATGCCGGAGCGATGGATTTCGTGAGCGGTGATCAGATGCGCGCCCCATTGCTGCGCGGCTGCGATCTCGGGGGCGCGGGCGCTGCCCATGCCGCGAATGCCCGCCTGCACGATGCGCCAGACATGCTCGTGCTCGGAGGCGCGGCGCATGGTGCTGGAGAAGCCTTGAGTCTCGCCCTCGCGCTGGTCACGCCAGTCGATATGAGCGTCGATCTGAAGAATGGTGATTGGCGGGCTGCCGCTGAAGGCGGCGATGAAGGGAACCGGTGTCGAATCGTCGCCGCCAAACATGATGGGGACGGCGCCCGCTTCGATGATCTCGCGGGTCTTGGCTTCGATGAGTTTTCGATTGCGCAGACCATCCTTCGGTGTGGTGCGGAGGTTGCCGAGATCGGCCACTTTAAAACCGCGTTCGGTCAGCAATGGCCCGCCGAAATCGAAATCCCAGTGATCGATCCAGTCGTAGTCCCGGGCCACGGCGTTGCGGAACGCATCGGGAGCGCCAGCGTGAATGCCGTTGTCGATGCTGATGTAGGGCGTGCCGTGGGGTGCACCGAAGATTGCGGCGCCGAAGCCGGCCGGCGATCTAGCGCTGACCGCGCCGAGGAAGGGTGAAACAGAAGCTGCTTTGGCCATGACCGCAGATTGGCCGAATGCGGTTCAGGCTGCAACTCCTGCCTTCACCTTGCGCGGTTCCGGCCACGTCACGCGCGAGGCAGGGAGTACGAAGTGGGCTGCGGTGCCAGCACCTGGCTGGCTTTCGAGAACGATGTCGCCGCCGTGCAATCTTGCAATCTTGCGGGCAATCGCCAGCCCCAAACCAATGCCGCCGAAGCGGCGCGCAGTGCCTTGGTCGGCCTGCACGAAGGGCTCGAACACACGCGCCAAGTCTTCCGGCTTGATGCCGATACCGGCGTCCTTGACAATGATTTTCAACCCGCCGTCATGGTGCTTCGCGAAGGAGACATTGACATATCCACCCACGGGCGAGAACTTGATGGCGTTGGTGACGAGATTGAGGAGAACCTGCTTGATGCGGGTCGAGTCGCCCTTGATTTCGACGCCGTCCACCAGTTTCGCGACCAGCGTTACATCGGCGGTCTGCGCTTGATCGCGGCACATCTTGAGCGCCACTTCGGCGACCTCGGCGGCGTCGGTTTCCTGTTCGACGAGCGTCATAGTGCCCTTCTCGATGCGGGTAGCGTCGAGAATGTCGTTGATCAAGGACTGGAGATGACGCGCGCTTTCGAGAATGGTGGATGCATAGTCACGCAGCGACTCGGGCGCATAACTGCCCTCGCGGCCCGAGGAGAGAATCTCGGAGAAACCAACGATCGAGTTTAGCGGCGTCTTCAACTCGTGACTCATGACGGCGAGGAACTGGGTCTTGGCGGCGCTCGCTTCTTCTGCGGCCTGTTTGTCCTGAATGAGCTTGAGCTGCGCGTTGCGAAGGAGTGTTACGTCGCGGCCGACGCCGCGATAGCCCAAGAACTCGCCGTCCTTGCCGATCAAGGGTCTCGCCGCGAACTGCCACCAAAATTTGACGCCGCCGAGTGCTACTTCGAGATCGGTGTTTGCGACTTCGGACCTCCCGGACATCGCTGCTTCAAGCGAGTCCCAGCCTTGCTGATTTCGCGGATAGCCGGCGATCTCGGTCAAGGTTCGGCCCGTCATTTCGCCGGTGTCGCGCCTGGCGATTTCGGCAAAGCGGTCGGAGGAGTAAGTCAGCTTGCCCTCAGCATCGGTTTCCCACAGCCAGTCGCTGGAGCCACGTTCGAAATCGTTGAGCAGAAGATTGATGATCTCGCTCTTGCGTTTGCGTTCCACGTCGACGGAGGCGCGTTCGAGGCTTCGTACATGTTGCGACAATACGAGACCGGCGATCAACGCGCCGTAGAAAAGTGTCAGCATTCCGAAGGTGAGACCGATCTCGCCGCCAAGCTTGACAGAAGTTATCGCGAGAGCGCCCGCCGTCAGCGAGCAGTAAAGAATTGCCGCCGTCGGGATGCGCGCAAGGGCCATGGCGCCTATGCCGGATGCGGCGAGCGTCAAACCGACAATAAGCACTTTCATTTCCGGGCCGGCACTGGTGAAGAACAGACCCGGAAACGCGGCCCAAAGGACGCCGAGGATGATCGCCCAAAACTCGGCCCGGCGGATCGCTTTCAGCGGAACCGTCTCGTAGTGCTTGCCGAGGTTGCGCCACCACGATGCAAGCAGCATGAGCGACACGGAAACCATCAAGGTCACCCACGCTGCGATGATGCCGACAGAAAAATGGCCGTGAGAGAGAAGCGCGAAGCCGAGCGAAACTCCGATATTCGAGGTGAGCAGAAGAGGGGAGCCGGAGGCCACGGCGGCGATCTGCCTCGCGCGGAACTCGCCCATGTCAATTTCGGAAGCGTGGCCGGGCTGATCCAGATCGCCAAATACGATATCGGCGCCGAACCGCTTGGGGTTCTTCACCGTATCCGCATATGTCTGCTGCTTGCGTGCCTTGGAGGCCATGCCCCGGAGTCCGTTGTCAGGCTGCGGATTATCTTCTCTTTGCATAAGCAAGATGTTAACGAAACCATCCGTGAACCCAGCCCAATCGAGGCACTTAAGTCTATGAGCGCGCCACATGCCCAAGCCTACAGACCTACCGGACATCCTGATGTAAAGATTGGGAAAATTGGCGTGTTGCTGCTAAATCTGGGGACTCCCGAGGCAACGTCGTACTGGCCGATGCGGCGATATTTGAAAGAATTCCTTTCGGACCGGCGGGTGATCGAAGTCAATCCTGCGGTGTGGTGGTTCATTTTGAACGGCATCATTTTGTCTACGCGTCCGAAGCGCAGCGGGCACGCCTATGACAAGATATGGAACCGGGAACTGAACGAGTCTCCGCTCCTGACCTTCACCCGCTCGCAAGCCATCAAACTGGCAGACGCGATGAAAGCGAGCGGTGTCGCCGCCGAATTTGCGATGCGCTATGGCAAACCGAAGGCCACCGAAAAAATATATGCCCTCAAAGCGCAAGGATGCGACCGCATTCTCCTGTTTCCGCTTTATCCGCAATACTGCGCGGCGACGACGGCGACGGCGCTCGACTCGTGTTTCGATGCATTGAAGGGGATGCGCTGGCAACCTGCCATCCGCACCGTACCGCCCTATTTTGATCATCCCGCGCACATCGACGCGCTGGCGAAATCGCTGAAGCAGCATCTCGACGGGCTGGAGTGGAAGCCGGATCGCATTCTCGCGTCGTTTCATGGTTTGCCCGAAGACTATTTCAAAGCGGGCGATCCCTATCACTGCCACTGCATGAAGACGGCGCGGCTTCTCTCGCAAAAACTCAAGCTGCCACCCGGTCTGTTGCAAGTGGTGTTTCAATCGCGTTTCGGCAAGGCCGAGTGGCTCAAGCCTTATGCGCAGCAGACCGTTGAAGAGCTTCCGGGGCTGGGGGTCAAGAAGCTTGTCATGATCACGCCCGGATTTGCGTCCGACTGCGTGGAGACGCTGGAGGAGGTGGCGATCGGACTTGCGGAGACGTTCCACCAGAAGGGCGGCACGCATTTCTCCGCGGCGCCTTGCCTCAACGACAGCGATGTTTCGATCAAGATGCTGGAAACCATCGCCCGCGATGAATTGGCGGGCTGGCTGCCGCCAGACCCTTGAAACGGGGCATCCTCGCGACCATCCTCCATGAAGTGAAGTCAGCCGCGCGAATCAGCGCCCGGCACCGGAAAGGACGACGGCATGTTGGAAGGCCCCGCAATTTTCGTTCTGGTACTTTTGGCGGTCGTGATCTTTTACATCGCGCGCGCCATCCGCATGGTGCCGCAGGGCTATAACTACACGGTCGAACGTTTCGGCCGCTATGTGCGCACACTCGGGCCCGGCCTTGGCTTGATCGTGCCGTTCATCGACCGGATCGGCGCCAAGCTCAACATGATGGAGCAGGTGATCCCGGTGCCTTCGCAGGAGGTAATCACGAAGGACAACGCCATGGTGACAGTCGATGGCGTGGCCTTTTATCAGGTGCTGGACGCGGCGCGCGCCACCTATGAAATCAGGGATCTGGAGAACGCTATCATCAACATGACGATGACCAATATCCGCACCGTCATGGGGTCCATGGAACTCGACAGCCTGTTGTCGCAACGCGACGAGATCAATCAGCGGCTGCTCGGCGTCGTGGACCAGGCGACGCATCCGTGGGGCGTCAAAATGACCCGCATCGAGATCAAGGACATCAACCCGCCGCGCGATCTGGTCGAGAGCATGGGCCGCCAGATGAAGGCGGAGCGCGACAAGCGCGCGGCCATTCTCGAAGCCGAGGGCCTTAGGCAGGCGGCGATCCTCAAAGCCGAAGGCGAGAAGCAGTCGGTGGTGCTCGAAGCCGAAGGCCGGCGCGAGGCCGCATTCCGCGACGCCGAGGCGCGCGAGCGTGCCGCGGAAGCCGAAGCCAAAGCGACCGAACTGGTGAGCAACGCCATTTCCGCCGGCAATGTGCAGGCCATCAACTATTTCGTGGCTAACAATTATGTAAAGGCGCTCGAGGCATTGGCGCAGTCTCCGAACCAGAAAATCCTGATGCTGCCGCTGGAAGCGTCCTCCCTCATCGGCTCGATCGGCGGCATTGCCGAGATCGCGCGTGAGGCGTTTGGCGCGTCCGACGCGGCAACGCCGGCACGCCGCGGCGGCGTTCCAAACGTGACAAACAGGAGCTGATCCCGTGGATACTCTCATTCCTGTCACCGGCATCTGGTTCTGGTGGATCGCGGCTGGCGTTCTGCTGATCTTCGAATTGATGCTGCCCGGGGTTTTCTTCGTGTGGCTCGCGGCGGCGGCGGCAGTGGTTGGGCTGCTCGATGCTGCTTTCAATTTCGGCTGGCAGATCGAACTCGTGCTGTTCGCGATTTTCGCGGTGATCTTCCTCTTCGGCGGCCGCAAGTTCCTAGCCTCGCGCAAGGCGCTGCAGGGCGACATGCCCAATCTGAACCAGCGCATCTACGGTTATGTCGGCCAGCTTCACCCGCTCGAGGACGCGATCGTCAACGGGCGCGGCAAGGTCAGGATCGACGATACGCTGTGGGAAGTAATGGGGCCGGAACTAGCGAAGGGCGCGCGTGTGCGCGTGACGGGTGTTGACGGCATGCGGCTCAAAGTCGAGCAGGCCTGATCAGGTCACGCCGACGCGCAAGAGATCGTGAATGTGCACCAGGCCAACTGGCCTGTTCTCGGCATCGACCACGAACACGCTGGTGATCTTGGCGCTGTTTAGGAGTTCCAGCGCCTCGCCGGTCAAGGCTTCGGCGTCGATGGTCTTGGGATGATGCGTCATCACATCTTCGACGCGCAAGTCGATCAGATCTTTGCTCATATGGCGGCGCAAGTCGCCATCGGTGACGATGCCCATGAGGCTGCCGTTGGCATCGGTGACACCGAGGCAGCCGAAACTCCGCGCTGTCATGATGAGAAGCGCATCTCCCATGCGCAGCTCAGCTTTAGCGAGCGGCAGCTCCTCGCGGCCATGCATGACGTCGCCTACATGCTTGAGCTGCGCGCCCAGTTTTCCGCCAGGATGGAACTCGCGGAAGTCCTTGGCGGTGAACCCCTTGTCCTCAAGCAGCGCTATGGCGATCGCGTCGCCTAGGGCGAGCTGCAGCAGCGTCGATGTTGTCGGCGCAAGGCCAATGGGGCAGGCTTCGCGGGCGTTGGGAATAAGCAGCACCACGTCTGCCTCCCGCGCGAGCGTGCTGTCGGCGCGCGTTGTCATGGCGATGAGCGGCACGGCGAAGCGGCGGGTGTAAGCCAAAATGTCGCGCAGCTCCGTCGACTCGCCGGAGTTCGACATCATGATCACCACATCATGTGGGGTGATCATGCCGAGATCGCCATGGCTTGCCTCGGCGGGATGCACGAACATAGCTGGCGTTCCAGTCGAGGCGAGCGTCGCGGCGATCTTGCGCCCGACGTGCCCCGATTTGCCCATGCCGGACAAGATCACGTGGCCGCGGGCGGCAACGATCAGCTCCACGGCATCGGCCAGTGCTTCCCCGAGCGGCCCTTGCAGCGCGTCGATGAGAGCCATCATCCCCTGCTGTTCGATTTCGAGCGAATGGCGGGCCGAGGCCAGCCAATGGGCGCGGGGGGCGAGCGGGTTTCTCTGGAGGCGGGCGGGCATGATGGAAACTCTAGGCTGGGGGCGGCCAAAAGGGAAGCCACGCTGCATTCTTCGTCAACCTCCCGTTAACCATGTTCTCTATAGGCTCGGGGTTTGGCGAAAGGTGCGTGGGCAGTGAAGGGCTGCGGGCTACTACTAGCTATTGCCGCCGCCGGCCTCGCGGGCCTGGCGTCTCCCATGCTTGCCCAAACGGCGGATGGCCTTAGACCCACGGTCGATGACGAGGAGCAAGCTGCTGCGCCTCCAATCGAGGCCGAAGAAGCACGCGTTCCCCTGCTCGAAGTCACGCCTGAGGACGAGCCACCTGACACTCAGCTTGAAGTGAATCCGCCGGAGGAACCACTGGAAGAACCACGCAGGGAACCGCGTGAGATTCTCATTGAGCCCTTTGCTTCCCGGGGCTTTGGTTCGCCGGTGTTCAGGATTTATCCCACGCTGGGAATGGACGCGGTCTACTCCACCAATCCCGCCAACTCACCGTCCAATCCTCAGGATGCTTTTGGCGTGCGGATCAGGCCGTCGCTTCGTTTCGAGAGCGACTGGAGCCGCCATTCCTGGACTGGCGACGCCAGCGCCAGCCTACTCGAATTCGAAGGCGACGGGGAGGCGGCGGTGCTTGACGCTAATGCCGCGACGCGCTTCCGGCTCGATATCCTGCGCACGACGCGCGCCGAATTCGATGCCCGCTATACACTCGAAGAGGCGGACGGAGACACCGCGGAAACTGGATACGACCAGAGCTTTGGTGCGTCAGCCTCGCTGACCCACGACTTTGGCCAGTTCGAAGGGCGGCTGCGCGCGGGAGCCAACTTCCAGCTTTATGACGATCTGGAATTGCTCGACGGCAGCACAGAAGACAATGGCGACCGGCAATATGCCGAACCTACCGTGTCGATCCGCGCGACGTATTCGGAACCACCCTCCTTCAAACCTTTCGTGGAAGTGGGCTATGCGCCGCGCTTCCATTTCAAGAACACTGATAGAAACGGAGAAAAACGAAACTCGCACGGCCTCAATGCGCGTGCCGGTGTTGTGATCGACCGCGGCCCGATCTGGTCGGGCGAGGCAGCACTCGTCTATTCCGCGCGTGATTACAAAGGCAGTGCGCTCAAGACCGCCAATGTTCTGGGCGTCGACGCCAATCTGACATGGCGGCCGACTGAACTGACCGAGGTGACGGCCACTGCGAGTACGGCGCTCGACGAGGTTACGGAAGCTGGAATCTCGGCGACGCAAACCTGGATTTTCGGCGTCGATGTGGTTCAGGCGATCAAGGAGAATGTCGATGTTTTCGGCCGCACAGAAGTGACGCTTGAGGATACCAGCATCGGCACCGATGTGACCGTCGACACGACAATGGGCGTGGCGTGGAAGCTCAATCCATGGGTCACATGGTCCGCGTCATACGATGCTACGTGGTTCGATGGCGTTGGCAATGACGGCGACTATCGCGAGCATCGCGTGTCGGCCGGAGTCGAACTCAGGCCTTGATCCGCCTAAGCGGCGTGATCGACTACGCCGACGAGTTCTACCTATTCGTCTGGCGCACCAGCGCGGATCTGCTCCAATACCGATTCGAGCGGCGCGCTTCTGTGCCAGCTTACATAACCGCCATGGTTCGCCACGATTCGGTTTAAGACTTCGCGGAATGCGGGCGAGATGTCCTGCCGCTCCAACCCATAAGCCACATTGGCCGCGAGGAAGCCCACCTTGTCGCCGCAGTCGTAGGTGTGGCCGTCGTAAACAAGGCCGTGGAACGGCTGTGATTTCATCAGCCTGATCATGGCGTCGGTGATCTGGATTTCGCCGCTGGTGCCGGGTTTCTGATTTTCGATTTCGCGGAAGATTTCCGGCTGAAGAATGTAGCGGCCCGAAATGATCAGATTCGAGGGAGCTTCCTCGCGCTTCGGTTTTTCGATCATGGCGTCGATGGTGAAGGTTCGATCCTTGCGGTCCTTGGCACCGACTACGCCGTAGCGATGAACCTCCGCCCAGTCCACCTCCTCGACCGCCACAACATTTCCGCCGCCGCTTGTCTCGTAGACTTGCATCATTTGCGAGAGGCATCCGGGCGAGGCATGCATCACCATGTCGGGCAGGAGAACGGCGAACGGTTCATTGCCGACGATTTCGCGCGCGCACCAAATGGCATGACCGAGGCCAAGTGGTTCCTGCTGGCGGGTGAAGCTGGTCTGGCCCGCTCCCGGTAGATCCTGTTCGAGCAGGTCCAGCTCCATAGACTTGCCGCGTTTCCTGAGCGTCGATTCAAGTTCATACTGCTTGTCGAAATGGTCCTCGATGACGCCCTTGTTTCGGCCTGTCACGAAGATCAGGTGCTCGATGCCCGCCTCGCGCGCTTCGTCCACAGCGAGCTGGATCAGCGGCCTGTCGACGACGGTCAGCATTTCCTTGGGCATCGCCTTGGTGGCGGGCAAAAAGCGGGTGCCGAGACCGGCCACGGGGAAAATGGCTTTCTTAATGGGGCGCGTCATCACATTTACTCACTGTTAAGGCCGAATGCACGCCGGCCACAACCGGCAAGGGAACATTGATAACGGTAAGCGATAAAACGTTACGACTGCGTTTATGTTGCGTTAAGGCTGCGGGAGAAGCGGACATGACGGTATTGGTCACCGGAGGCGCTGGCTACATCGGAAGCCACATGGTTCTGGCGCTCACGGACGCTGGCGAGGACGTGGTGGTCCTCGACAATCTTTCGACAGGATTCTGGTGGGCGGTAGCACCCGGCGCCAAGCTGATCGAAGGCGACATTGGTGACGAGGCGCTTCTCGACAAAGTCATGCAAGAACATCGCTTCGATGCGGTTGTGCATTTCGCGGGCTCGATCGTGGTTCCCGATTCCGTAAGCGATCCCTTGGGCTACTATCTCAACAATACGGTGAAATCGCGGGCGCTGATGGCGGCGGCGGTGCGGAATGGGATACCGCGCTTTATCTTTTCATCTACCGCGGCGGTTTATGGCAACCCGGCGACACAGCCCGTGTTCGAGAATGCAGTACCTGCGCCGATCTCGCCTTATGGCACCTCGAAGCTGATGACCGAATGGATGCTGCGCGATGCCCATGCCGCGCATGGCATCCAGTATGCGGCGCTTCGCTACTTCAATGTGGCGGGGGCCGATCCCAAGGGCCGCACCGGGCAATCAACGCCACGCGCGACGCACTTGATCAAGGTCGCCTGCCAGACCGCGCTGGGTCAACGCGAGCGCATGGACGTGTTTGGCGCCGATTACGATACACCGGATGGAACGTGCCTTCGCGATTATATCCACGTAAGCGATCTGATTGCCGCGCACATGGATGCGCTGGCGCATCTCAGGCGCGGCGGCGATAGCGGCATCTTCAATTGCGGTTACGGCAAGGGGTATTCGGTGCTTGAAGTGATCAGGGCGGTTGAAAAGGCTCATGGCTCGAGTTTCCGCGTGGAAATGGCACCGCGTAGGGCTGGCGATCCAGCGGCCATCGTGGCGGGGGCCGAGCGCGTCCGCAGCATTCTCGGCTGGAACCCGCGTTATGCCGATCTCGACCTGATCGTACGCTCGGCGCTCGATTGGGAGAAGCATCTGCTGCGGCGCAACGCCGCCTGATTGGGGCCGCAATTGGCGGCTTTCCTGGTTTCCTGTAATGCATGAGCGGCGGCGAATCGGCCCTGAACGGCGGAATTGGAAACGATGCGAAAGACATTTATTGCAGCTTTGCTTGCGGTAGCGGCGATAGCAGCGCCTGCTCAGGCGGACGCAAAGTTCGAGGCCTTCATCGAGAATACGGTTTGGCCGCTGGTAAAGAAGCAAGGCGTGGCACGCGGGCTTTTCGACAAGGCTTTTGCAGGCATCACCGAACCCGATGCCAGCGTATTGAAGCTCGCCGGAAACCAGCCCGAGTTTACCTCGACGACGTCGGCCTATCTCGAAAAGGCGGTGACGCCCATTCGCATCGAGACCGGCCAGCAGATGAAGGCGCAGGACGCAGCGCTGCTCTCGGCGATCGAGAAAAAATATGGCGTCGATCGCCACATCCTGCTCGGCATTTGGGGGATGGAGTCCAACTTCGGCAAGGACAAGGGCTCAATGAAAGTAATGCAGTCGCTGGCGACGCTGCTTTATGCCGGGCGCAAGCGCGACTATGCGCGCGAGCAGATCGTGGCGGCGTTCAAGATACTCAAGTCCGGCGTCCGCACGCCTGAGAATTTCACCGGTTCATGGGCGGCGGCCATGGGGCACACGCAGTTCATCCCGACGTCCTACCTCTCGCGCGCTGTCGATTGGACGGGCGACGGTGTGCGCGACATCTGGGGATCGAAGGAAGATGCGCTTGCGTCCACCGCGAACTATTTGAACAAGAGCGGCTGGATTCCCGGACTCTCGTGGGGCTGGGAGATCGACCTTCCCAAAGGTTTCGAGCGCGCGCTGATCGGGAGAACGAACCGCAAGCCGGTTTCGGTGTGGATTGGCATGGGGATCATCCGCGCGGATGGCGGGAAACTTCCCAAATCCGATGCAAGAGCTTTCGTGATGGTGCCGCAGGGCGTGAACGGGCCAGCGTTCCTCGTGACGAAGAATTTCGAAGCCATCATGACCTACAACATTTCGCACTCTTACGCGCTGGCGGTTGGTCATCTCGCCGACCGCATCCGTGGCGGCGGGGCGATTGTCGGCAACTGGCCGGACACGAGCTTCGATTTGAGTTACGAACAGCGCCTCGAACTACAGAGACGGCTCAACAATCTCGGCTTCGATACGGGATTGGTCGATGGCCGTTTTGGTGCGAGGACGTATGAGGCAATTATTGCATATCAGAAGCGTGTCGGATTGCCGCTCGACGGCGTTCCGTCGGTCAAGCTCCTGCAACGCGTAAAGAAGGGAAGCTGAGTGCGCTGGCTGATTGGCATATCGCTCTGCTGCGCGCTGTCGGCAACAGCGCTTGCGCAAGTACCGGCGGAAAATCGCACCGATCTGCCCATCATTGGCTCCGAAACGTTGGAAGATGCGCAAGGCGAGGCCATGCGGTTGCTTGTCATCGGCGACGCGCTGGCGGGCGGGCTTGGAGCCGGGATGACCCGTAGAGCGGAAGCGGAAGGCGGCTTCGAAATCGCCAACCGGTTCAAGGAAGAATCGGGAGCAGCGCGCCCCGAAGTGCACGACTGGGCGGTGGCGCTTCCGAAGATCCTCGAGGGCAACGAGTTCGACGCCGTGGTCGTCTTGCTCGGCGTGAATGACCGGCAGGAAATCCGTGCCGAGGGAACGCGCCTGTCTTTCGGAACGCCGGAGTGGCAGGCCGCTTACACGCAGCAACTCGATCGCATTCTCGATTCCATCAAGGCTGCCGGGCTTCCGGTGTTCTGGGTGGCGCCGCCGCCCATGGGCGATTTCCGTTACGACCAGGACGTTCGGGCCATCGCCGAGTTGCAGAAGGGGCGGGTGGAGGCCAAGGGCGGACGGTTCATCGATGTGCGCACCAGTTTTCTGACACCAGATGGCCAATTCATGGACCGCGGCCTTGACGACACTGGAACCTTCACAAACCTGAGGGCTAGCGACGGCGTTGGGTTCTACAAGGAAGGCAACAACAAGTTTGGCCAGTTGGTGCTGGCGGAAATTCACGGCGCGGAGAAAACGAATGCCGCCGCCATGCCGCTGAAAGAGTCGAAAGACGATAAACCCGCCGCCGACGGACCATCCTCGCCTTCCTTTGGCCAGGAGAATGTCGACGGAACGGTTTTCGAATTTCAGCCCGAGGTTACCGTGGCGGCCTCGGCGGTGGAGAAGGGCACGCCAACGGCGGCGCTGGTCATGAGCAAGCGTCCTGTTCCCGCGCCTGGAAGCGCCGCCGAACGATTGTTCACCGCTGGCGAGACTCAAAACGCCAAGCCCGGGCGGTTCGACGACTTCAGCTATACTCCGCCTGCGGAATAATCAGCGCGGAAGATCGCTCGATCCCATTAGGAACTCGTCAACTGCGCGCGCCGCCTGGCGGCCTTCGCGGATCGCCCACACGACCAGCGACTGACCGCGGCGCGCATCGCCGGCGGCGAAGACCTTGGGCAGCGACGTCTTGTAGTTGGCGACATTGGCTTCCACGTTTCCGCGCGGATCGATCTTGACGCCGAGCGATTTCACCATGCCTTCATGCACCGGATGCACGAAGCCCATGGCGAGCAGCACAAGATCGGCCTTCAATTCGAATTCGGTGCCGGGCAGCGGCTTGAAGTCCGAACCGGCGCGGGCGCATTTGAGCGCGGTCACTTTTCCATCCTTGCCGTCAAACGCGGTCGTGAGCACCGCGAAATCGCGCTCGGCGCCTTCGAGATGCGAAGACGAGGTGCGAAGCTTCATCGGCCAGTTCGGCCACACGAGCGCTTTGTTTTCCTTCTCCGGTGGCTTCGGCATGATTTCGATTTGCGTCACCGAAAGTGCGCCCTGGCGTATGGAAGTTCCGATGCAATCCGAGCCCGTATCGCCGCCGCCGATCACCACGACATGCTTGCCCTGGGCGAGGATCGGCTGGTTGTCGAGTGGCGGCTCCTTCGAGACGCGGCGGTTCTGCTGCGGAAGGAAATCCATGGCGTAGTGAACGCCGTCGAGATCGCGGCCCGGCACGGCAAGATCGCGCGGCTTCTCGGCGCCGGCGCAGATCAAGAGGGCATCGAACGAGTCGGTCAACTGTTGCGCATCCTGCGACACGCCGATAAACGCGCCGTAGTGGAAGGTCACACCTTCCGCCTCCATCTGCGCGATGCGGCGGTCGATCAGGTGCTTCTCCATCTTGAAATCGGGAATGCCATAGCGGAGCAGGCCGCCGGCCTTCGGTTGCCTCTCGAAGACATGGACTTGGTGACCGGCGCGGGCGAGTTGCTGTGCCGCGGCCAGCCCTGAAGGGCCGGAGCCAACGACAGCGACCTTTTTGCCAGACTTCTGCGAGGGCGGCAGCGGCTTGATCCAACCGTTCTCCCAGGCTTTGTCGACGATGGCGCATTCGATGGTCTTGATGGTCACCGGCACGCCTTCGAGATTGAGCGTGCAGGACTCCTCGCAGGGTGCCGGACACACGCGGCCGGTGAATTCCGGGAAGTTGTTGGTCGAATGCAGATTGCGCGAGGCTTCTTCCCAGTCGCCCAGATAGACGAGGTCGTTCCAGTCGGGGATCTGGTTGTTCACCGGACAGCCGGTGTGACAATAGGGAATGCCGCAGTTCATGCAGCGCGCCGCCTGGGCTTTCGTCGACTCCTCTGAAAGCGGAATGACGAATTCCTGATAGTGGCGGATGCGATCCGAAGCCGGCTTGTACTTCCGGTCCTGCCGTTCGATCTCGAGGAAGCCTGTGACCTTGCCCATGTTTACACCTGCCGTGCTTTATGATATACACTTGGCATGAATGTATATCCGGAGTTTGAATGATGAAAGTTTCGAAATGGGGAAACAGTCTGGCTGTTCGGTTGCCCACGGAACTGGTGGAGAAGCTGGGAATCAAGGAAGGCGACGAGCTTGTGGAAGCTCCCGGCTTTGCCGAGGAGAAGAAGGTCCTGTTGACCCGGCAGAAGACCTTTGAAGAGAAGATGGCCCGGCTTCGTGAAATTCGCAGAAAGTCGAAGTTGCCTCCCGGCTACAAATTTGACCGCGACGAGATTTACGACGAACACATGAACACCCGCTGGAAGAAAGATGAATAGTTTCTTCGACAGCAACGTGCTGCTGTACTTGCTTGAAGAGAACGATCCCAAATGCGAAGTTGCGGAGAGATTGCTGGCTGTAGGCGGCGTCATCAGCGCACAAGTTCTAAACGAGTTCACTGATGTTGCCCGGCGCAAGCACAAGCTCGAATTTTCGGACATCGCCGAGGTTCTGGATCCGATCAGAGAGAAATGTGTGGTCACTCCAGTCGACTTGGCGACCCACGAACTCGGCTTCAAAATAGCAGGACAAGCCAATTTACGTATATACGACGCCTGCATCGTCGCGGCGGCGCAGCTTGCGGGCTGCGATGTTCTGTACACGGAAGACATGAACCGCGGCCAGCGCATTGGTGGCGTCACGCTTCGCAATCCGTTCATGTGAGCGGCATCAACCACTAGGCGCTCCTCTTCACGCCGATGGTCATGCCGTCGCTCGTCGCCTGCGCCTTTTCCAGTTCCTGAAGGGCGCGGGCATACTCGACCGGCATCACTTTCACGAATTTCGGCAGATAGGTGGCCCAGTTGTCGA
>JBJXGL010000309.1:0-56252 GCA_046160365.1 Aestuariivirga sp. | reverse complement strand
TGCCCGGCCAGACCGCCGCCATGAAAAACGCGGCCGCCCGAGAGGATCGCGCCGCCGATGCCGGTGCCGATGGTGAGCATCACCGCGTCCGCAAGACTTCGCGCCGCGCCGAACCGCGCCTCGGCGGCGAGCGCCATGTTCGCATCGTTATCCGTGAACACGGGAAGCTCGCTCGCCCGGTTGAGCTCGTCCGCCAGTGGCAGCACCGAGAGATCGACAAAACCGCCTGAGAGGATTTTCCCTGTCCGCCCATCAACGCGGCCGGGAATGCCGATGCCGATGGCCGTGGTGTACTCGTCTCTGAGCTTCGCGGTCTCGCCGATGAGTGCGTTCAGTAGCGCGCGCGGATCGCGCACCGTCGCAAAGGATCGATGCACCTGGATGCGCCCATCCTCCGACACCCGCGCCATCCGCGTGTGAGTGCCGCCGATGTCGATTCCGATGGCGTTCATCCCGCGCCGCGATCAAACAAGTTGCGCAAGCCGCCGGGGATGGCGCGCGAGCACCGCCTGGATCTCGTGCAATCGCGGCAGCGCGCGCGACACGAGCAGCTCCCGCGTCTTGGCGCGGTCGAGCGACACGCAATCCTTCCACAGCGATCGCCCGGCGATCACGCCCGACGCGCCGTTGTCCATGGCGATTTCCACCTGCCCCATGAATGTCGCGTGGTCCACGCCAGCCGAGAGTACCGACCACGGCACTGTCCCCGCCAGCTTGGTGATGCGCGCCGAGGCCGCCACGGATCCGGGATAGGGGATCTTCAAGACCTTCGCGCCATGCTCCAGGCAGATGCGCGATCCGCCTTCGATCAGCGCTGGAAAATTTTCGCGGTAGGCCTCGGGACTTTCGCCTGGCATGGGATAAGTCAGGAACTCCACCACCAACAGCAAATCCTCCGCCGCGAAGTCCGCGACGCAGCGCTTAATGATCTCGATGTTGTGCTCGTTGCCCGTCTTCTCATCGCTTCTAAGATAGACCATCAGTTTGCCGCCGGTGCCGCCGAGCGCCCGCACACGGCGCGCGTCCACACCCGGCACGAGCTTGGACAGATAATGGCCTTGCGCATCGGTGTCGTAGCCCGAGGCATCGAGGCCGATGAGCAGCGCCACGTCACGCGCGAGCGATGCTTCCTCCACCACGCGTGGCACGGCGCAGATGGGGTCCAACAGAACCGACGGCGCCTCCGCCGCGAGATAGTGCACGACATCTGACTTCACGTCGCCCAGCATCGCGTCGGTGATGTCCTTTTGCGCTTCGGGATCGCTCGCCAGAAGCTTGCGGATGCCGCCGCGTTGATCACACGCGATCACCATGATCGCGCCGTTCTTGCCGCAAATCTGCTGGTAACCGCGCAGTTCGGCGGCGGTCATTCTGGTCATGGCGGCACCTTGAAACGCCGGGATCGATCACGTTCTTGCCGATAATCGCCCAAAGTGTCCAGAGCACTTCGAGTTCGTTATTCGTCCCGGCTTTTCCACTCCTTCCAGCGCAGGAACAGGTTCGCTCCGATTGTGGAGAGGAGATGAATAAGGTTAGCGAGTTGCCGCAGCGTTGAGTTAATTCAACCCCTCTTGTTTATTGACATGCACTCGGCTCTGCTCAATAGAGAGCGGAGCAGCGCAAGTTGCCAATCGGGGGCAAACAGGTTTCCGATGATCGTTGCCTTATCTGTCAATGTAACAGTCCGGCGGCTGGACACAGCCTGACGGGCGTGACATTGATAAATCGGGCACTGAACGATTATTGACGACTAACTATCAAAAAGGGAGCGAACTACAATGAAGAAACTGATCGTGGCGGCCGCAGCCGGAGCCCTTATGCTCGGCGCATCCGCAGCGTCCGTCCAGGCCGCTGGCAAGACCATCGCCGTATCGTGGAAGACCTTCCAGGAAGAGCGCTGGAAAACCGACGAAGCCGCCATCAAGGCCGCGGTCGAAGCCGCCGGCAACACCTACATCTCGACAGACGCGCAAGGCTCTGCCCAGAAGCAAGCCGCCGACATCGAAGGCCTGATCTCGCAGAAGCCGGACGTCGTTCTGGTCGTTGCGTTCGACTCGGACGCCATCCTGCCCTCGATCAAGGCCCTGAGCGACGCCGGCATCAAGTCGATTGCCTATGACGTCCAGTTCGAGGACCCGAATGCGCTCTACATCACATTCGACAACGTGGGTGTTGGCCGCATCATCGCCCAGGAAGTCCAGAAGGTGAAGCCGGAAGGCAACTACGCCTTCATCAAGGGTGACAAGGGCGACCCGAACGCCACATTCCTGTTCCAGGGCATGATGGAAGTTCTCAAGGAAGCTCTCGATTCCGGCAAGATCAAGAATGTGTGCGAAACCTTCACCGATGGCTGGAAGCCGGACAATGCCCAGAAGAACATGGAGCAGTGCCTGACTTCGACCGGCAACAAGGTGGATGCCGTTCTCTCTGAAAACGACGGCATGGCTTCGGGCGTTGTGGCAGCACTCACGGCCCAGGGCATGGCCGGCATCCCGGTCGGTGGCCAGGACGGTGACTTGGCCGCCATCAACCGCGTGGCGCTCGGCACCCAGACAGTCTCCGTGTGGAAGAACGCCAAGGATCTCGGCAAGGTGGCGGCTGAAGCTGCCAACGCGCTCGCCGATGGCACCGCGATCGACAAGATCCCGGGGGTTGCCAAGTTCTCCGGCGGCAAGAAGGGCGTGGAAATGAACTCCATCCTGCTCGCGCCGACGCCGATCACCAAGGACAACATCAACGTCGCGATCGATGCCGGCCACATCACCAAGGATCAGGCCTGCGCAGGCGTCGCCGCCGGTGCGGTTCCCGGCTGCTGATGTGAAATAAATATCGTTTCGATACGCCGCGCCTGTTGCAAGACGGGCGCGGTTTTTCTTTAATGGGGTAGAACTTATCGGGAGATGGCGATGTCGGCGACCAGCGACGTAAGCAACAACCCAGCCCTGCAGAATGAAGGGCCGGTAAAGCGCTTTTTCCGCGCCACGGAGATTGACGAGCGCATGATCGGCATGGTCGTGGCCCTGCTGTTGATCTGGTGCGCCTTCGATCTCGCAAGCGGCTACTTGCGCGGCAACTTCGGAGGCCTGCTCGGCGGCTCGTTTCTCACG
This sequence comes from Aestuariivirga sp., assembly GCA_046160365.1. Taxonomy (GTDB): domain Bacteria; phylum Pseudomonadota; class Alphaproteobacteria; order Rhizobiales; family Aestuariivirgaceae; genus Aestuariivirga. The sequence goes on along the minus strand of JBJXGL010000309.1, from coordinate 53,145 downwards.
CCGCGCAACTTGTGGACGCTCCTCGTTCAAACATCGTCCATCGCCATCATGTCCACTGGCATGGTGCTTTTGATCGTGATGCGGCAGCTCGATCTGTCGATCGGCTCCATGCTGAGTCTTGTGGCGGTGGCAGGCGCCGTGTTGCAGGTGTTCAATCTCGCCCCGGCTTTGGGCGTCGGCCATCCTGCGATCTGGATCATCGCCGTGGTTTTCTGTCTCTTGATCGGAACGCTGGTGGGAGCGCTGAACGGCGCCTTGACGGCTTACGCAAAAATCCCGGCATTCATCGTCACACTCGGCGGCTTGCTCGCCTACAGCGGCCTCGCCTTTTACATGGCCAAGGGCGAGACCGTCGCCCCCATGGACAAGACCTATGAGATTTTTGGCGGCGGCATTCCCATAAGCTGGCTTGGTTTGTACTGGAGCTGGGCTCTTGCTCTTGTGGCATGTGCCATCATCGTTTTCGGCATCGTCAATGGCAGGCGGCAGCGCCAGCGCTTCAAGTTTCCGCTGCGGCCTGTCTGGGCCGAAGTGTTTCTTGCGGTCGCCGGCAGTGCCGTGGTCCTCGGTGTAACCAATGTGATGACCTCCTATCCCTGGCCATTCAAGCTGATTGAGAACTATGCGGTGGCCAACAAAGTTGTCATTCCGCCGGGCGTCGAGAACGCCGATGGCAACGCCATCTGCATGGCCGCCGAGAAAGTGGTGCGGTGCACCGAGGGCTTGGTCTACTACACGGGTTATTCCGTGCCGGTGATTGTGGCGCTCGTGGTCGGATTGGCGATGACCTTTCTTGCAACGCGCACGACGTTTGGCCGCTACGTCTACGCCATTGGCGGCAACCCGGAAGCGGCGGAACTCGCGGGCATCAATACCAAGTGGATGATCGTGAAAGTATTCGCGCTGATGGGCTTTCTCGTCGGCGTGTCGTCCATCGTGTCATCGGCGCGCCTCAACGCGGCAACAAATGCGCTGGGCAGCTTGAACGAACTTTACGTCATCGCGGCCACCGTCATCGGCGGCACGTCGCTGGCTGGCGGCGTCGGCACCATCTACGGCGCCATGCTGGGCGCGCTGCTCATGCAGTCCATCATCTCCGGCATGTCGCTTTTGAATTTGCCGGCGGCTTTCCAGAACATCGTCGTCGGCGTCGTGCTGGTGCTGGCCGTGTTTCTCGACCAGCTTTATTCCCGCCGCGTGAAGTGAGGAGCAGGACCATGGCGAAGAAGGCAGTTAAGAAACCCGCTCCCCGCAAGGCCGGGCGCGTTGCGGATGTGCAAGACACTCCCGCCGCCGGGAAAGCTGCGAAACCGGCTGCTGATGCGAGCGGCCGCGGCACGCCGCTGATCGAGATGCGCGACATCTCGATTGCCTTCGGCGGCATCAAGGCCGTCGATCACGCATCCGTCGACCTCTATCCCGGTGAAGTCGTCGGTCTTCTTGGCCACAACGGCGCGGGCAAGTCGACATTGATCAAGGTTCTCTCCGGCGCCTACAAGCGCGACCACGGGCAAATATTCATCAACGGCGGCGAAGTGACGATCAACAACCCGCGCGACGCCAAGGCTCTGGGAATCGAGACCATCTATCAAACGCTGGCGCTTGCCGACAATGTCGATGCGGCGGCAAATTTGTATCTGGGCCGGGAGTTGAAGAGCTCTTTCGGCACGCTTGACGACGTGGCGATGGAGGCGGAATGCCGCAAGGTGATGCACCGCCTCAACCCGAACTTCCGCCGCTTCAAGGAGCCGGTGTCGAAGCTTTCGGGCGGCCAGCGTCAGTCGGTGGCGATTGCGCGCGCCATCCACTTCAACGCTCGCATTCTGATCATGGATGAACCGACAGCCGCGCTTGGCCCCGCCGAGACCGCGCAGGTGGGCGAGCTGATCAAGCAGCTGAAGGCCGAAGGTCTCGGCATCTTCCTGATCAGCCATGATTTGCACGATGTCTTCGATCTCTCTGACCGCCTGTGCGTCATGAAAAACGGCAAGGTCGTCGGCACCGCGCGCACCAAGGACGTGAATCACGATGAAGTGCTGGGTATGATCATCGCGGGCAAGTGCCCCAAGGCTGCGATCCCTGGCCCGGGGGCGATGCGCGAGGCGGCGTAATGCGGTTGAGGGCGTTTGCTGCCGGCGTTTGTTTGATTGTAGTGCTACTCTGCGGTGGCGCACAGGCGGGGCCGCTTTCCCAGGAAGTGATATTGCAGCAGTGGTATCAGCTGGTGCTGAAACTTGTGCGCCACACGCCCACCTACACACCGCCGCTCGCGTCGCGGAATTTCGCTTACCTTGGCGTCACGAGTTATGAAGCCGTGGCTTCGGGCGACGACTCGCTTGTGAGCTTGGCCGGGCAACTGAACGGCCTTGAAGCCCTGCCCAGGCGGATCAAGGGCAAGGTCTATGACGAGTCGATTGTACTTAATTCCGCACTCGCCAAGAGTATGCAGCTCTACTTCGGCAACACCGGGCCATCCGGGCAGAATGCGCTGCGCAGCCGGCTGAAGCAGCTCGAAGGGGAAGCCTCAAAAGGCGTTGCCAAGGATGTCGCGAAGCGCAGCAAGGCATTTGGCGAGGCCATCGCCCAGCACATCTTCGCCTGGTCGGAGACGGATGGTGGCGCAACCATTGAAAACATGGGCTTTCCCGTCGCTTACGAACTGAAGGAGGGGCCGGGCCAGTGGGAGCCAACCAATCAACTTGGCATGCAACAGTCCCCGCTGCTGCCGGAATGGGGAAAGAACCGGCCTTTTGCAATGCCAATGAACATGGCGTGCAAATTGCCGCCGCCACCTGCCTATAGCGAAGCAAAGGACTCGGCTTTTTTCCAGCAGGCCCTCGAGGTTCAAACGGTTCGCAACAAACTGACACCCGAGCAAGCGGCGATCGCCCGCTATTGGTCGGATGATCCGATGTTGACAGTAACGCCGCCCGGCCACTGGATATCGATCATGTTGCAGATCGCGGAGCGCGACAAGCTCACCGCGGCCAGAACATCGGAAGGACTTGCGCGCGTAGGCATAGCCGTGGCCGACGCCTTCATCGGCTGCTGGCGCGACAAGTACGACTACAATCTTGTCCGGCCCGTATCGTTCATCCGCAAGCACCTTGAACCCAACTGGGACTCACTGCTGATCACGCCGCCTTTCCCCGAGTACCCTTCGGGGCACTCCGTGCAGTCCTCGGCCGCCGCGGCCGTGCTGGAAAAAATGTTTGGCGCGTCATTTGCGTTCGAAGACGCCAAATATCTTGCGGATGGAGCGCCGCCCCGCAGATTTGCAAGTTTCAAGGCCGCGGCCGAAGAGGCGGCAATGTCACGTCTCTATGGCGGCATCCACTTCCGCGCCGCAATCGAGAGGGGGTTGGAACAGGGCGAATGCATCGGGAGCTTCGCTGCGAATCTGAAAACGGTGGACGAGTGAGGCAGCTCTGGCTTGCTGCAATCGCGGTTAGTGTCGCAATGTCCGCCGCCCGCGCCGACGACGGCGTCAGCTATCCGCATTTCCTCGATGATACGAAACGCTCCGGCCTGAATTCCGTCTTCAAGGGCGAATGGCAATACATGGTGGGCGGCGGCGCCGCCGTGTTCGATTGCAACGGCGATGGCTTTCCCGATGCCTACGTGGCGGGAGGCGAAAACCCGGCGAAACTCTTTGTCAACCGGTCCCGCCAAGGCCGGGCGCTGCGCTTCGCGCGCAAGAAGTCCAGCGCCGATCTCAAAGCCGTGACCGGAGCCTACGCGCTGGATGTGGACAGCGATGGTCATCAGGACCTGGTGGTGCTGCGTGTTGGCGAAAGCAAGGTGTTCCGCGGCCTTGGGAACTGCCGCTTCGCCGCGGCGAATACGCAATGGACCATGGACGGTGGCGATGCCTGGACGACCGCTTTCGCCGCGACATGGGAAGCCGGCAACGCCTGGCCAACCTTTGCCTTCGGCACCTATATCGACCGCGCATTTGAGAACGATCCCTGGGGCCATTGCACCGGCAATTGGCTGCTGCGCCCCAACGAAAAGCAATCGGGTTTTGCACCTCGTTTTCCGCTAGATCCTTCGTTTTGCGCACTCTCCATGCTGTTCACCGACTGGAACCGCTCAGGCGTTCCCTCACTCCGCGTTGCCAACGACCGCGAATACTACGTGGGCGGTCAGGAGCAGCTCTGGCGAATACCCGCCGGCCAGATGCCCGCGCATTACACACAGCAGGACGGATGGCGGCCACAGAGGTTTTGGGGCATGGGCATCGCGGGCGCCGATCTCAACGGCGATGGCTTGCAGGAATACATGGTGACCTCCATGGCCGACCAGCGGCTGCAGTTCCTCAGCGCCGGGGCCGAAAAACCCGACTATCGCGACGCGCCTTACAGCATGGGATCGACGGCGCATCGGCCATTTGCCGGCGGCGACACGCGGCCCTCCACCGGCTGGCACACGCAGTTCGAAGACGTGAACAATGACGGGCGTTACGACCTCTTCATCGCCAAGGGCAATGTGGAAAGCATGCCGGATTTCGCAATAAAGGATCCGAGCAACCTTTTGCTGCGGGATTCGAATGGCAACTTCGTCGAAGGCGCCGAGAGATCCCACATGCTGAACTTTGGCCTCGCACGCGGCGCCGCCGTCGCCGACTTCAACATGGACGGCAAGTTGGATGTGCTGATCGTCAACCGCAAGGAAAATGTACGGCTGTTCCGCAACACCGCCAAGAGCCTCGGCAACTGGATCGGAGTGAAGCTCGAACGAGAGGGGGCAAACCGCGATGGCATCGGCGCGTGGATTGAAGTGAGAGTTGGCGGAAAGGTCCAATCGCGCGAAGTCACCATCGGTGGTGGTCATGTGTCTGGCGTCAATGGCTTCTGGCATTTCGGCCTTGCCGGATATGAAGAGGCCCAGCTGCGCGTGCTCTGGTCCGGCGGCGAGACAGGTGAGTGGCAGGTGCTCAAGGCCAACGCGCACTACATCATATCGGACAATGGCGCGTCCCGTTCCTGGAAACCCTCACGCTAGCCCGATTGTCTCCGCTTTCAACAATGCCGTATTAACAGGATTCAGAACCCTGGCACGCAGGGGCGTCAACACCACGAGTCTGGCGGAGGGATCCGGAACGGTGGTGCAAGGGAAAGATGGTGCCCAGGGGCGGAATTGAACCACCGACACGCGGATTTTCAGACTGGCCCGGCGGGCTTGATTCCATTCGCTGATCTCGTCCTTTCCGCTTACAATTCAGGGTGTTGGCAGCAAATCCGTACTGGCGATTTCCCGCGATCTACCCCTCAATTCCCGTTCGCTTTGCTACCTATTTGCTACCTAGAGAATCGGAAGCAGCGATTGCATGCGACAGAGATTGACAAAATCTGTAGTCGAAAGTGTGGAACCCGGACCGAAGGACCTCATTGTCTGGGACCGCGACGTGAAGGGCTTTGGGCTCAAGGTCACGCCAAAGGGCAAGCGAGTCTACTTCGCCTACTATCGCGCCGCTAATGGACAGCAGCGGAGGCCCGTCATTGGGGTTCACGGCGTCATAACGGCAGAAGATGCGCGTCAGATTGCCAAGAAGTGGATTGGAAGCGCGTTCGCCGGACAGGATGTCAGCCAGCATCGCCAAGAGGCGCGGTCAGCGCCATTGGTAAGGGAGTTGGCAGAACGATACCTTGAAGAACATGCCAGGCCATTTAAGAAGCCCTCCAGTTGCAAAACGGACAAGTCCAATATCGAACACCATGTCCTCCCGCTTCTCGGCAAAAAGAAGGTTGCCGAGGTCTCGAGACGGGACATCGAGTATCTGAAGTCGGCGATCCGCGACGGGAAGACGGCGTCGACGCTCAAAGCCAAGAGGCGAGGCCGGAGCATTGTTAAAGGCGGCCCGGGAGTGGCAAACCGCGTTGTTGCTCTCATGTCAAAGATGATGTCTTGCGCTGTCCGATGGGAGCTCAGGACCGACAACCCTGTCCTTGGAACGGAGAGGTATCCGGAACGCCGCAAGGACCGGTTTCTTGATGCGCCCGAGATCGCACGCCTATTGGAAGTCCTGAGGCAAGCCGAGCAAGAGGAAACCGAAACGCCGGACGTCATCGCCTGCTTTCTGCTCCTCCTCTTCACAGGTCTGCGTTGCGGAGAAATTCTGAACCTCGAGTGGGAGGATATCGACTTCACTCGACGCACCTTGCGGCTCAGAGATTCCAAAACAGGCGCCAGAACCGTCCCTATCAACAAGCAGGCGATCGATATCCTCGGAAGACACGCGGCATGCGGAAAAAGTCAATTTGTGATTCGAAGTGCGACGGGAGATGGCCGCCCGTCACTGGGTAAGCCTTGGCAGCGGATCCGAACGGGGGCTAACATTGATGACACAGCCAACATTCACTGCCTACGCCACACCTTTGCGTCTTGGGCCGTGATGGGTGGCCTCTCGCTTGCTCAGACCGGCGCACTTCTCGGCCACAAGTCTCTGCAGACAACGCTTAGATATGCTGATCATCTCATCGACGTCGTTAGGGAGTACAGCCAGAAAACTGCGGACCTGATTGCTGCCGAATGAGTGGCAACGCGACAGCGCTTCCAGAGCGACAAGCAAGGGATGTCTGAACAAATGCGCCCTGCATCATGATTGGCGAGGAGGCGTTTGAGTTGATCCTCTCGGGGCATTCGTTCAACGTCGCGGAATGGCATTCATCTTCTATGATACCGAGACCACGGGAAGTGACCCGTACTGGGACCAGATTTTACAGTTTGCCGCGATCAAGACCGACGACGAGCTTAATCCGATCGACAGGTTCGAAGTCCGCTGCCGGCTCCAACCCCACATCGTGCCGGCGCCCGGTGCACTTGTCGTCACCGGCGTAACCGTCGATCAGCTCTCCGATCTCTCGGCGCCGTCACATTATGAAATGGTGCGTGCCGTCAGAGCCAAGCTGTTGTCCTGGTCTCCGGCCACTTTCGTCGGATACAACAGCCTTGAGTTTGATGAGGTCCTGCTCCGAGAGGCACTCTATCAGACCCTTCACCCGCCCTATCTCACCGTGACAAATGGCAACAGCCGCGCCGATGTGATGCAACTGGTGCTGGCTGTGGAGCAGTTTTGGCCCGGCGTTCTTGAATTCCGGCAGCGTTTCGACGGCAAGCCCAGCTTCAGGCTCGACCAGGTTGCGCCGGCGAACGGCTTTGCCCACGAACATGCACACGATGCCCCGGCGGATGTCGAAGCCACGATTTTTATCGCGCGGCTGATCAGAGCGAAGGCGCGCGACTTTTGGGACCACATGATCAGGCTCGGCAGCAAGTCGGCCGCAATTGACTACGCACTTGCGGAGCCGTTGCAGCTCTATACGGAATTCAACCATAACCGTCCGCATCACTGGATCGTCAGTCCCTTCGCCGTTGATCCCGATCGCAGTGGGCGGGTCATTGCTTTCGATCTGGCGATCTCTCCCGAAGAAGTAAGCAGGCTCGATGACGATGCTCTGCACAAACGCATGGTCTCGCCACCAAAACCCCTGCGCCCCATCAAGGCCAACTCCTGTCCCTTCATTCAGCCGTGGACGGTCGGAAAAGGTCGCGTGGAAGCCTGCAATCTCGGTGAAACTGAACTTCGGCGAAGGGCCGCGCTCGTTCATGCAGATGTCGATTTTCGTCGTCGCCTGCTCAAAGCCTATGTTCAAACAAAAGTGGACCATGAACCTTCGGCCTATGTTGAAATGCAAATCTACGACGGCTTTGCTTCATCCTCCGATCAGAAGTTGATGGAGACCTTTCACAGTGCGGACTGGACAACCAGGCTAGAAATTTCGCAGCGCTTGGAAGATCGGCGTTATCGCCTGCTTGCTTCGCGCCTGGTCTATTTTGAGAGGCCCGATACATTCGATGCAGCCGTCAGAAGTGGGATTGAAAAGATTATCGCCGGCCGCCTCCTGAATTCCGGCAAGGTCCCCTGGCTAACGCTTTCGCGTGCCATAGACGACGCGGAGTCGCTACTTGAGACGGCCAATGGCCCGGATATCGAGCGCCTTCGGGACCTTGAAGGTTTCTTGAAGTCGCGGCAGGCATGGGCTGCTACCGTCATCGACATTCGCTGAGTTGGCCTAACCAAACAATTCCCCGACTGGATTTGATATCCGGTCAATACCGCAGACTTTCGAGAAAGGCGTCTGCCTCGGCGAGGATTGCTGCTTGGCGCTCTTGCGGCCAACCGCCAAGAGTACGATAGGGCATCGCCAAGCGCGGATTGCTCGACAGCCGGTTCTGCTGCCGGATCAAGAAAGCCCAATAGAGATAGTTGAACGGGCACGCCTTCGGACCTGTCTTCTGCTTCACGTCGTAGGCACATCCCCGACAGAAGTCTGACATTCGATCAATGTACGCTCCTGATGCGGCGTAGGGCTTGGACGCCATCTGCCCACCGTCAGCGAAAACGGCCATGCCCAAGGTGTTGGGCATCTCAACCCATTCGAACGCATCGGCATAGACGGCGAGATACCAGCGCTCGATTTCGCGTGGAGTTACGCCGGCCAACAGGGCGAAATTGCCGGTTACCATCAATCGTTGAATGTGATGGGAGTAGGCATATCGCGCCGTTCCACGGATTACCTCGCGCAGACAACGCATGGGAGTATCACCGGACCAATAGAAGGCTGGCAGCTTCCGCGTGGCCTGAAGGGCGTTCCGTCCCTCGTAGTCCGGCATCAAGGTCCAGTAGACGCCGCGAACATATTCGCGCCAACCCAATATCTGACGCACGAATCCCTCAACCGCGTTCAGTGGCGCGTTCCCAGAACGCCAGGCGGTTTCAGCGGCCTCACATACCTCACGCGGAGAGAGGAGCCCGATGTTCAACGCTGGCGCCAGCAGTGAGTGGAAGAGGAACGGTGCACCGGCCTTCATGGCATCCTGGTAGTCGCCGAAGAGCGGTAGTCCATTGCCTATGAAATCTTCGAGAGCGAGCACAGCATCGGCGCGCGTGACCGGCCAGCCAAACTCCTCGAGCGTGCCGAAATGACCATTGAAGCGCTGCTCCACCAGTGCCATCACCTGACGCGTTGTATCGTCGGGTGCAAAACGGCGGCGCTCAGGAGCAGGGACGGACGCTGGTAGTGACTTGCGGTTTTCCGCATCGAAATTCCATTCGCCGCCCGCTGGCTGGTCGCCTTCCATCAGGATGGCATGCTCTCGCCGCATCTCACGATAGAAATGCTCCATCCGCCATGTTCGGCGTCCTTGCGCCCAGTGTGCAAAGCGTGAGCGGCTTGCGAAGAAGCGGTTGTCGGCGCGCACCTCGACCGGCCGACTCGTCATAGCTTTCCAGCCTTCGACCATCGCTTGCACACGCCATTCTCCCGGCTCAGTCACAATCAAGCCGTCAGGCGCGTGACGAGCCACGGCACGTTGAATTTCAGTTGTAAAGGTGCCGCTGTTGTCGGGCGCGTCGAGCTTTACATAGTCGACTGTTATACCGCGACTGATCAGCGCGTCGGCGAAGTGGCGCATCGCCGACAACACCAGCACGATCTTCTGCTTGTGATGCCGGACGTAGGTGCTTTCTTCCAATACCTCCATCATCAACACAATGTCGCGCGCAGGATCGAGCCCATCGAGCGCGGCTATGTCGAACGAGAGCTGATCGCCAAGAATCACCCTAAGAACGCCGCTCATGTGTCCAGCCTAAGTTTCGTATCGGACGAGATCGCTGCGCTACGGCAGCGTCGTGAGCAGTACTTCACGTCTTCCCAGCTCCGCGCCCATTTCCTGCGCCAGGCGAACGGCCGGCTACAATGAGCGCAAGGCTTGGTCGGAAGTTCTGATTTCGGACGCATCTTGGCCATGGCGCTACCAGGGCACGGGTTGCCCGCGCCAGTCAAAGAAGCCTCCGTTGGCCTCGACGGTGAGATTGTCGATCACCGCGAGCAGGTGGCCTGCGGCCATCGCCGGTGTGTGAGTATCGTGCCCCGCCGGTGTGAAAGTCGCGGAAAGTGGGGTAGCGACCGTGCCGGGATGCAAAGCCACACAGATCCCATCCGGGGATCGGCGTGCCAGTTCCACGGCCGCAGTCCGCACCAGTTGGTTAAGCGCCGCCTTGGAGGCGCGGTAAGCATACCAACCGCCAAGCCGGTTATCACCGATGCTGCCGACCCTGGCGGATAAGCTTGCAAAGACAGTCTTGCCCGCCCGAGGCAACCGTGGAAGCACATGCTTCATGATCAGCGCAGGACCAATAGCGTTTATGGCGAAGGCGCGCGCAAGATTTTCGGCATCGAGTTGACGCCAACTCTTCTCCGGACCTTGGCGATCATCGTGGAGAAATCCTGTTGCATCAATGACGAGCCGAAGCTCACCCATCTCGCTAGCCATCGTCGCGGCGCGCTCTAGGCTGGCTTCGTCCTGCAGATCGATCGGCGGAGACGTTTTGCGACCAAAACCTACCACCTGCTGGAACTCGTCAGTGGAATTCAACGCAATCAGCAAGGCACTGCCGATTCCGCCACCAGCGCCGAACACCACAGCAATGCCAGACTTCAAGAATGAACCCAGGTCGACCGAGGAGTTGTCCCCGTTTGATGTTTGCGATGCCTCGATCAATGCCTCAAGCTTTCTCGTCGCGGGAGAACCAATCCCTCCGCCCCTGCGTGGCTCAGAACACTCTTTGACGCTTCAGTTCGTCGCTGTTCAAGCAATTCGCCTTGCGGCATCTTACTGACCATTAGTTCAAGCCTTGTCCGCCTCATGGGCTTCCAGGAACCACAGAGCCTTGTCGAGCGACCGCGAGAACGCAGTAAAGATATCTGCCGTGTCGGCATCTCCGGCTTCGGCCGCTGTGTCGATCGCGGCACGAGTCGCGTTGGCAAGATCGCCGTAGCGCTCTGCCAGCGCGGCGACATGGTCTTCCACGCTAACAATAGCGGTGGGATAAGCCTTGAGATTGGAACTTCCCGCCACCGCCTGAGTCGTTCCGAGCGCAATCCCACCGAGCTGCGCGACGCGCTCCGCCAGAATGTCGACATGACCATCAATCTCGGTCCGGAAGCCATCGAGCATCTCATGAACAGCGATGAATTGCCGGCCCCTCAGGTTCCAATGGGCTTGCTTCGTCATCAGGGCGAGATCAATCGCATCGGCCAAGCGGGTGTTGAGGAGCGCCGCTACAGTGGTTTTGGTGTTGGATTGCAGATCGTTTCGGGTCTTATGAAGCTTCATTGGTCAATTCCTTCTGAGGTCGCTCAGAAACAATCATTATACGTGGGATGTCGAAATCTCGTTCGGCACTAGATGGCGTCAGGCCTCTTGGATGGCCAGCGCATGTCTTTCAGACGCTTTATCCTTGCAAAGATCACGGCCAGAGTCGGCCGTGCCGGCAGGAAAAGCCGGTAGCTCAGTTCGAGCAACGCCAACATTCCAGGAAGCGCCGCAGCACGCGCAGCCCAGCGCCAACGCGGCAATCGAGCCCATACTTCGATGAAAGCGGCCGCTCCAGAAAGTAGCTGTCCATTTCCAGCGCGAACATGAAATCGGTCCATAGCCCGCCGCTGGGTGAGGCCGTCAGGAAGCAAAGCATCCGATTTCGAGATGTCGATGAAGCAAAGCGCGCCAGAACGATCTTTGCGACGATAGTGGCCGATCTCCGCCCGGCATAGCGGACAGGAGCCATCAAAATATACCGTCGATCTTGTAGGCTCAGCTTCCACCTTCATCTCCTGAGTCTTGGGGCATCAATTGACCAGCACGGGCGCTTCATAAACGTAAGTCGGATCCTCGATCTGCCGCACGAGGAACTCAGCAACATCCGCACGCGAAATGATCCCGTTCCGCCACTGTGAGGGCTCGCGAAGAACTTTGTAACGCCCCGTTCGCCGTCCCCCGGTTAGGACTCCGGGCCGCGCGATGGTCCAATTGAGCGTACTCTCATTGATCAACCGCTCCTGCCGCGTTTTGTCATCATAGGCATGGCCAAAAACGATCTGAAATGGCACTCTCTGAAGACAACTGATGCTTGCGCGGCTGTCACCGGCGCCGAAGCCTGTGACACAAATAAGACGCTTGACCGCTTGGGCTTTCATGGCCGCGATCAGCACACGCGTTGCATCCGAGAAGAGATGTACGGGCCGGAACAACTCACCCAGCCCGACGCCAAGGGTTACGATCACTGCGTTGACCCCAGTGAGTACTGCTTCCACGTCTTTGTGATCTAGCGCGTCGCCGTTCACTTTCTCCAGCCTTGGATTGGAAAAACCGATCGCCGCCGCCGACCGCGCCAGCGCTCGCACGTCGTGCCCAGCCTCAAGCGCTTGGCGGGTCGTCTCCAACCCAATGCCTTTGCTGGCGCCGATAATCAGTACTCGCACGATCCCATCTCCTCTTTCAGCCTGGCGTATGGTGTGCCGGGCCAAACCAAAACCCATGGGCCTGGCGAGGTTATGTGAAGCGAGCCCGCTGGGGCTCGCACCAGCTGTCCGTCTCACCGGTCGACTTGTGTACTGCCGACATCAACGCCTAATCGTGTTCACCACCATGGCGGCGACCAAGTGTACGAACGAACGCCTGAGGTTTCTTCGAGGCGGTCGTGAGGGTTGCAACCGTAATCGCCGCGGCCGCTATGAGGACCGTATGTCCTATCAAGCTCCAAGCGAGAAACGTGTAACTCCCGATAGCAAGCGAAAAACTGACAGCCCACATCAACCCCAACGCCTGCAAGACATAGTGCCGAATGGCGATGTCGGGAATATTTCGAACCGGGCTCACTTCATGATTAAAAATGAAGTTCCACGCGTAAACGACATAGTTCCTGCTATTCGTGATCATGTTGGTCAGCCTTTCTGCTGGTACAGGTTCTGGTTCAATTCCAAATTCCGGCCACTCCTTCGCTTGCATGTGCACTCTCCCTATATGTTGCTCGATTCGTTTGTCACGCCGCGGTTGCGGAGTTTTCCAGTAAAACCGCTTGCATTTCTTTTTTGGCTGTCACTGGGTCGTCGGCCTTTGATTGACCGGCGACCCGGAGTTTTTTCGCGCTTGAAAGGCTATGCGGCCTTTGGAAGGACGACACTGTCGATGACGTGAATGACGCCATTCGACGCGGCGATGTCGGTCGAGGTAACACTGGCATCATTGATCATGACGTTGCCGCCGCTGACCTTCACCGTCAGCATCTTGCCATTGACCGTCTTCGCTTCGGAGAGCTTGACGACATCGGCGGCCATGACCTTACCTGGTACGACATGGTAGGTGAGGATCGCGGTCAGCTGACCCTTGTTCTCCGGCTTCAACAGGCTTTCGACCGTGCCGGCTGGCAGTTTGGCGAAGGCAGCGTCGGTCGGAGCAAACACTGTGAACGGCCCAGGGCCGCTCACGGTATCAACCAAGCCAGCCGCACCGAGTGCTGCAGCCAGTGTCTTGAAGTTGCCGGCCGCAATTGCCGTTTCAACGATGTTCTTTTCAGTTGTCATGTTACTCTCCATTTCCTTGTTTGATAACCGGATGGACGCATCCGGAGTGAACCCACCGCCGCTCGATGTTCATTACATGCCGGGCGGCAGCAGGACGGTGTCGATGACGTGAATCACGCCGTTCGATGCTCCGATGTCGGTCTTGGTAACAGTGGCGTTGTTGATCTTGACGGACCCGCCGCGAACCTTGATCTTGACCGAATTGCCGTTGACCGTCTTGGCTCGCTTGAGCTTTACGACGTCGGCTGCCATCACCTCGCCCGCCACCACGTGGTAGGTGAGGACTGCCTTGAGTTTGGCCTTGTTCTTGGGCTGCAAGAGACTCTTGACGGTCCCCTTGGGTAGTCTGGCGAAAGCTGCGTCGGTCGGAGCGAAGACCGTGAACGGTCCGTGCCCTTTCAATGTTTTGACCAGCCCCGCCGCATTAAGTGCGGCAGCAAGCGTCTTGAACTGACCCGCCGCCACTGCGGTGTCGACAATGTTCTTTTCAGCCGAGAAGGCGGTTGAGCTGCCGAGTGCCAAGCCGATCACGGTCGCCGTGACGGCCGCGAGTTTTCCGAGTTCGAACATCATAACTGCTCCAAAAGTTTCATAATGGCCTTAGTTGGCCGTTTCCGACGCGACCCCAACGAGCAGCACCGCCTATTAATACGGTGAAAATACGATTTAGTAGCAAGCACATTTTCGTGATGTGAAATTTGATTGTCTTGCAGGGACGAAACCGATATCGTCTTCAAGGCGACAGGAATAATGAGATAAACAATGCTCTCGGAAACCTTGGCTACCGGCCTTGGGGGCTATCGGATCGGGCCAAAAATCAGGATGCTTCGCCAGAAGAAAGACCTGGGTCTGGTGCAACTCGGCGAGCACACGGGCTTGTCTTCAGGTATGTTGTCGAAAATCGAACGGGGGCAGCTTTTTCCAACCCTGCCAACGCTGCTCAAAATTGCGATGTTTTTCGGTGTCAGCCTCGAGCATTTCTTCGTCGATCAAAACGACGTCCCCTTGAAAGCAGTGGTGAGAAAGAATGATCGGCTGCGCCTCCCGGATCGGCCTGGAAAGGAATCGCCATCCTACTTTTTCGAAAGCCTCGATTTCCCCGTGGCTGATCGCAAGATGGAGGCGTACTATGCCGAATTCGACGGGCGATCGGAGCCCACAGAATCGCACAAGCACAAGGGTGCCGAATTCATCTATGTGATGAGAGGCCAGCTTATCGTCACAATTGAAGGTGAGGATACAATGCTTGAGGCAGGCGACTCGATGTACTTTGACCCAGCATATGCGCACATCTACCGTCGCGCCGGGCGCGCTTCTTGCTCCGCCATCGTCGTGGTGGCGCGTTAGGCCTTCTGTCCTTGCCGATTGAAATTTGCATACGCCATGTCGCTTCGCGTGATGTCCGGTGAGAGACTAGGAAGATGAACATTGCCTCAATGTTGGCTCTCTTCGGTTTTGTTGGAGCCTGCTTCCTTGCCGCCGCGACCGGTGCGCTTTTCCCTCCAGGCGAATGGTATGAGCAGTTGGTCAAGCCGTCATGGCGGCCGCCGAACTGGCTGTTCGCCCCGGCGTGGACCATTCTCTACCTGACTATCGCCGTTTCCGGCTGGCTGGTGTGGCGGGAGTTTGGCTTCGTCGCCGCCGCGCTGCCGTTCGCAATCTATTTCGTTCAATTGATTCTGAACGCCGCGTGGACCCCGATCTTTTTTGGCCTGCACCGTCCCGACCTGGCGTTCTTCGAAATTGTCTTCCTTTGGTTGTCGATCGTCGCGACAATCGCGTTCTTTCATCCCCTCAATGCGGAAGCGGCCTGGTTGCTGTTGCCCTATCTCGCTTGGGTTACATTCGCCTCGGCACTCAACTTTGCCATCTGGCAACTGAATAGCGCATCGGCTTCGCCAAGGTAGCTCACCTTAACCTCGCGAGGCACGTCATGTCCCGATGCCAAGGTTTGTAAAATGCGACCCAAAAACAGCTGTTCGACAGCAAGCCGCTGAACTGCGCGTCAATACGATAGGCGTTGCGAGGAGCCGCCTCCAGCATGTGTCTTGCTCTAGGCTCTTTTCAAGGTTGGCTCACTCCCGCTGTTGGCCCGGAGCGCCGGATTGCGCAGTTTCGTAATTGGCCTGCTATCAGAGGGTAAGCCGACCTTGCGCGGACATGGCCAGACTGTCGAACATGACCCGAAGCGGCTGTCGATGACTACCTCGGAACTGCTATCGCCGCAGGTATCCCACGGGTGCCATTTCTGCTGTCTTCGAATATCGAGAACGGTGGCGGATAGAAGGTAAAAGTGGTGAAGGCAATCAGCTGACAGACAAGAAGGCCTGTTCCAAGGGTGCTGGAGCCGCGCTTCCATCTGCGAGCGTTGATTAGTTTTGCTGAACCGATCTGGCCGAGTGCGATCGCAACCACAAATATTGTAATGTCGAGCGCCAAGAGGTTTCGACCGAGCAATGACGTATAGGCATAGAAAATCAAGACGATAAACACTGATGGAATCAGAAGTGCGAAACCTTTCGATGACCAAAACTGCGAAGCTTTAGGGCGTAAAGCCGCAAACTCGATAGTGGCCCACACGAGCCCAGGCCAGAAGGCTATCTTCAGGTGTTCCCAGACGGACTCATTAACAGCAGCGACAAGAGCGGCCGGCTTCCAATAGCCGGACCAAGCGAACGCAAAGTGAAGTAGCGATCCCAGGATGGCAATAAACAGGATTCCGACGAGTTCTGCCGTCCAAATTCTCCCCACCATTTCGCGTTTGTCCTCTCGAAGTGCTGTGTGGTCACATACGACGGCATCACCAACACACCCATTAAAGCGCGGGCAGCATTTCGACTGCCAGTTCGCCCGGTCTCCTTGTGACCCTTGGGCGGACATCGGATCGGCTGCACTTTGAAGTAGCCAAGTCGCGATTGGTCCAGCGGGAAAGAGCCGTTTCGCCAAGCAATCACGATCTACCCAGTCATCGGCTCAGAGTTGCATTAAGGTGCGCGACGGTGCGCTCGAACGCCAGTGCGGCGGGCTCTGGTGCATGCTCTTCAGCTCGATCCTCTTCAGCGAACCAATGGTGAGTTCCCGGATAGTCGAATGCTGTGTAGGGTCGTTGTGCCTTTCTGATTGCCGCCTCCATTCGTCGGCGAGCATCGGGTCGAACCCACTCGTCGTTCTCCGCAAAGTGAGCCAAGAACGATGCGTGGCTGTTGGCGAATTCGCCAGCGCGGGCGGCGTAGTAGATGACGCATGACGCGACAGGGAGATCCGCTCTCTGTGCAAGCCATATTGCCCAATGCCCGCCCATGGAGAAACCGACGATACCGACGTCCGTCGAGATACTGGTGTGTTGCTTCGTTCGCAATTCTGTCAAGTTCGCGATAAGGGACCGATACATCGGTTCACGGCGAGGGGCGCGCCGTAATAGGCTTGCGCCACCCGGAGTGCTGGCCGTTCGGCCGTTAAACAGGTCAGCGAGTCCGACGACGAAACCGCGCTCAGCCAATGCGGCGCCGTAGGCCTCAAAAGAGCGGGTACATCCCCACCACGAATGAATCAGAAGCACGCCAGGGCCTGGCCGGCGTGCCGGAAGAAAGGTCCTCATGTTGTGGGCGGGCACTGCCTTCATGAACACAGTCTAGCGTCGGTTTGGGCGCGAGGGAACAACGTGAGTGACAGCTAGGTGATCTCCGCTGAGGCCTAGCGGGCTCGACTGAAGGGCGCTCATGAACAGACGCCAGTCAGTGAACCTCGTGCGTGACCGACCATGCTCGCTATCGAGTTCACGACCTAGACCATTGGAGATATGACTCCCCTTGTGATGCTAAGCGAGACGTACCACATAACGAACTAAGCCGTTTGCGCACCAAAGGATACACAGACATGTCGTCAACTTGGTCTTGGATCACTCTGGTTGCGGCCGTAGTGGTGGTCGCTGGCGGCGTATGGAGTCAAGTGAGCAACGTCGAAGAACCAGAATTCACACTTGTCGAACAAGATGGTGCGTTTGAACTCCGCGACTATCCGGCTCTCATCGTGGCTGAGGCAACGGTGGCGGGGACGCGGGAGGTTGCCATCAATCAGGGATTTCGTGTGATCGCCGACTATATCTTCGGCAACAACATCTCCGCAACAAAGGTGGCGATGACCGCCCCCGTGATACAGCAACAGAGCGAGACCATCGCCATGACGGCTCCTGTCACTCAGCAGGATGCGGGCGGCTCGTGGACAGTGCGCTTTACCATGCCATCGGACTACACGATGGCCACTTTACCAAAGCCCAACAATCCGGCGGTCACTTTGAAAGTGGTTGAGAGCCAGCGCATGGCCGTTATCCGGTTCTCCGGCGTCGCCAATGACAGGAGTCTTGCGGATAGCGGCGCAAAGCTTCGGGCCATGTTGATTGCTCACAAGCTGACTGCGCTCGCGCCCCCACTTTATGCTTTCTACAATCCGCCATGGACGCTGGGCTTCCTGCGCCGTAACGAAGTCATGATCCCGGTTGCGAAGTGAGACACTCTGCTTGCGGCTAGCGGGTCCAAGCGGCTGAACACGGATTTCAGCGTTGCCAGCACTATTTTTGGATATGTAGGATCTCGCGAGATATCTCTAATCATCCATACCAACAAGAAACATGTCTCAGAATGCGGGAAAAACCAATGCCGTCAATCTCAGCACAGTCCCTCGATCTTCCGACTCATCACTCAAAATATGAAGCAATAGACCCGAGTTCGACACTAAAGGACAGCGCGCGTGACAAGGTTGTATTCATCGCTGGAGCCTCCCGCGGAATCGGCCAGGCCACAGCTGTGGCTTTCGCCGAGGCCGGCGCCAGGGCGGTCTATATCACCGCAAGATCCGAGGGCGCTCTGAAAGTAACCCAGGACCTAGTCAAACGCACCAATCCACAAACGCAGTGCGCGTATTCAATTTGCGATGTCACCGACGCCAAACAGGTCGAAGCTGCGATTGCTGACTGCGTGGCGAAATTCAACGGGATCGATGCAGCGGATGCGAACGCTGGTTATCTCGGCCCGTGGGTGAAAATCGGTGAATCCGATCCCAAGAATTGGTGGCGAAGCTGGGAAGTGAATGTTCAAGGTACTTATCACGTAGTTCGTTTCACGCTGCCCCATCTGATCGAATCTGCGAAGCGGCGCATGGCCGAAGGTTCGAGCGGCGGTCATCTCGTTCTGCTCTCATCTGTCGGCGCTCAGCTATTGATGACTGGCGCATCTGACTACCAGACTTCGAAACACGCTATCAATCGTCTCTGCGAGTTTGTCCAAACCGATCACGGCGAGGACGGCATTAAGTGTTTTGCCATCCATCCTGGTGGTGTTGCTACTGAACTTGGGATGAGCATGCCTAAAAGTCTGCACAAGTATCTTGACGACAAGCCGGATCTGGCGGCCTGTTTCGCCGTCTGGCTTTGTTCTGGCAAGGCGGATTGGGCCAAAGGGCGATATCTGAGCGCTACTTGGGATGTTGGTGAACTCACTGCACGCAAGAATGAAATTCTTTTGAACGATCTGTTAGTTAACCGTCTGCGCGTTAAGGCGTGATCTTTCAGGCAACGCGGAACCAGAGCGGACGTTGAGTACACCAATGAAAAAGTAGCTCCATCCGCTCAGCGGACCTCGAGCCTGCGATAGTTAGCGGACTCTACTCAAATCTGGATCAGTTTACGGGGCTCAGGTCAGCTCGCCTACAACACCATCGCGCCCAACTGGGACGTCGACGGCATGAAGATTACCAAGCGCTGGTGGTTTGCCTAGGCCAGCACCTTCTGCGCTTCCTGTTCGATGCTGAGCTTCAAGCCGGCATCGAGCTTGAGGCGCGAGGCGAGCATGGCGAGGTAACCCTGCTCGGCCGGATCGTCGGGATCTACCGCCAAGAGCGAGGCGGCATAGATCTCGGCGGCGAGTTCGGGTGAGGTAGCGCGCTCCACCACCGCGTCGATGTCGAGGGGTTTTCGCAATTCGTCGATGACGAAGGCCTTGGCCTCGGTGTCGAGCGCCATGGCGTCGAGCTTGGCGAAGATGCGGCCCTGCTCGGCGGCGTCGATATGGCCGTCGGCCTTGGCGGCGGCGATCATGGCGGAGAGGATGGCCAGGCTGACGGCGTCGCGCTCGGGCTTGATCGCCGGGAGAAACGGCGTGTCTTCGGCCTTTGGCGTGATATCCTTCATCGGCTCGACCGGCACCGTCAATTGCGCCCCTTTGGTCGCCTGCCAGTTCTGCCAAGCCTTGTAGGCAAGCCCGGCGACCACCGCCGTACCGCCGACTTTCAGCGCCGATTCGGCGAGCTTGCGCCCGCCCTTGCCGCCGAGCAGCAGCGAGACCAGCCCGCCCGCCGCGGCGCCGCCGGCCAAGCCTTTGATCAGGTCGGGCGACACGCCGGACCGCGGCGCCGGCTGGCCTTGGCCGCTATTGCCGCCGCCCAGGAATTGATCGAGCAGTCTCTGCGGATCGAACATGGCATCTCCCGATGGTTGCCGACGCCATGTGGGAAGCCGATCGCGGCGGCACAAGTGCTTTAGCCGAGGCGCAGCGATCCCGCGAAACATATCGTGAGCGCCGCCGTGACCGCCGTCAGGAGCGTTCCCCACGCAAGATCGATGAGGGCGATTTTCAACGTGAAGCCTTTCATCCGACATCCACCGGATGACCGGTGTTGCGCGATTGAGATTTACGCTTATCCGGCGAATGCGGGCTCAGATCGATTGAGACGACTTCTGCATTTAGCCCGGAGCGCCGGATTGCGCAGTTTCGTAATTGGCCTGCTATCAGAGGGTAAGCCGACCTTGCGCGGACATGGCCAGACCGTCGAACATGACCCAGAGCTGTCCTCTGAGAGGTTCGTGAACCGGATCGAAAATAGCCGGCTTCTCAGATCGCAAACAGAATACGTTGGTGCGCTCATGAGGTCGCGCAGAATATGCAGCGAATTCGCCTCGCTTGCGCTCGATCAAGGGAGAGAGCGAAATGCGCAGGCATGTTGTGATCATGACCCTGCCGTTTGACACACAGCAATTCCTGTCGGTGTTTGCCGCTTACAACGCGTCGATCTGGCCAGCTCAGATCGTCGCCTATTTCCTGGGTTTGGTGGCGCTCGCGGCCATCTTTATGCCGAGTCCTTTCAGGGAGCGGGTCATTCTCTCTGTTCTGGCGGCCATGTGGGCGTGGAACGGGCTCGTCTACCACCTTGCATTCTTCGCACCGATCAATAGCGCCGCTTTCGGCTTTGCTGCACTGTTCGTGCTCCAGGCCATGCTGTTTGCCTCATATTCCCTCAAGCTCGATGACACGCGTTTCGTGGTGCGTGGCGGCTGGCAAGGCGTCGGTGCGCTCGCGTTCACCGTCTACGCCATGGTCATCTATCCGGTGCTTGGCGTCATCGCTGGGCATGGCCTCATGAAGGGGCCACTGTTTGGCGTCGCACCCTGTCCGACGACGATCTTCACGATCGGTCTGCTGCTGTTGGGGCACGGGCGCTCCGTGAGGTGGCTGGCCGCAGTCCCGTTGGCATGGGCCGTCATCGGGACGAGCGCCGCGGTGCTCCTTGGCATCCCGGAGGACTTTGGTCTCGGCGTCGCGGGGTTCCTGCTTTCTGTGTCACTTGTCGTGGCAGCGGTCGCCGCCAAGTCTAATGCTCGACCAATCCACACTGTCATCGATCGGTCATGAACGGCACCTTTCCCCTCCTGGTGGTTGCAGCGGTCACCGTCATCGTTGGAATTGTGCTCGTCATTTTCTCCTATAACGACGAGGTCGGCCGAGCACGGGCGATTGTCAGCAGTGGCGGTCGCATTGCGAACACGACGGCCGGTCCGATCGAGTATGCCGAAAAAGGCGCCGGAATGCCGCTCCTCTCCATCCACGGCGCCGGCGGCGGCTATGACCAGGGACTTTCCAATGCTGCTGAACTCGTCGGTCCCGGATTTCGCGTCATTGCACCGTCTCGGTTCGGCTATCTTGGCACACCTATACCGACGGATGCGTCGCCCTCTGCCCAAGCCGACGCGCATGCAGCGCTTCTTGCCGAGTTGAAGATCGACAAAGTTGTCGTCGTCGGCATTTCGGCCGGCGCGCGCGACGCGATTGGCCTGGCGCTCCGCCACCCGGACAAGCTCACCGCACTGATCCTGATGGTCCCGGCAACATACGCACCGGCAAGCCCAGTGGCGATCGAGGGAAGCCGCGGAAGCCAATTGGCATTCTGGTTGGTCAATGCCGGGGCCGACTTTGCCTGGTGGGCCACGGGGAAGATCGCTCCCTCTGTCTTGATCCGCTTCATCGGCGTGCCGCCGGAGGTCGTTGCCGCCGCACCCAAGTCCGAGCAGGATCGCGTGATGCGGATCGTGAAACACATCCAACCGCTCTCCCGGCGCTTTCGCGGCATCAACATCGACAGCATCCCCGATCTTCATCGCCCGCCACTGGAGGAGATTGGCGTACCGACCTTGGTCATCTCTGCACGAGACGATCTGTTCAATACCTTGCCGGCGGCCGAGTTCGCGGCGGGCAAAATCCCCAACGCAATGCTGGTCGTCTTCGATACGGGCGGGCACCTGCTAGTCGGGCACGATCGGGAAGTGCGCGCTATTGTCGGCGACTTCCTGGCAAGGGCCGGCGTCGATCCGGCGCCATAAGTCTTAACCGCACGATTTGAGACGGAGCGCATCTCGAATGACGCACAAACGAAAGCGAAGGATTGGCGTCCTGGGTGCCAGCGGCACGGTCGGCCGCCGCATCGTGGATCGCCTGCTGGAAGGTGGCTTTGATGTCGTCTGCCAGACTCGATCGGCCGCCAAGCTTGCAGACTTGGCAGGCCGCGCGGCCATCCACACATTCGACCCACGCCATGCCGACGGGCTGTCGCGCTTCGTCAGCGGCGCCGATGCCGTCATCTTCGCGCTCGGTACCGACAATCCGGGGGCGACAACGCTGTTCTCGGAGTCTACGGCCGCCTTGATCAAGGCAATGCAGAAACACGGCGTCAGCCGGCTGATCGCCATCACCGGCGTCGGTGCCGGAGAGACGCGTGGCCACGGCGGCTGGCTCTATGATTGGATCATATTCCCTCTGTTCACCCGCAAGCGCTACTTGGACAAGAATAAGCAGGAGGACTTGATCGCGGCATCCGATCTCGATTGGACGATCGTGCGCCCGGCACGGTTCACCGACAGGCCGGCGGCTGCCGGTGCATTGCAAATGCTCACAGTGATCGACCCCGAGACCCGCTTGTCGCGGATCACGCGAGACGAAGTGGCTGCCTTCGTCGTAGCGCAACTCGATAGCGACAAGTTTGTGCGGCAGCGGCCGTTCGTCGGCCATGCGTGAGATGACGCACGTGGGCGGCCGGCCAATACTGCGCGCTGCATTGGCGGGCCTGACCTACTTCGGTGTGGTGTTTGCAGCCGGCTTCGCGCTCGGCACGCTGCGGATCCTGGTCCTAGCGCCGCGACTTGGCGACGGACTGGCCATTGGGTTGGAGCTCCCGATCATGCTGGCGCTGTCCTGGTTGGCCTGCCGGCGGCTCATAACGGGTTTTGACGTCCCAACGACCCTAATCGCCCGGCTTGCAATGGGTGTGCTCGCATTCGCGATCTTAATGTTGGCGGAACTTGGGATCTCGACGCTCGCATTTGGACGCTCCTTCTCGGCGCACTTCGATCATTATCGCCAGTTGCCGGCCATGCTTGGCCTCGCAGGACAGATCACGTTCGCGTTGTTCCCAATCATTCAGCGCAAGAACGGTCTCCAAAGCCGGGTGAGTGAACTGCCTCATAGATGATTTGTTCCGCTGAGAGGAACTGCTGAAGTCGATGGATGCATGTCGACTCGCGGCAGGAATTGGCCCGGAGCGCCGGATTGCGCAGTTTCGTAATTGGCCTGCTATCAGAGGGTAAGCCGACCTTGCGCGGACATGGCCAGACCGTCGAACATGACCCGTTGCAGAAGTACGCGGACGGTGGCTTTATCCCATCAAGAGAAATGGCGGGGCCCGAAAACGGCAGCCGCAAGCGTCGGGAACGGGATAGAAGCAGAAGCCTGCCGCGCACGGCGCATCAACGGAATTCGGGCTACTCCCTAACGAACTGCGCATCAGCCGCAGCCAGCGATGGCGCGCGCTGCCGGCCGTCAGGTCAAATGCAGCGCGAGTGACTGAGCCGAATGTCGGCTGCATGCGCCAGTTAGGTGGCAGCGGACTCTCCGACTTCGTACCAACGTACATCGTCAATCCCGCCCACCACCTGATAGGCATGAACGGCCACACGTATGAACACGCACTCCGACGAGCTGAGGAAGTTCTGAAGGTCAGGGTGCCGCGTCAAGTGCGTCGCGATATGTGCGTGTCGCTCCTCTTCAGGAGTCTCGATCGCTTCACCAAGTGCTGTAAGGACGAGCCGCTGACCTGAATACCTGGCATCGCTCTCCCTGTCCTCCACGAGAATCGCCACCCTTGGGTCCTGCCCGATGCTCTCGTACTTGATTGTTTCGCGATACGTCGCAAAGGCCAAGAACCGCAGGCCCTCTAACGGCGTGAAGGCCATCAGGCTGGCGTGAGGCTGACCGTCACGCTGGGTAGCCAGCACAGCAAGCCGGTTCCGCTCAAGCACACGCAGGATAGTGTCTTGAATGTTGCTAGGTTCCTGTGACATGGGATCGCTCATGCAGGCGCTTGTTTGCTTCCTTCCGCCAGACAACGCTGCCACCTAACGCTCCGCATCAGCAGGCGCGCGCAAGGCAATGGCAGAATGATAAGAGTCTCGCTTCACGCACTCCGCTGGATGCGATTGTTAGGCAGCGTTTCGCAACATTGAATCATCGCTTGACCTGAGCCCGAAGTTTGATCCGGCTATTCGTAGAGTCCGTTCCTCATTGCTCCGCTCCCAAACGCTGGACGAGGTTCTGCGGACGATCCGGCTTTTCGCCTGAAGCAGCGTCCGTTTCTTTTGACCTTTGGTGGCGCGGTGCCGTTCCAGATATCCCGACACCGCGTTAGCCTTACTTGGTCGTGAGGTTGTAGTAGGTCACGTCGGCAGACGAGCCCTGCACATAGCCCTTCACGTTGGCGCGCTCCGCCAACTGGGCGGTCGACTGGGTCATGATGATGTAGGAACCCTCGTCGAGCACCTTCTTCTGCAGGTCGAGATACAACTGTTTGCGCTTGCCTTCGTCGCGCTCGCGCACGGCGGCGGCCGTCATCGCCGCCACCTCAGGCGCATCCCAGTTATTGCGCCAGGCCAGCGGCTTGCCCTTAGTCGCTGCGTCGGAATTGTCAAGGTTGTTGGCGAAGCCATCGGCATTGGTGTGCGGATCCATATAATCCGGTCCCCAATAGACCATCAACATCTGATGCTCACGGGCACGATACTTGGTGAGCATCGGCTTCATCTCCGACGACAGGATATTTACCTTGATGCCACCCTGGGCCATCGTGGCTTGCACTGACTGCGCCATGTTGGTGAAGGGTGCGAAGTTTGGTGCGTCCATCTCGATCGAGAAACCGTCGGGGTAGCCCGCCTCTTTGAGCAGCGCTTTGGCCTTCTCGGGATCCAGCGAGTAAGGATTGTCATCGAGTGCCGCCCAGAAACCCGAGGCCCAGAACGACTGGTGCACCTGTTGCGAGCCCTTCAGGAACGAGTTCACCATGCCGTCGTAGTCGACGAGATAGCGCAAGGCCTGGCGCACGCGCACATCCTGAAGTTCCTTCTGCTTCAGATTGAGGCCAATATAATAGAGCAGCGCCTCGGGGATCGACGTGACAACCACATCGGCGTTGCCGGCCAGTCCCGCCACCTGATCGGGGGTCAGGTTGCGCGCAATGTCGATGTCACCCTTTTCAAGGGCAAGGCGCTGGGCCGCGGCTTCCGGCATATGGCGGATGACCACACGCTTCAACTTGGCAGCACCGCCGCGATAGTTCGGATTGGCTTCAAGGACGACAGCTTCATTGGGTTTCCACGACTTGATTGAGTAGGCGCCCGAACCAGCCGAGTTTGTCTTGAGCCAGGCATAGCCAAAATCGCCATCGGCCTGATGTTCCATTGCCACCTTCATATCGACAACGGAGCCGACGATCGAAGACAGCAGCGCGTAGACAAGCGTGGGCGAGAAATCCTCGGTAATGACAACCTGTAGCGTCGTCTCATCCGGCGCTGTCACCAGCTTGTCGATATTGTCCTTGGTCCAGCCGAGCTGTGAGATCAGGAACACCGGGGTCTTTTCAAGCTTGATCACCCGTTGCAGCGAGAAGGCGGCATCCATCGCCGTCACGGGATTGCCGGAGGCGAATTTCTGGCCTGGGCGAATCTTGAAAGTAAAGGTCTTGCCATCTTCGCTCACGGTCACGCTCTCGGCTATGCCTGGCACCAACTTGGTGACGTCGGTAGGTTCGAAGCGCATGATTCGGTCGTAGGTGTTGGCGAGGATTTCAATGCCGGTCAACTCATAGGCCTCGGCCGGATCCATGGAAATGAGGTCATCAATCTGCTTCGCGATGACCAACGTGTCGGCCGGGGTATCGGCCATTGCTTGCGGCGTCATCGCCATAATCACACCGGCCAGCAGCGCGTATTTGAATGTCTTGAACATGAAAATCTCCCTGATATCTCAGCAGTTCCTGCGTTCGCCCATAGATGTCCCGCGTCGCAGTTGCTGATATCTGAAGCCTTTTTCCTCTCCAACGCAAGATGCCTGAACGCAGGTCAGGCCCTCGCGCGGGTAAAACCCCGGCTGGCGGCCAAAAGCGCGCGCGTATAGTCATTGCTCACGGCTCCCTGGCGCAGATCCCCGGCACTGACCACCTCGACCAGTTGACCCAACTGCATTATGGCGATGCGGTTGCAGAGATGTGCGACGACCGCCAGATCGTGGCTAACGAGGATGCTGGTGAGACTGTAGCTCTGTCGCAGCTTCGCCAGAAGATTTAGGATTTCTGCCTGCACCGAAACGTCGAGTGCCGAAGTCGGCTCGTCGAGGAGAAGTATGGGTGGATTGAGGATCAGGGCGCGGGCGATGGCGACGCGCTGGCGCTGCCCTCCCGACAATTGGTGGGGGAATCGGAAGCGATGCTGCAGCGACAGGCCAACGCCGGCGATTGCGGCCGTAACCTTTTCGTCGCTATCCGCGATACCATGGATGGTCAGGGGCTCGCGCAAAATATCGTCAACGGTTTGGCGCGGATGCAGCGAGGCATAAGGATCCTGAAAGACGAATTGCATGAGCCGCCGGTCTGCCCGGCCGGGGCGCTTGGAGGCGGCGCGGCCATTGACTTCCATAGCGCTGCTGCTCGACGTGACGAGCCCCGCGATGGCCTTCAGCACCGTGGATTTGCCGGAGCCCGATTCCCCGACAATGCCGAAGGTTTCGCCGGCGGCGACGTCGAAAGAGACGCCACGCACCGCATTGATCCTTCGTCCGCCGTTCCGGAAAGTCACGTTGAGGTCCCTGACTGCGATCACAGCAACCACTCCGGATCGCGCGTCACAGTCGCAAGCTTGGCACGCCGCACGTCAAGCGAGGGGGCGGCGGCAAGGAGCGCGCGGGTATAGGGATGTTTCGCCGACTGCAAAGCCCTGGCAGCGCATTCTTCGACAATCCTGCCGCCATACATGATCAGAACGCGGTCGCAGAAACTGGACACAACGGTGAGATTATGGCTGATGAAAATAAGTCCCATGCCGCGATCGCGCACCAGATCGTCGAGAATGCGCAAGACATCGTTCTGCACGGTGACGTCGAGTGCCGAGGTCGGTTCGTCGGCGATGAGGAAATCCGGTTCCGCCACCAGCATCATGGCGATCATGGCGCGCTGGCCCATGCCGCCGGAGAGCTGGTGCGGATAGAGATGATAGACCACATCCGGGTTGCGTATCTTCACCGCCTCGAGCATGGCCAGCGCCCGCCGTTCGGCGTCCTTGCGGCTCGAACCCAGATGCAGGCGGCAGGTTTCGCCGATCTGGTGGCCGACTTTTTTCACCGGATTGAGCGAATATTTGGGGTCCTGCATAACCATCGACATGCGGCGGCCGCGCAACCGCTGCCAATCTGCCTCGGTGCACGCCAAAAGATCGTCGTCGCCGAACCGCATGGTCCGGGCTGTGACGATGCCGGGGTGCTGAATGAGGCCCAGCAGAGCGCGGCCGGTCGTGGATTTTCCGGATCCGGATTCACCGACGATGCCGAGCCGCTCGCGCCCCAGCGTGAAACTGGCGCTGCGCACCGCGCGCGTGATGCCTCCACGCCCCGGAAACGAGACGTTCAGGTCTTCGACGGTGAGGAGGGTTGAACTCATGATGATTTAGGATCGAACACATCGCGCAATCCATCACCCAGCAGGTTGAAGCCCAGGCTGACGATGAAGATGGCGATGCCGGGAATGGTTGCCACCCACCACTGGTCGAGAATCACGTCGCGGCCGGCTGAGACCATGGCTCCCCATTCCGCCGACGGCGGCTGCGCGCCGAGTCCAAGGAAGCCAAGCCCTGCCGCTGTCAGGATAATTCCCGCCATGTCGAGGGTGAGACGCACGATAACCGATGACAGACACAGCGGCACGATGTGCTTGAACAGCACCCGCCACGTCGATGCGCCCTGCATCACCACTGCGAGGATGAAATCGCTCTTGGCGATGGTCACTGTTTCGGAGCGGGCGATCCTGGCATAGGGCGGCCACGCCGTAAGTGATATGGCAATCACCGCATTCTCGATGCCGGGTCCGAGTGCCGCAGCGAAAGCCAGCGCCAGAACGAGGCGGGGGAAGGCGAGGAAGATATCGGTGATGCGCATCAGCACCGCGTCGACCCAGCCACCAAGATAGCCAGCAAGCGTTCCCACCGCCAGTCCGACGGGGGCAACCACCACTGACACCAGCACGACGATAGTCAGCGTTACCCGCGCGCCATAAAGGGTGCGCGCATAGATGTCGCGGCCCAGTTCATCAGTTCCGAACCAGTGGCCGGCGGAAGGCGGCGCAAGCCGGCTGGCAAGGTTTAGTTCGATCGGTGATATGCCGCCAGCAAGCAACGGTGCAAAGATCGCCATCAGAATAAGCACGGCTACGATGCAGAGACCGGCGAGTGCAGCCGGATTGGAAACGATTGCCAGAATCCCGCGATAAACATTGCCCAGCACCGCCTGGCGCCGCGACTCCGGTGCGTCGCTCATCAGCCACTTTGAGAGACTTTCGCTCATGCGCTGCGCAACCTCGGATCGAAGGCCTTGTAGAGGAGATCGCAGAACAAATTGACGCCGATAAACACCGCACCAACCAGAACCGTGCCGCCGAGTACTGCGTTCATGTCGCTGTTGAACAGGGCACGCGTGATGTAGAGACCGAGACCCGGCCAGGCGAAGACGGTCTCGGTCAGCACGGCACCTTCGAGCAGCGAGGCATAGCTGAGGCCGATCACCGTGATCAACGGCACCATAATGTTTGGGAGTGCATGCAACCACACCGCACCCCAGAACGAGCGGCCCTTGATACGTGCCGCCGTGACATATTCCTGGCTCAACTGGTCAATCATGAAACTGCGCGTCATGCGCGCGACATAGGCCAGCGAATAGTAGCCGAGAATGCTGGCGGGCAGGATCAGATGGCTGAGTGCGTTGTTTAAAATATCCCAATCGCCGGCGATGGCGGCGTCAATCAGGATCACCCCGGTGTGGCGCATCACGACATCCTCGTAGAAGACATCGAGCCGACCGGTGCCGGATACCCAGCCCAACTTTCCGTAGAAGACGAAGAGGCCGACGAGCCCCAGCCAGAACACCGGTACCGAATAGCCGAAGAGCCCAACGACGCGCACCAGATGATCCGGCCAACGGCCCTTGCGTGCACCGGCCAGCACGCCGGCCGGGACGCCGATGAAGACACCGATGAGGGTGGCGATGGTGGCAAGCTCGAAGGTTGCTGGAAACACCCGGACGAGATCGTTCAGCACCGGTTGTGAAGTCAGCACGGAGACGCCGAAATCACCGCTCAGCAAGCGTTTGAGATAGACGCCGTATTGCACGATCAGCGGCTTGTCGAGACCCAGTGCGAAGAAGGTCTTTTCATAGACTTCCTTCGACGCCTTGTCGCCGACGATGGCGAGAACCGGATCTATCCGGGTCAACTGGCTGATCAGGAAAGTGACCGCCGTGAGACCGAGGAAGGTCAGCCCCAGCGACGCAACGAAGGAACCAACACGTCGCAGCGCACCGCCCACCCTGCTTGTTCGCCCGTCTTCCAGCATTATCCCGACAATTCCCCTTGCGTCGTCATTCAGGCTTTCCGGTTCGCGTGTTAAATTGCGCCGCCAGCGCGTAGCAGAGCTTGGCGGGAATGGCGAGCAAGGCCTCGGCCGCCGCCACCCGTTCCGGCGTATAGTGGTATTCCGCATCCAGCATATTGACAGTGGCTACCAGCTCGCCCTGCAGCACCACCGGCAAGTTCATCACCGACCCGCACCCTAGGGATGCGATGAGTTCAAAATCAGGGAAGACCTTTGAAATATCGTCAATGGTATTGGCAACAAAGCTGCGCTTCTCGCCGTGAACGATATCAAACCACAGGTCGTGATGAATGGGTTTGGTGCCCGACACCGGATAGTCCCGCTCATGGCTGGTATAGGCCCGCCGTGCAAGACCCGCAGTGTTGTCCACCGTCATAATGGTGAACAGCTTGTGGCCAGCAACTGCCTCCGATAGCACCTTCAGTGCCATCCAAACTGCGTTGGAATCTTGTGCCGCCGATATCGCTTGGTCAAAAATGATGTTGTCTGAACTCAAGTTTCACCTTTGGGGATTTGAACGGGCAGGGCGGCTGTATATAACCTGACTGTCGTCAGACAAATTGGACTTTGTGCGGTCTGATTGAATGGAGGATTTGGCGCATCTTGGGCTTGATGCTAGGCGGCATTCTTGCGGTGAAGCAAGCGGCGGGCTTTGCAAGTCTGGTGATTGATCTTTTCCCTTTCTAGGGCGTGGACTCACAAGCGCGTAGCCAAATGCGGATCGAAGCCAGCTTGATGAAGGCGAGGTAGTTTGCAGCGAGGTTGTGATAGCGGGTTGCGATCCGTCGGCTTTGCTTGATCTTGTAGAAGAACCGCTCAACAAGTTTGGGCAAACCGCCATGTCTGTTATGACCCGATGACCGGACGTATCAGAGACCCGGCAAAATCGACGCGATTGACCCAAAGCGGAACATCAAGCATGCTCACAGCTCAATGCTCCTCCCCCTTGTACCTCGCAATCCCGAAATGTTAGGCTTCCTGCGTTAGGCTGGTCAAATTGCTCGCGCTTGAGAGGCAATCCGGCCCGTCGCCTGAAGCACGAGAAGCGGATGACGTGGCTTCGACGGGTGTCAAGATCATCTGCAGGGAGGAACGTCGACAATGCAATCTTACTGGAAAGCAGGCCGCCGCGCGATCTCTTCGTGGCCGGCCATCATTGCCGCCGCAGCGGTTCTGGCGGTTGCCGCGCCCGCAAGCGCGGAAGTGAAGACGCTGGAGGCGGGCAAACTCACCATCGGCATCAATGGCGACATGCCTATGACGCAACTGAAGGACGGCGCGCTCAGCGGAACCGACGGCGAAGTCATGGTGTTCGTGGCGCAGCAGGCGGGTCTCACGCCGAACGTCGTGCAGATGGACTGGGCGGCCCTCATCGAGGCGACGAAACAGGGCAAGCTCGATGTCATGCACGGCGCCATGGGCTGGCTGGAAGCGCGCACCAAGATCATGATTCTGAGCGAACCGATCTACTATTTCGGCACGCTGCTGGCGCAAAAGGAAGAGAACAACTTCACCACCTTCGCCGACATGAAGGGCAAGAAGGTCGGCACCGTCACCGGCTTCACGTTGGTGCCGGAATTGAAGGCCGTGGAAGGCATCGGCGAGGTGAAGACCTATGATACCTCCGACGGCGTGATGCAGGATCTGCTCGCCGGCCGCATCGACATAGGGATCCTCGATCCACCGCTGGTGCAATACGCGATTTTCCAACATCCGGAATGGAAAATCAAACAGCTGCCCCTGACGCCGGAGCCGGAGAAGTATCCAGTGATGTCAACGAAATACAACGTGATCTTCGGCATCAACAAGAACGAGCCGGAATTGGCCGAGGCCATCAACGCGGGCATCAAGAAGGTCTGGGCCGATTGCCTGAATGTGAAGGCCATGGCGAAGTATGGCCTTAGCGACAAGGCCTGGTTCATTCCGCCGGAAAAGAACCCGCGGATCGGCGTCGATCGCGAGGCGGACTACAAGGCGCCGACCGCCGATCATTGCTTCTAGCACGCGTCTCCTTTGAGCGGCTTGGCGGAATTGACGGGAGGCCCCAAGGCCTCCCGTCCACGTTCTCCTCGCCGGGAGGGAATGATGAACGAGGGGGGAATGGGCGAGGGGCTGAATGGCGGTCCGCTGTTGCGGATCGAGAATCTTCATAAGCGCTTCGGCGAATTGGAGGTGCTCTCGGGCATCAGCATGGAGGTGAAGCGCGGCGAGAAGGTCTCGATCATCGGGCCCTCCGGCTCCGGCAAGACGACGCTGCTTCGCTGCATCAACTATCTGGAGAAGCCGAGCTCCGGCCACGTCTACATCGAGGGCACGCTCATTGGCGAGAAGCAGGTGGGCGGCCGGTTCGTGCATCTCACCGACCGGGAACTCGCCAAGGAACGCCAGGAGATCGGCTTCGTCTTCCAGCGATTCAACCTGTTTCCGCATCTGACGGCGTTGGGCAACGTCACCATCGCGCCACAGAAAGTGCTGGGCCTCGCGCGCGAGGCGGCCGAGGAGAGGGCGCGCAGGATGCTGGAGAAAGTAGGACTCGGCCACAAGATGAACGAATATCCCGAGCGGCTTTCCGGCGGCCAGCAGCAGCGCGTCGCCATCGCCCGCGTGCTCGCCATGCAACCCAAGCTCATGCTGTTCGACGAGGCGACCTCGGCGCTCGATCCCGAGCTCATCGGCGAGGTGCTGCGGGTCATGCGGCAACTGGCGGAGGAAGGCTCGACCATGGTGATCGTGACCCACGAGATCCAGTTCGCAGGCGAAGTCTCCGACCGCGTGGTGTTCATGGATCATGGCAAGATCGTCGAGCAAGGACTGCCGAAAGAGGTGCTGTTCAAGCCGAGGGAGCCGCGCACCCGCGAATTCCTGAAACACATTCAGGAACGCTAGCGGGCGCCATGAGTTTCTTCCAGATTCTCGAAAAAAACGGCTGGTACTTCTTCACGACGCTTCTCAGCGGTTGGCCCGCGACGCTCGTGGTCGCGGTGGGCGCGCTGATCTTCGCCCTGGTCTTCGGGCTCGTCATCGCGCTGATGCGGCTGTCGAGGTGGCACGTATTCAGGTGGCCCTCCACCGCCTATGTGGAGGTGTTCCGCGGCACGCCGGCGCTGGTGCAGCTCTTCGTCATCTATTTCGGGTTTCCCGATGTCGGCTACCAGCCTTCGCCGTTCCAGGCGGCCATCATCGGCCTCGGCCTAAACGGCGCCGCCTACCTCTCGGAGATCTACCGCGCCGGGATCGAGTCGATCCACCGCGGCCAGATGGAGGCGGCGCTGACGCTCGGCATGACGCCGGCGCGCGCCATGCGCTACATCGTGCTGCCGCAGGCGATCCGCGCCATGCTGCCGCCGATCACCAGCTTCGCCATCGTGCTCTTGAAAGACACTGCCATCATCTTCGCCGTCGGCGTGATCGAGGTCATGGCGCTCGCCCGCCAGCTCGTCACCGAGACGCTGACCAGCGCGCCGATCTATCTCATGGCCGGGGCCATGTATCTCTGCGTGACGATCCCCATGGCGCGGCTGGCGGCGAGGCTCGAACGCCAGCGCCAGGCGTGGCAGTAGCATGCTGCAGCTTCCGGAAATCTACGCTGAAAACATCCACCGCTGGCTGCCGGAGCTTCTTTATTATTCGGTGACGACGTTGAAGATCGCCGCCGTCTCTTTCATCCTCGCGGTGGTCTTCGGCCTCGTCTTCGCGCTGATGCGCACCTCGTCGAGCCGGCTCCTCAGCGGCATCGCCTCCGTCTACATTGAAATCGCCCGCGGCCTGCCCATCGTGGTGTTGCTCTACATCGTCTACTTCGTGCCGCCGCAGTTGTTTCCAAATCTGAATTGGATATGGTTCACCGACTTCACCGGCGCGGTGCTGGGGCTGGCGCTGCATGGCGGCGCCATTCTGGCGGAGGTGTTCCGCGCCGGCATCGAGGCACTGCACAAGGGCCAGCGCGAGGCGTCGCTGGCGTTGGGCATGACGCCCGCCCAGTCGATGGCCTACATCATCGTGCCGCAGGCCACACGCATCGTGCTGCCGCCGGTGGCGAATTATGCGATCGGGCTGCTCAAGGACACCTCGCTCTGCTCGCTCATCGGCGTCAACGAGCTGATGAACGGCGCCAAGAGCATCGCCTTCGCCGACTACCAGCCGATGGCGGTCTTCGTTCTCGTCGCCGGAATCTATTTCGCCATGAGCTATCCATTGTCGCTGGCGGTCCGCTACATGGAGTGGCGGCTGAACGTCTCGCGCTGAAAGAGGTCTGCTTCCCCATGAAAGTGACATCCGTCGAAACCTTCACCGTCCGGGTTCCCTACAAGCGGGTGGAGTCGAGTTCACTCATCAACCGCGGCGGCATCACCGATGTGATCGTGAAGATCACCGCCGACAACGGCCTTGTCGGCTGGGGCGAGTGCACGCGCGCGGCCGATACCGCGGGCATCGAGAGCGCGGTGCGCAACATGGCGCCACTCGTCATCGGCCGCAGTCCCTGGGACAAGGAAGCGATGCACCGCGACCTCGGCGTCTACGCGGTGTGGGCGTTCCAGCCGATGACCGGCAACTTCGCCTTCGCCGGCATCGACATGGCGCTGTGGGATCTCTGCGGCAAAGAGGCGGGCCAGCCGCTCTACCGCATGCTCGGCGGCGCCATACGCGAGAGCGTGGACTACTACTATTACATGGAGTGGGGCACGCCCGCCGAGATCGAGCGGCAGGGCAGGGACGGCGTGAAGCGCGGCTACCGCGCCTACTACATCAAGGCCGGCGTCGACGAGAAGAAGGAGGAGGCGATGCTGGAGGCGTTGCGCGGCGCCATCGGACCCGAGGGCGGCATTCGCATTGACGTGAACCAGGCCTGGACGAAGCCCCAGGCGGTGCGGCTCCTGAAGCGCTGGCATGAACGCTACACCCTCGATTTCTGCGAAGCGCCGGTGCCGATCGATCCGGTGGAGAACCACATGGAGATCAAGTCGCGCGTGGAGGTGCCGCTCTGCGTGAACGAGGGCCTGTGGCGCGAGGCCGACGCCTATCGCCTGATCAAGTCGCGGGCCGGCGACTACCTCTGCTACAGCGCCTATTGGGTGGGTTCGATCGGCCGCTGGCATGCGCTGAATCAGGTGAGCCACATGGAGGGCTGGCAGGTGCTGAAGCACACCCATGGCGAGTTGGGCCTCACCGCCGCCGCCTTCCAGCATGTGATGCTCGCCTGCCCCAACGCCGCGTTGGGCAATCAGCAGACGGCGCAGATCATGGCCGATGACATCCTGACCGAGGTCATTCCGATTGTGGATGGGCCCGGCTGGGGCCGCATCGATAAGCCGGGCCTCGGCGTCACCGTCGATGAGGACAAGCTCATGCGCTATCACGAGGCTTACAAAAAACTTGGTGAATTCCCAACCTACTCCGGCAAGGTCGCAACGAAGGAGGCATGATCCATGAAGATCACCGCTATCAAGACGACGCCGCTGCATTGCGCCTTCAAGCAGCCCTATCACTGGGCGCAAGGGGTGAACTATGGCGCGCCCGTCATCCTCATCGAAGTAGAGACAGATCAGGGCATCACCGGCATCGGCGAATCCGTCGCAAGCCCGGTGATCGCGCCGGTGCTCGCCATCCTGAAAGACGCGATCCCGCATTTCATCGGCAAGTCGGCCTATGACGGCAACCGGCTGATCTGGGACTACTACACCTTCGGGTTCAACTCGAAGGGCACCGGCAGCGCGCCGCGCTACTTCTCGCAGGCGCTGGCCGGCATCGAGCTCGCGTTGTGGGACGCAATCGGCAAGAAAGCAGGCCTGCCGCTGCACAAGCTGCTCGGCGGCGCAGTGCGCGACAGGGTCGAGTATTTCGGCTTCGTGCAGGGCGACACGCCACAGGAACTTAGCCAGCATGCGCTGGAGTTGAAGAAGGCAGGTTTCAAGGTGCTCTATGTGAAAGTCGGCCGTGGCGACGAGCTCGATGTCGCGATCTGCGCGGAGGTTCGCAAGACCATCGGCGCAAGTGCGCGGCTCAGGTTGGATGCGAACGAAGTCTGGGATCAGCTCACGGCGCGGCGCATGTTCGAGAAGCTCAAAGCCTTCGATCCCGAATTCATCGAGCAGCCGGTGCCGGGGCGCTTGGGCTCGGAAGGTCTCGCGAAACTGCGTGCCGTCACGGATATCCCGATCGCCGCCGACCAGACCGCCTATTCCGCCGACGACATCTTTGATCTCGCCCGCAACCGCGCGGCGGACGTGATCGTGCTCGGCCTGCACGAGACCTGCGGCGTACAGCGCTTCCGCAAGGCAGCCGCGGTGGCGGAAGCCGCAGGCCTCAACATCTGCCTGCACGGCGTCTTCGAAACCGGCATCACTACGTCAGCCTCGAACCAGGTGGCGGCCACGCTCTCCAACATGGACGACGGCAACCAGATCATGTGGCAGCTGCTAGGGGAGGACATCGTTGCCAAACCTTCGCTGGTGCCGAAGGACGGCGCATTGCCAGTCAGCGAACTTCCGGGCCTCGGGTTCGAGTTGAACCGGGATGCGGTGAAGCGGGCCGCGAAGGCCTACGAGGCCCTCTAGTGGATTGACCCAGTCGGAAGAGTCCGACCTCCGCGGCGCGAGGAAGCGCGATTAATGGCAGCTTCGAGCCCTTCACGTCTGATCGAGGTCGGGCAGAGCACGACTGCTCTGCCCGGGTACTTCAGACGTCGATTTTCTCGGCGATCTCAATGGCGTCGTCAATCTCGACACCGAGATAGCGAACGGTGCTCTCAATCTTGGTGTGGCCCAGCAGCAGCTGAACAGCCCGCAGATTTCCTGTTCGCCGATAGATCAGCGTCGCCTTGGTTCGACGAAGGGAGTGCGTTCCGAACTTCAGCGGATCGAGCGCCGATTCTGGCGATCCATTCGCCAACCAAGCGCGCATACTGCCGCGTCGTCAGCCCACTGTCGGCTCCACGCCGGCCAGCGAACAGGAATTGCCCTGAGCACCTGCCTGTAATCCGAAGATGCTCATCAATTGCCTGCCGTGTTTGCTCGGTCAGTTCGAACCGAACTGGACGGCCGGTCTTCTTCTGGCGAACGGTAGCCCGGTCAAGGGCGTACCCATTGGGTGCCACATCCAGCCCGTCACTGGCGAAAGAGGCTGAAAACTCTGGTCTCAGGTGATCCAGCGTTTGGGAGCGGAGCAAACCATCAATCAACTAAATTCACACCCGGACCACACTATGGGGGCTGATCACACCACTGGCCGGCCAAATTCAATCTGCGGTAGGGACCAGATCTATCGGTCTGATCTCTGAAAGACGGAATTGAGGTCGACAGCGGCCTTGAACGCTGTGTAACCGGAATCGGCGGCGTAAATGCCACCAGTGATCCGCTTCGCCTCATCGGAGCCCAGAAAGACGGCAAAGGCGGCGATGTCGTCCGGGTCCATGATTCCCATCAGATGCAAATCGTCGATTTTTTGCCGCTCAGCCGGATTTTCGAGGAAGACGCGCTGATGCGGCGTCGCCACAAAACCCGGACAAATTGCATTGACGCGGATGCCATCGGGCGACAAGCCCGCGGCCATCGAACGCGTCATGGCAACAACACCACCCTTGGCAGCAGTATAGGCATCAATACCGGCCTGCCCAATCAGTGCGTCGGTCGTCGCTGTCAGTATGATCGAGCCGGATTTTCGCACCAGCATATGTTGCGCCACATATTTCGCAGTGAAGAATGTTCCTGTCAGTGCGAGACCGATGATCGCATGCCAGGTTTCCTCCGGCAGTTCGGTAATGCGTCTGTCGCAATCGTTGACCAATGGTACCGACATCGCGTTGTGAAACAGAATGTCGATCTTGCCGAATTTGCCTATTGCCTCAGCAACCATGCTCTGGACGGACGCGCTGTCGCGCACATCGACTGTCACTGCTATCGCGCTGCCGCCATCGGTTTTGATCCCCGATGCGACTTGTTCAGCACCGCTCGCATCGAGGTCGGCAGCGATGACCCTGGCTCCTTCACGGGCCATCATCTGGCAAGCAGCCCTGGCTATTCCTGAGGCACCGCCGGTCACGATCGCGACCTTGTCCCGGAGTCTGGCCATCACGTACCCCTCATCCTCTGTAGCGCGTCAACTTCAGTGCAACGAGGCTTGAGCCGATGGTCAGGATAAGAATGAGCGTGCCGATAGCATTGACCGAAGGTGTGAGGCCGGTTCTGATCATGCCCCACACGAGTGTCGGCAAGGTGTTTCCGCTGCCGATCGTAAACGAGGTGATGATGAAGTCGTCGATCGACAGTGCCATGGCGATAAGTGCCGCGCCGATGACAATCGGCCGGATGATCGGCAGCGTCACGGTGAGGAAGGCCTTGATCGGGCTAGCACCAAGGTCCCGCGCACTCTCGACGACCCTGTAGTCGAAATTCGCCATCCTCGCATGAACGATGAGAATGACGAAGGGTTGCGTAAAGAGCACGTGGCTGATGATCACCGTCCACAAACCAAGTTTCATTCCGACACTGACGAAAAACGACAGCAAGGCCACCGCCAGCACCAGTGCTGGCAGCATCACAGGCAGGATCAGCACGTTCATGTAGGTGCTCGCCAGCTTGCGTGGCAGAGCAGCCAGTCCGATTGCGGCCATGGTGCCGACAACCGCTGAAACGGCGCCAACGCTGAAGCCAACAATCATACTGTTTTTGAATGAAATGGCGAACTGCGGGTGATTGACCATTTCGCCCCACCAGCGAAACGACAGGTTTTCGATGGGAAAATTGGCGATTCCCCGGCTGGTGAATGCAAACATCACGAGGAGAACAATCGGCGCCAAAAGGAAGACGACCAGCAGGACGGCCAGCGCCATCCACGCAATCTGCGAGGCGCCCTTCATATCCGGCACCACCAGGCCATCAGCCTGCTGAAGACAAAAATTGTCACCACCGATATGGCCAGCATCACGAAGGACATGGCTGAGCCCAGCGGCCAATTGAACTGCATGCCAAATTGCGGCGCTATGAGATTGCCGATCAGCGTCTGCTTGCCACCAACCAGCAGTGGCGTGATATAGTCACCCGCGGTGATCAGAAACGCAAAACTGAAAGCCGTCACGATACCGGTCCGGCAGCGCGGCACAATAATCGTCGTGAATATTTCAAGCGATGTCCCGCCAAGATCGCGGGCAGCTTCGAGTTCGATGTCCTTGATGCCCCGCATGGAGGCATAGATCGGCAGCACCGCGAATGGCAGGCCGAAGTGCAGCAAGGTGACGACGACGGCGCCTGGACTGTACAACAATGCGCTAACAGGCTCGGTGATGATCCCCGCTGCCATCAATGCGGAGTTCAACACACCCTCATTGCCGAGAATTGTTTTCCAGGCATAGATTTTCATGAGATAGCCGCCGAACATGGTGATCAGCACAACGAAGATCATAAGATCGGCGAAGCCCGGCAACTTGAATCGCGCAATGAAGGCATAGAGAAAGCCGAAGATGACGGTCGCCAGTGCGGTCACCGTCGAAAGCCACAGCGTATAGACTGATACGCCCACATAGCGCTCGGCCATTTCCCGGTAGTTCACCAGGGTTGCG
Organism: Aestuariivirga sp.; assembly: GCA_046160365.1. Lineage (GTDB taxonomy): Bacteria > Pseudomonadota > Alphaproteobacteria > Rhizobiales > Aestuariivirgaceae > Aestuariivirga. Next base: position 13,886 of record JBJXGL010000309.1, on the reverse strand, counting down.
GCGGGCGTAAGTTCGAAATAGTCGACGACCCAGAAACTGATGACGAAGAAATAGATGAACGGCAACACAAACGTCGCAATGAAAATGACTGCTGATGGCAGCGTCAGTATCAGTGGCAGGGTTCGGCCAGTCATGGGAAAACCTGAAAGGGCCCGACGGCAGCTTGTGCCATCGGGCCGCTAATGAAATCAGGCAGACTTGAAGCGCTCATACGACTTCATCCATTCCTGGAAGGTCGTGAGCGTGCCATCCGGTTCGGTCGGTGGGAATGAATAGAAGCCGGCCTTCTTGCCGAAGTCCTCAATCGAGTCGTAAGGGTAGAGCGCCTTGATGGCAGGGTCGAGGGCCGCCACCGCCTCTGTGTTGACGATTGCCTGAATGGCATTTTCGGCCAGCCGCTTCTGCGGCGCAACATCGATGACGTGATTGCAGATCTCGTAGGCTACATCAAGGTTGGGCGCATCCTTGGCGATGCAATAGCTGTCGAGCCAGGCAAACGTGCCTTCTTTCGGGTAATGGTAGTTGATCTTCTTGCCCTTGTCGGCACAGAACTTCTGGATCGTTTCCCAGCCGGAGAACGAGATGATGGCATCGCCGCGCGACAAGGCGTCGGCCATGTCACCCCAGCTCACGGTTACGGCGCGTGATTGCTTCTTGACTGCAATCAGGAAGTCGATAGCCGCTTCAAGCTGGGCAGAGGTCAGTTGCGTTGGCGATTTTGCATCGGTGGCAACCAGCGCTGCAAGCATCATATTGCCAAGCGGATCGTCCATCATCACAACCTTGCCGGTGAATTCTGGTTTCAGCAGGTCCTTCCAGGATTCGGGCGGAGTCGGAACCGTCGCGGGATCATACATCATCGGCCCGGAACCCCAGGTGAATGGCACCGCATGCAATACGCCGCCAGGATTGAGGTTGGGGTCATTAAGGAACAGCGGAATGACTTTGTCGAGGTTCGGCACCCGCGCCCGGTCGATGGCCTGCAGGATATCGAGCTTCACCATCAGCGGAATATAACCCATATAGGGCGTCACCAGATCGATGGTACCGATACCACCCGACCTGAGCTTGGTTACAATCTCGTCGTTGTTTCCGATGTAAGTTGTATTGAGTGTGATATCCTTGCTTTTTGTCCAGCCATCAAAGACCAGGGGATCATCGTAGCCCTGCCAGCCCAGGAACGTGACGGTCGAGGCGGCATAGGTTCGGACCGGAAACAGGCCTGCGGCGGCCGCGGCGGCAGCAAGGCCCGTCTTCATGGCCGAGCGCCGTGACAGTGAATTGGACTTCAGCATTTCTAGCGACATTGTTTTCCTCTCCTGTTGTTCCAGAATACAGTCCTGGATGCCGGTCTCCCGTTTGTTGGGAGATTTCTGTTTTCATGCGCTCACAATGCGGTGATCAATGCTGCTCCAGCCGACGTCCACCGCCGCTCCAATCTGTACCAAGTTACTTTCATTGCGCCCCGCATGAACGATAATTTCGCCGGCACCGGAAACGGCCAGCCGGCAGCGGACGTGCGAACCCAAATATATGGTATCGACGACAGTTGCACTCAGTTGGTGTTCTGCGGTCTGTCCGCCGCGCAGAATTCGCAGGTCTTCGGGCCGCACCATAACGGAAACAGCAGCATCCTCGCCGTGATCGGTAAATGACAATCCAGCATCCAGCAGAACGCGGCCTGCCTGCCTCTTGCCTTCAAACAAATTGGCCTCGCCAATGAACTTTGAGACAAACCGCGATCTGGGAAAAGCATAGACCTCTTCGGCGGTGCCGACCTGTTCCAGCTGGCCTTCGCGCATCACCGCAATCCGGCTGGCCAGGGCCAGCGCTTCGCCCTGGTCATGGGTCACAAAAACAAAAGTACCGCCGATCTCATGATGAATCCGGCGCAGTTCATCCTGCATGGCGTGGCGGAGTTTGAGATCAAGCGCTGCAAGCGGTTCGTCGAGCAGCAGCACCTTGGGCCGCATTACCAGGGCACGGGCCAGTGCCACACGTTGCTGCTGCCCGCCCGACAGCTGCTCGGTGGTCCGGTCGGCAAGGTCGGTGAGTTGCACGAGCCTCAGAACATCGTTGACACGGTCATTGACCTCGGCCGCCGGGCGCTTCTGCAGCCGCAAGCCATAGCCGATGTTCTGCGCGACATTCATATGCGGAAATAGGCCATAACCTTGGAACACCATGTTGGTCGGGCGCTTCTCGGGCCCAAGCGCGGTTACGTCGGTACCCTCGATTTCAATCGTTCCGCTGGTGGGCTGGATGAAGCCGCCGATCATTCTCAGCAGCGTGGTCTTGCCGCATCCAGAAGGGCCCAGCATGGCGACGAAGTCGCCGGGATAGATGTCGAGATTGAGTGGTGCGACAGCGGTTACCGGGCCGTAGGTCTTTGACAATCCGGTGAGGCGAAGCAAAGGGCGCGCCGGTTCTGCAATCGAAATCGACCCAGTGCGGCTTACCTGCAGCTTGGTCCCATCATGCATCATTATGGTGGTCTTTTCGGCCAGCCGCGAAAGGAACGTTCGGACGTCGATCTCTTCACATTGGCGGCAAACGTTGCATTGGTAAGATCATATGTCAATAATAAGTACGAGCGCGGGAACGATCCGGACGGCAATCGAAGACTGCGTGGAGTTCCCAAAATCGGCACGTCCACGGAGTCGACAACGATGAGCTATCCAATATCCAACCTTGACGTCCACTGCATCGTCGATACCCAGGACAAGATTGGCGAGGGCGCCATCTGGTGCCCAAGGGAACGCGTCGTCTATTGGCTCGACGTTCCGTCACCTTCCGTTCTGCATCGCTTCAGCCCCGCCACCGGACGCCATGAGACCTGGCCGATGCCCGAGATGATCACCGCGCTTGCAAAGCGCGCCGATGGAACGCTGCTGATCGCCTCGCATCACGGCATCAATGTCTTCGATCCGGCAACGGGCAAGGTGGAAAGAAAAGTATCGCCGGAAGCCGATGTTCCCGGCAACCGCAGCAATGACGGGGCGCCTGACGTTCTTGGCCGGTTCTGGATGGGAACCATGATGAACAATCTGGGATCCAATGGCGAGGACATGCCGATTACCCAGTCGAGTGGTGGCTTGTGGTGCGTGGAACAGGACCTGTCTTTTCGAAAGGTCATTTCAGAAATCACTATCACAAATGGAGTGGTCTGGAGCCCGGATTCACAGACACTTTATGTGGCCGACTCGGCGCCGCAGATCATCCATGCCTATGACTTCGATCTGGCCAACGGCAGCGTTTCCAACCGCCGGGTGTTCAGCGCTATCACGGACCTCGGTTATCCCGATGGCGCCGCCGTCGATAGCGAAGGTTTCTTGTGGAGCTGCCGTTGGGAAGGCCAGTGCGTGGCGCGGTTTGCGCCGGATGGAAGCATCGACCGGATCGTTCCGATTCCGGCGCCGCGCGTCACCTCACTGGCTTTCGGCGGTACCGATTTCAAGACGGCCTACGTTACCACTGCCCGCCACGGGCACACGCCGGAAGAAGACAAACGCTTCCCGCAGCAAGGCGGCCTGTTTGCATTTGAGGCCCCGGTAGCGGGACTTCCACGCCCGCAATTCGCCGGCTGACTGATCAGCCCCGCTTGCGTACTGTATTGGATTCGATGGTCTTGCCCATGCGCGAGATGAGGGCAAGCGATGCCTCGTTGATGTGCGAGAGCATCTCGGCTTCATTTATCGCAACGAAGCGGCCGTCTTCGAGTACGATGTTGCCGTTGACGATCACAGTGTGCACCGACTTTGATCGCGACGAATAAAACAGGTTGCGGATCATGTTGGTGGTGGGGATCATCTCAGGGCGATTCAGCGTGTGGATGATGATGTCGGCGCGCTTGCCAGGTTCGATCGAGCCGATCTGATGATCCATGCAGCAGGCTTTCGCGCCACCCCGCGTTGCCATGAAGAGTCCATCCTCTGCAATGAGATAGCCGCGGTCCCCGCGCACATCGCGGGCTGACAGTACAGCGAGGCTGGCCTGCCGCCACAGATCGAAATCATTCGACCAGTTTGCCGAATCCGATCCAAGCGCGATGTTGGCGCCGCGCCGGAACAATTCGGCATGACGGCCATGCAGGCTGCTGCCGTGACCCCACATCATCGACGCAGCCGGCGCCCAGGCGATACTGGGGCCATGTTCCAAAATCGCGTCACATTCGGCATCGGTCAGGTGGTTGGCATGGCCGAAAACGACGTTACGGCCAAGAAAACCCTTCTCGGCCAGATGCACCAGCGGATCCTTGCCGCCGAAGCGCTGCCGGTCGGCTTCGGTATCTGCGGGGCTGTAGGACTGATGGAGATTGAGCACAACGCCCGCCGCATCTGCGCGCCGCTTTGCCTCCATCATCAACTCCTCGCTCGCTGTTCCCAATCCCAGGATAGCAACGTGAGCAGTAACCAAGGCATCGGGATCGCTGTTGCGGTGCAGTTCGCGGCCCATGTTGGCCAGGGCCTCGCTTCGCGTCTGTGGCGCACGTGCGAGTGTTGGCCGTGCATGGGAAGCGGCATTGCAACCCTCGCAGCCAGACTCGAGCATGCCTTGCGCAAAGCCCTGCGGCTGATCCCAGATGAACGCATCACTGATCACCGCGCGAATGCCGACCCGTTCGGCACCGCGCGCCGCCATTGCCGGTTCGAGCATTGTTCCGGCCTCGAGAAAACACGTCGTGCCGTTGCGGATCATCTCCATAGAGGCGAGGACAACCGCCAGATATTCCTCTTCATCATTAACGGTATTGTAAAAGGCACTCTCGAACGTATCGAAGGCCTGGCTCTCCGGCATCTGATCGGGAAGCGCACTGCGAAAGGTTTGGAACGAGGCATGCAGGTGGCACTCGACAAATCCCGGATGAATCGGCGCCCGTTTCGCGTCGATCATCTTGCCAGCACGATATCGGGCCAGAATGTCCTGGCTGTCACCCACCGCGACAATGCGGTTGCCATCGATGGCAATTGCCCCATCGACAATGATCCGGCTGCCGTCATCCATGGTGATGACATGGCCGTTGTGGATGATCAGTCCGACGTGCTGCGGAGCCTCATCCCCATGGTTTGCTTTGTGGGCCATGAACGATCACTTCGCCAGTTGCTGGTAGGCGGCCCGCGGTACGGCATCGCGATTGAGCTCGAAACCGAGGCACGGCAACTCGCCAATCGGCAACGCGCCATCCTTGGGCACCAGGCCTGGCATTGAAATGATGTCTTCCACCAGTAACTGCCACATGATCTGATTGCCGTTGTCCATATTGTTGATGGTGGCGACCACCTGATAGGTGGCACTTGTTGTGATGTCGGTTTCGAACACGCCTTGAATGCAGATATTGAGTGGCCTAACCGACATTTTATACCAGGTCGAATGAGAGACTATTGCATGTTTGTTGGTCCGTCGAGTGCTAGCGGTGGCTCGAAGGCGACGTTAGCCGTCAAGATAGAATCGTCTTCCTGAAGCCAAGGTGCGCGCCTTCAAGGCCATAACGCTGGTAGAAGCGTTGGGCTTCAACCCTGTCACCGTGCACCAGCAGCTGCAACAGATTGCACCCTATCAGCCTGGCTCGTTCCCCGGCTTTGCCCAACAAGACGGTACCGACTCGGACCCCCGAAGTTCGCGCCAGACCCGCACATCCTCAATCTTTCATCTTCGTGAACCCATTTTCCCGCCTTTCCCAATTGAGCGACGCGTTCAGGCCAGCTAAACCGTTGCCATGACCGCCACCGGGAACATCTCCGTGGCGCGCGGCAAAGTGTTCGCCGTTGTGCAGATGCTGGATAGGGTAGACAATCCAAAGAATACAGTTAGTTAGAAGGTGTCGTGTGCGCTTTGTATGCAGCAAGGAAAGGAACTTGCGTGAAATGCGACGCACGGGCTGAGCGCGGCAGGTTCGCGCAAAAAGTCACGCCCGAAGGCTGCCAAGGGTAGATACTCGACTATGATATTGGGCGTCCAGGTCCGCTATTGGCCGATATTGTTGCAGAAGTAGGTTGCTGATCGACTCGAACAGTGATTCCCTCCCGATAGCTTGAACAACGGAGGGAAGCCGCCATGATGGGTCGGGGCAATCGGGACCAGGGCCATCTGTTCTATTCGTTCGATCTCGATGCGGTGGTGCCGGACGATCATCTGGTGCGTGAGATCGCGGCCGTTCTGGACTTGAACTGGGTCTACAGCGAACTGGCACCGCACTATCCTCCCATGGGCCGGCGCTCGATTGATCCGGTGCTGATGATCCGGATGCTCCTCATCGGCTATATCTTCGCCATCCGCTCGGAACGAGCATTGTGCCGCGAGGTGCAGGTCAACCTGGCCTACCGCTGGTTCTGCGGGCTGAGCATCGAGGACAAGCTGCCGGATCACTCGGCGTTCTCCCGGGCCCGCAACGAACGCTTCCATGACAACGACATCTTCCGGCGGGTCTTCGAACGTGTTGTTGCGACTTGCATTGAAGCAGGGCTGGTCGGCGGCACTGGTTTTGCCGTGGATGCGAGTTTGATTGCGGCCGACGCCAACAAACATCGTTCGATCCCGAGCGGCGATTGGGACAAGGACATTGATCCTGAGCAGGCAAGCAGGGCCGTCAAAGAGTATCTGGCCACCCTCGACGATCCTGCCTACGGCACGGCGAGCGAGGTCACGCCGAAGTTCATCTCGCCGTCCGATCCCGCCGCCCAGTGGACTGGCGCCCTGCGCAATGCAGCATTCTTCGCTTATGCCGACAACTATCTCATCGACGTGAAGTTTGGCGTCATCATGGACGTCGAGGCTTCGCGGGCCATTCGTCAGGCCGAGGTCGGTGCGTCGCGGACAATTATCGAAAGAACCGAGGCGTGCTTCGGCATCAAACCAAAATGGCTGGCTGCCGATACCGCCTATGGCTCGGCGCCCAATCTCGACTGGCTGGTGAACGAGAAAGACATCGCGCCGCACGTTCCCGTCATCGACAAGTCGAAGCGTGATGACGGCACATTCTCACGAGACGAGTTCATCTATGACAAGGACCAAGACATCTACACCTGCCCAGCCGGCAAGACACTGAAGACCAGCAGAAGGCTGGTCAACGATGGCGCGACGTTGCTTTATCGGGCGAGTACGCACGATTGCACCCCGTGCCCGCTCAAATCCAGATGCTGTCCAGCAACGCCGCAACGCAAGGTGCCGCGCAACGTGCACGAAAATGCCCGAGACGTTGCGCGTGCCCTCGCCAGGACCGAGGAGTTTGCCCAGACACGCCGGGATCGTAAGAAGGTCGAAATGCTGTTCGCTCACCTCAAACGCATTCTGCGGCTCGACCGACTGAGGCTGCGGGGACCGCGCGGTGCGCAGTTCGAGTTCACCTTGGCGGCCATCGCTCAGAACCTGCGCCGCCTCGGCAAACTGACCGCTCGTCCACCGCCGGCCTTATCGGCAAAGTATGTCGCTTGAAAGATCCACCCGAATGCAGTTGTACCCCGCGTATCGATGAGCCGTCAGTGCCGCAACTCTCAACAGAGATGGCGGCGAAGCGGGTACTCGACAGCGCTACAAGAGCGCTACGAGGAGGCAACTGCTCGGTTCGCCGACGACTTCTGCAACAATATCGGCCCGGAGCGGCTGACCACGAACTCTGACAACTCATCTGCTATCAGGGGGCAAGCTGACCTTACACGGACTTGGCAGGACCGACGCGACTGACCCAAAGCTGAAGATTGATCGCGGGCGCTCCTGTTGCTATCCTGCGGTTTCACGGCCTAGGGTTCTGCAGAGATTCAATCGAACCCAACTCCCGGGGAACTTCGGCGATGCACCAACGATTGTTCGTCGCGGTACTCTTCATCGGCCTCCTGCACACCATCGCCAATGCAAGTGGGGAGCCTCCGATCCCGTTTGTGGACGGTCGCTGGAGTGGGGGCATCGAAATCAATCCAGACAGCAAAGGTCTTGAAGAATGTTGGGCCCGCACGACGTTTAGCGATGGCACCGCGTTTACGCTGGCAAAACGAGGCGACGGGAGCTAGGACCTGAGATTGTCAAATCCCGATTGGCGGCTGCCACCTTCCCGCCGGTACGCCATGGTCGCGCTGGTCGATTTCTACCCCCAACTTCGCATTGCCGCCGAAGCCAAGAGCCAGACACGCCTGGAGATTGCGAACCTTGACCAGATCTCTCTGTTGGGGCTCATCGAGAATGGGCACACGATCGATCTCACGTCCGACGGTTTCAATGAAAAGTATGACCTTGAAGGCAGCGCCAAGGTTATCGAGAGGGTTCGAAACTGTTTCGCCGATTAGCCACAACGCCTTGCCAATTGAACGGTAGCGATAGCGGCGGTCGCAAGCATCGGGAACGGGGGAATTTGTTTTGATCCATGGGGAGTTGCCCCATGCAGTACTGAGGGTTTGCGTGTAGGTTCAACTCGTCTCGAAGCTAAAGGAGAGATGAAATGAGCACCGAAACAAACAAACAGAAGTCCCGCAAGTTTCAGGAATACCACGACAACGGCGACCTTGATGCCATGATTGCCGCGATGGCACCTGACGTGGCCGCGTACGCGAACGGCGGCGACGCAATGACCCGCGAGAAATTCGACGGCATGATGCGGATGATCTCGGCTGCGTTTTCGAATGGCCGTCACATCTTCGAAGGCCAGGTCGCCGAAGGCGACTGGGTCGCCACCCGCATGACCTGGACTGCGCTGCACACCGGTGACTTCAACGGCGTGCCCGCCAGCAACCGGCCGGCCCGCATCGCGGGGTCGGTCCATGATCGCTTCAAGGACGGCAAGATTATCGAGCATCACGCGGTGTTCGACAGCATGGCGCTCATGATGCAGATCGGCGCTATCCCTGCGCCAGCGTGAGGGTCCAAAGCAGACATTGTGTAGAGATTGTCTGACTTCCGCTTTTGACCCTGGCTGTGTGAAAACGCGCGGTTAGATTTGATTCTCGCGATATGATTCCGGCGTGAATCGCGGGAGGATGGGATGAGGCGCTTTATTGAGGGCGTGGATCGCGGTCAGAGCACGCTGTTTCCTGAGAGTCTTGAAGACTGGATCGGCGAGGACAATGCGGTTCGGGTCATCGACGTGTTTGTCGACGAACTCGATCTGGCGGAGCTTGGCTTCGACGGGGTCGACCCCGAGGTGACCGGCCGGCCTTCGTATCATCCGTCGGTCCTGCTGAAGCTCTACATCTACGGTTATCTCAATCGGGTTCAATCGAGCCGCCGGCTCGAACGCGAGGCCGGGCGCAACGTTGAAGTGATGTGGCTGACGGGCCGGCTTGCTCCCGATCACAAGACGATTGCCGACTTCCGCAAGGACAATGGCAATGCCATCCGTAAGGTGTGTGCGCGCTTCGTTGCGCTGTGCCGCACGCTGGGCCTGCTCACGCAAGCCAGCGTGGCGATTGACGGCAGCAAGTTCAAGGCGGTGAACAATCGCGACAAGAACTTCACGCGCGCCAAGATGGAGCGGCGCATGGTGCAGATCGAGGAGAGCGTCGCGCGCTATCTGCAGCAGCTCGACAGCGCCGACCGGCAGGAGCCGTGCGAGGCGCTCAAGACCAAGACGAGCCGTCTGCAAGAGAAGATCGCGAAGCTGAAGGAAGAGATGCAGCGGCTCGAGAGTCTCAAGGTGCAAATGCTCGCCACACCGGACCAGCAGATCTCGCTGACGGATCCCGATTGCCGTTCGATGGCGACCAGCGGCCGAGGCTCCGGTGTGGTTGGCTACAACGTCCAGGTTGCCGTCGACATCGCCCATCATCTGATCGTCACGCATGAGGTGACCAACGCCGGAACCGACCGATCGCAGCTCGCCCATGTATCCAAGGCGACGAAGACAACGCTGGAAGCGGAAAAACTCGATGTCGTCGCCGATCGCGGCTACTTCAGCAGCGAGGAGATCCTGGCGTGCGAGGAGGCGGGCATCACGGTCACGCTACCCAAGCCGATGACCTCGAACGCAAAGGCGGAAGGCCGCTTCGGCAAGCAGGACTTCCGCTACCTGGCTGATGAGGATGTTTATATTTGTCCGGCCGGTGAAAGGCTCGCCTACCGCTATACGAACGAGGAAAATGGATTGGTCCTGCAGCGCTACTGGACCAACGCCTGCCAGAGCTGCGCCATCAAGCCGAGCTGCACCACCGGCAAGCAGCGGCGGATCACCCGATGGCAGCATGAGCACATTCTCGAGGCGATGCAGCGCCGGCTCGACGAGCATCCGGAAAAGATGCGCCAGCGGCGTGAGACGGTCGAACATCCCTTCGGCACGATCAAGGCCCGGATGGGGGCAACCCACTTCCTGATGAAGACGCTGCCGCGCGTCGCCACCGAAATGGCCCTGCACGTGTTGGCCTATAACCTCACGCGCGTGATGAACATCGTCGGCATCAGGCCGTTGATGGCCGCGATCATGGCTTGAAGCGCAGGCTTTTTTGTCGCGTCTCCGAGCCCTCAACGTCGCTCAGAACGGACCGTGGATGTACCAGGGCTGAACCCGGTATCGAAACCGCAAAAATATGTTGAACCAACCGCGTCGAGGCGAAGCCATCCTTGATCGAAATCCGTCTCAGCCGTTGAACAGACGTTTTTACACGACCAAGACCCGAAGCAGTCATCAAGGTTCAACTGTGAAATGTCCGCTTAGCGGACAAAGCGACCATGGACCTTGGGTGCTCTAATGTCCGCTTTTGACCTAGCCTGATGTAGATGTCGAGAAACTCGGGCGCCAGGACAGCGCCGGCGTGGTCGTCGAAGTGGGTGGCATCGATTCCTGAGGCGAGCGCCAGATCGATCTGGGAGCGAAGCTCGAACTCGACGGCCTCCGGCACTGCCCTCCGCCGCAGCGAGGCGGTGTCGGCGAGCAAAAAGCCTGCGTCATTGGTCAGGCCGGCCAACGCCGGCGGGCGGGTCAAGGGACGCCACTTGCAGTGCTGCATTTCGCTGGTGAGCGTCAGATGCACGCCGATGTCGAGGGCCGAATCCTTGGCCGCGATCTCCACCATCTCGGGAAACCACGGGCATGGCACCATCACCGAACCGGACGTGCAGACGCCGAGCCCAAACAGTTCGACGAAGGCCGCATTGGTGCCGTGGCTCATGCCCAAGTCGTCGGCATGGATCACCACGTGCTTCATGTCAGCGGACGGCGGCCAGAAGCTTTTCCAGATCGCGCTCGACCGCCGCCATGTCCTCGCCGCCCGACATGATCTTGAGCACCTGCTCGCGGCTGATCTCCGACTTGCGGAAGGTGCCCTGGTTGCGGCCCCGGTTCAGCATGGTGAAGACGTCCCCCACCGGGTAGGCGTGGTTGATGTTGTGCGAGATGAAGATGACGGCAAGGCCGCGGAGCCTGGCCTCGATGGTGAACTTGAGCACCATCGCTGCCTGATGTACGCCCAAGGCCGATATCGGCTCGTCGAGGATCAGCACCCGCGCGCCGAAATGGATGGCACGGGCGATGGCCACCGACTGGCGCTCGCCGCCGGAAAGGGTTCCCACCGCCTGGGTCGGATCGCGGATGTCGATGCCGATGTCGGCCATGGCCTGGCGCGCCACCCTGTTGGCCTTATCCTTGTCGAGGCGGGCAAAGGGGAAGATGCCTTTCACCGGCTCGCGGCCTAGGAAAAAGTTGCGCGCAATGCTCATCAGCGGAATCATCCCGAGGTCCTGGTAGACAGCGGCAACACCCAGTTCCGCCGCATCGCGTGGCGAGCGGAAATGCACCGGCTTGCCATCCATGAGTATCTGCCCCGTTGTCGGGCGGTGCACCCCGGTCAGGATCTTGATCAGCGTCGACTTGCCCGCGCCATTGTCGCCGAGCAGGCAGTGGACTTCGCCCGGATGGACCGCGATGTCGATGTCTTGCAGCGCGATGACCGAACCGAAACGCTTGGAGACGCCGCGCAACTCCATCGCCGGAACCATCAGCGCGCTCCTTCGCCCAGCGCCTTGGCGCGAATGTAGTTGTTGACCAGCACGGCGGCGAGGATCACCGCGCCCAGGAACACCTTGAACCAGTCGGTATCGATGCCGGTGTAGAAAATGCCCATCTGCACGAAGCCGAAGATCAGCGCGCCCAGGATCGCGCCATAAACCGTGCCATAGCCGCCGGTGAGGAGCACGCCGCCGATCACCGCTGCGATGATCGCCTCGAACTCCTTGAGGGTTCCGCGCAGCGTGTCGGCGGAGCCCGCTTCCGTCACCTGGATGCAGGCCACCAGTGTCGCCGAGCAGGCGGTGGCGATGAACAGGACGATCTTCACCCGCGACACCGGCACGCCGACATTGCGCGCGACCTGCGAGTCGCCGCCCGAGGCGTAGATCCAGTTGCCGAAGCGGGTGTTGGTGAGCATCCAACTAGCCATGATGGCGATCCCCACGCACCAGACGATCGACATGGGGATTCCGGGCACGAAGGGAATGCCGTCGCTGCGCGTGTCGATCCAGCCCATGCTCCCCATCCAGTGGAACGCTCCCTGCAGGATATGGCCGCTGAACAGCGACGCCGTCCATGGATCGGGAATGTCGTTGAGGATGTAGGGAATCTGTGTCCTGCCGGTGATGCCGCGAGTGAGGCCGATCGACAGCCCGCGCAGGATGAACAGCGAGGCGAGCGTGACGATGAAGGAGGGGAGCTTGGTCATCACCACGATCAGGCCGTTGAACCAGCCGACGATCACGGCGACCGCGAAGGCGCAGGCGATTCCGCCCCACAGCGGCAGGCCCAGCTCGCGGACCGTGAGTCCGATGACCACGCCGGCAAAGCCCACCATCGAACCCACCGACAGGTCGAACTCTCCGGCGATGATCAGCAGCGCCGCGGCGCAGGCCAGGATGCCGAGTTCAGCCGACAGCGTGAGAAAAGTCATCGAGCCCTGGAGCGAGAACAGGGCTCCAGCGCCCGGAAGAAAGGCGAAGATCAGAAAAGCGGCAAGCAGCCCCCCGGCTGCGCCTGCCTCGGGCCGGCGAAGCACTAGCGTCAGCCAGCCGGCGTGCGCCAACCTCTCATCGGCCCCCTGGCGCCGCTTCGATGCGATTGCGCCGGCTGCCGGCCGAGTGGATTCAGTGATTGCAGCACCTTGGTCCGGGAGTTCCATGATCTGGCTGTCGTCCCGCCGTCCTGTTCAACGAAAGTGGCCGGAGCAGGCATGAAAGCCTGCTCCGGCCCTTGAGGTCAAGCGCCTAGCGGATGCCTTCCTTGGCCAGCTGCATCATGCCCTTGGCCTTCTCCGGCGTGTCGACGAACAGCGGCCCGGTATAGGTGTTGTTGAGTGGCCAGAAACCGTGCGTGACGTTCTCCACTAGATAGAGCACCGGAAGGAAGCCCATGAGATACTGTTGGGCGTCCATGCCGAAACCCATTTCGCCAGCCGCGATCGAATCGAGGACTTCTGGCGAGATGTCGAAGGTATAGAGCTTCAGCTTGCCCCACAGTTCCTTCTCGCGGAACATCGGGATCAGCGGGCTGGCGGCGCCTGCGCCCATGGCGAAGACCGCCTGCACTTCCGGATGCGCCGAGAGATAGGCCTCGGTGCGGCGCGTGATGTCGGCGGGATCGGGCGTCACGGCCACGACTTCGGTGCCGCCGCCCGAAGGCGCCAGCCCGTCGTTCAGGCCGCGGCAGCGGTCGTCGAGGCTGGTGTTGCCGACTTCGTGATTGATGCACACCACCTTGAGGGTGCCTTCCTTGGCGAGGCGCATGCCGGCCCGCTTGCCGGAATCATATTCGGAGACCGTGCCGACATAGAGGGTGATGCCCATCTCCTCGCCTGCCTTTTCGCCCGAGTCGAGGTTGACGATCGGGATTCCCGCCGCGATCACCCGGCTGACGGGTCCCCGCATGGCGTCGGGGTCGGCGATCGAAATCGCGATGCCGTCGGGCTTGGTGGCGATGGCGG
>JBJXGL010000308.1:0-3741 GCA_046160365.1 Aestuariivirga sp. | reverse complement strand
TGAGATCGACGAAAGCCTCGACACCTCCTTGCTCAAGCCATCCTTGCGGCAGTGCCAGCGCCCGCTCAAGTTCTTCTCCGACGAAGAGCTCCTGCTCATCCGGCTGCCAGTCCCAAACGAATTGCTGCGCGCCCGCCAGCGCAAGCGCCTTACGCCCCGTTTCCTGAAAATTGTGGCGCGTGAGAATGCCGTGGCTGAAGGCCTGCTGCGCCAAAGCGAAACTCATGGTGATGAGAACGATGGCAAGGCCCGCGAGCAATAGCGGCGACAGCAGCCCGTCATATCCGGTTGTAAGCGCCGAAACGGCGGCGGCGAAGGTCCAGAGAACGACTGCCGACCAAGGCAAGAGCAGTGTCTCGGCGTTGCGGTCTCCAGAGCGGCGAAGAGCCACAAGAGTTACGAAACCCGTTGCAACGATGCCCGCGAAGACAAGCCGCGAAAGTCCCGCTGCAATCGCCGGCTCGAAGAAGCCGAAAACCGGCAAAGCGGCGGCGACGAGTCCCGCCACGAGGATTGTGTTGCCCGCAGTTGGGTTACTCCGCCGCAGGTCCGCGAAAGTGTAGAGGCAACATGCCAGAGCCACGGCCATGCCGCCTTCGACCGCAGCCCTGATGCTGTCGCCACGCGCAGGCACTCCCGGCAGGAGCCGCATGATGCCAGGCAGATACCCGATCTCGATGGCCACGAACGCCGCCGAGGCCAATGCGAATAGGGCGCCCGCCACAAAAGCGACGCGGGGGCGCACCACATAAAATGCACCCATGCCAGCGGCGACCAAGAAGATGATGCCAATGATGACACCGCGAAAGAACGCAAGCGAATCCGTGTGACTTTCGAAGGCTGACTTTTCCCAAAGTGCCGCAGCCGACAAGCCGCCCGAAGGCGCTTCGATGGCAACGGCCATGGCTTGACCCGGATTGACGGTGAGTTCGACCGCGTCATTGGCGAGAACTGCGAGCGAGCGGAGCGGCACGGTCTCGGATGTCGATACCCATACAACACGGCTGCCCGGCGGATTGGGCCACAACAGTTTGGAGCCGGGGAAGCCCTGATGCGGAAGCGTCAGTACAACCGCGCGCGGATCGGCCGATGAGTTCTTCATGCTGAAGAGATACCAACGCGTGGTTCCGGCGTTAGTCTTGGAAATCAGCGTGATCGGGATGCGCGTGTTCTCGGTTGCGCCCGGCATTTCGTAGGGCAGCGTCTTCTTGTCGGTGCTGAAGAACGTGAAATAGGTGGCGAGTTCGGTCTTGGGCGCGCCGCTACCGACTTCGACGATGGGCTCGGCTGCAAACGCTGGAAACTGAGAATGGGATGCAGCGATCGACGCGACCGCAACACACACCACCACCGCCAAGCGGCAGAGCAAACGCCTCCCCCATGTCATGACAACCTTCGTAGTCCGCAGGCTCCGATGTGGCAAGCGCCTGGAATTCACCCCGCGGAACTCAACTTTGCGAAGAGTACGTGGTCCTGCCAGCGGCCGTCGATCTTGAGGTAACCCGCCGCATATCCTTCCTCCCGGAAGCCCGACTTCTCCAGCAACGCGCGTGACGCGGTATTATGCGGTAGGCAAGCGGCTTCAATCCGGTGCAGTCCCAGATTTTCGAATGCATGGGGAACCAATGCGCGAACCGCGGCCGTCATGTAGCCACGGCCTGCATAGGGCTCGCCGATCCAGTAACCGAGCGAAGCCGTTTGCGCGACGCCGCGGCGGACGTTGGAGAGTGTGAGCGCGCCAAGCAAGGTTGTGCCTGCGCGATCGAACACGAAGAAGGAATATGCGTTGTCTTCCGCTGCCTCGCGGATGTAGCGCTTGACGCGGGCGCGGAAGCTCTGACGCGACAGGTCGTCGGCGGGCCAGGTGGGTTCCCAGCGGATGAGGAACTCCCGGCTGATCAGGCGAAGCCGTGCCCAGGCCTCGTAATCGTCCATGAGAGGTGGCCGTAGTTGCACCGGCCCATGATGGAGAACGGGCTGCGGCTCATGGATGAATGGCGAGCGCAAAAAAACCATGGGACTTGGCTTCTAAGCAAATTGCGAGGCGATGGTGGCGTAGTTGGCTAAATGCGAAAGCTGACCGACGGCGCTTAGGGCGGGTTGCCGGTTGATGAAGAGGCGCGCGGCCAGTTCGCGCACATCCGTGGGCGTCACCGCATCGAGTTTCTCGACCAGTGTCGCGATCTCGGGCACTTGGCCGAAAGCGAGGAACTGACGGGCGATCTGATCGGCGCGGGCGGATGCGCTTTCGAGATTCATGACCAGGCTGGCCTTGAGTTGCGCCTTGGCGCGCGCGACTTCGGCATCGGTGACAGCGGCTGTCATGTCCTTCATGACTTGCGCGGTGACGGCCAGCAACTCCGGGGTCTGTTCGGGCGAGGTTGCGGCGTAGATGCCGATTTGTCCCGCATCTTCAAAGGCCGAGCCGAAAGCGAAGACACTGTAGCAGAGGCCGCGTTTTTCGCGGAGTTCCTGGAAGAGCCTCGACGACATGCCACCGCCCAGAATGTTGGAGAGGATTTGCAGGCGATAGATATCGGGATCGCGATAGCCGGGTGCGGAAAACGACAGCACCACATGGGTTTGATCGAGCGGTTTCTGCGATGTTTGCGCGGTTGGCATGAAAGCCGGTGGCTCGCGCTGCGGCTGGCTGCCGCACGCGAGTTTGCCGAGAAGGCGTTCGGCTTCCGCTGCGAAGGCCTTGTGTTCGATGTTACCAGCGGCGGCGACGACGATGCGCGAGGCCCAGTAATTGCGGTTGCGCCAAGCCAGAATCTGATCGCGCGAGATGCTGCCGACCAGATCTTCGCTGCCGAGAATGGATCGTCCGAGAGGATGACTTCCGAACGCGGCAAGCTGGCTCAGATCGAAAACCAGATCGTCCGGCTGGTCGTGGGCGGCCGCGATTTCCTGAAGAATTACCGTTCTTTCACGCTCGAGTTCCTCGTCGTCGAGTGCCGGCTCGGTGAAGATATCCGCCAGAATATCGAGCGCCATGGGCCAATCGTTGCGCAGGACCTTGGCGTAATAGGTGGTGGTTTCCATGCCGGTCGAGGCGTTGATCTCTCCACCGGCGGATTCGATTTCCTCGGCAATTCCTTGCGCCGAGCGGCGCGCGGTGCCTTTGAAGGCCATGTGTTCGAGGAAATGGGCGATGCCGTTCTCATTCGGCAATTCATCGCGGGCGCCGGCCTTGACCCAGATGCCAAGGGCCACGGTCTCGAGATGCGGCATATGATGGCTGATGACGTTAAGACCGTTGGAAAGGCAAGTAATTTCAACGCCCATATGGTCTACTCTACCTCGTCCGCTCCGCGATGAACCGTTTCACCGCTGCGGCATCGTTGGGGAGCACTGTGTAACGTTCCTTGGCGCTGTTCAAGTGCTTGAGTGCTTCGGGAAGCCCTGGGGTTAATCCGCAAGCCTCGAAAACCGCGTCCGGGAATTTGGCGGGGTGGGCGGTGGCGAGGGCGACCATAGGGCTTTCGCCCATGTTTTCGCGCGCGGCGCCGACGGCTACGGCGCTGTGGGGATCGAGCAATTCGCCCGTTTCTTTCAAGGTGTTGCGGATAACTTCAGTGGTTTGGGCCTCGCTTTGAGCAGTCGAGGAGAACTCGGCGCGGATGGCTTCCAGCGGACGATCGCCGAGCGTGAAAGAGCCCGATTGGCGGAGGGATTCCATGAGGTTACGAACCCGGTTCACATCGCGCTCATGGGCGAAATAGACCAGGCGCTCGAAAT
>JBJXGL010000307.1:0-3439 GCA_046160365.1 Aestuariivirga sp. | reverse complement strand
AAGCACGGCCTCAAATGCTCGATGGTCACCACCGAGACGTTTCACCATGCCGTCTTCGCCGCCTCGCCCGCCGCCGAAGCCCCCGAGATTCGCGCCTATGCCAAATGGCGCATGGAGAACACCGTCGCGATCGGCCATGAGCTGGGCGCGAACTACGCTGTCTATTGGCCGGGCTCGCTCGGCTACTTCGTCCAAGGGGCGGTGGAAGAAACGGCCATGCTGCGTTGGTATGCCGAGGGGCTCAACGCTGCCTGCGCCGCCGACATCAAGATCGCCAAGAAGAAGGGCCGCAAGACGCTCAAGCATTGCCTCGAAGCCAAGCCGTTTGAGCCGCAGGCCCACATCATTCTGCCCACCAGCGACGCCATGCTCGCTTTCATCTCTTCGGGTCTTCTCAATCATCCGGAGATGGTGGGACTCAATCCCGAGTACCTGCATGAGCTGATGTGGGGCGCCTCGGTGCGCGCCGCGCTGGCACGCGCGCTGGTATGCGGCAAGCTGTTCCACTTCGACATCAACGATGGATACCCGCTGAAGCATGACGTGGACATCGCCGTCGGCCTCGTGAACCCGCTGGACTGGCTCAACGTGCTGGTGCTCTTGCGCTCGCACGGCTACAACGGCCCGGTCAATCTTGACTACAAGCCGCCCCGCACCACCTCCAATTACGGCGTCTTTTCGGTGAGCTTCCCCACCGCGGTGGACCGCTTCATCACACTGTGGGAGATGGCCGGCGAAGTATCAACCGACAAGATCATCACTGAAGCTACGGCGGCCTTGCGCGGCGGAGCGGGTGTGAAGTCGAACGACGCCACCGAGATCTTTGAAGCCAACAAAGAACTGATGACGCTGCACGAGCTGATCGGACACCGGATCTTCCAGATCCTGATCGGCCAACATCGCGGGCGGGTTTATTCGATCAAGTAGAAGGCCCGTTTTGCGGGAGACGGATCAGCAGCAATCGACCTGGCATAACCGGACCCAGTTTTTCGGGCGAGGCGGCGGCGCATTGCAACTCCGGCTGAGTGAGGCCATCGAGAGCCATACAACTTTTCGTTTCATTGATCGATCTCCATACCGGCGGCCGCAGCATGGGCTTTCTGCCCTGCGCGCACATGCATCTGGTGCCGGACAAGCGGCGAGGCCGAGCGCCAAGGCAAGATCGTGATCACCACGGAGATGGGCGCTGCCGAGATGGTTCCGGCCGGCGTTCACCGTCAGTGCCAACTGGGACTGCGCAACGTGCTCGTGCATGAAGCCGGCTCGATGGGTACAATCGCTCGATCGGGCCGACTATCGCTTCGCTCCCGAATCCGGTGAAGGCGGGAGACCTGCTGGGTCAGGTGCATTCGCTTGAGCAACCCGGGCGTGAGCCGACGCAAGTATTGGATCACGCCGACGGCATGCTGGTAGCAAACCGCGGTCCGTCCATCCATGACGTGGACCCGCCTGCTAACCTAGTCGCGCCGGCCGCCACCGACGAGCCGCAGTAGGATGTTAAGCGCGGCAACGAAGATGTTGAATAGACCCGCGAAAAGCGCGAGCGCCCCAGGGATCGGGCTGTCGGCATCGGGACTGCGTAGGACGCCGCTGGTGGAATAGACGAGTCCGAACACGCCGATGGCGCCGATTCCAATCGATACCAGCATTCCCAGCCACCCGACGCTCAGGAACATATTCAGAATCACGCCGGCGGTTACGGCGGCAAAGAGTCCGATCATGAGTCCTTTGGGGGCGGAAAATTCGCGTTTGGAAACGAATACATACCCGGTAATGGCGAGAAAAATCACGGCGGTTACCGTCAGGGCCGCGTAGATCATCGACGGCGCGATTTGAGCCGCGAAGGCGAGGAGAGGCGAAAGGACAAGCCCCGCCAGCAGCCCGTCGGCGACCAGCGCCGTGACTCCCAACGCCGGGTTGTGCCGGCACGACATGGCGATCCAAGGGATCACGTTCAGGGCGACGAGGCCGACAATGAATCCGATCTTGCTCGTCAGGAAGGCGAGCACGGTCTCCGATGTCGATCCGACGTACCCACCGGCCATCGCGCAGAAGACCGAGACTCCCAGTAGAAAATAGGTCTGTTTGATGACAGCGGCCTGTGTCCCTGTCAAGCTCGTCGTACCGGAGAGCTTTTCCCAGGGAGAGGACTGTGTCGAATAGTTGTTCACAAGAAACACCTCAATTACATGATAACCGGCGGATATTAGCGCGGGGCAACAGTGGGCCCTAAGGTGTGCCCACATGGGGGAAAGTGGCCGTCTTTCGATCCGGCCAGCGGACCGCGATGCCGGCCTTGGTGTCGTTACCCAAACCGCAGTGGAACCTGAAATCGCCCGGTGAGACAGGATAGCCGGTGACAGCTCTGATCAACAGCGAGTTACCCTTCGGCCCGAAGTTCTTGAGCAGCGACGGTGCCTCGAAGATCGAGTTGATCACTTCACCGAACGTTACATTGGTGGTGATCGATTGGGCGATGGACTGCAAGAGCATGGTCTTGCCGGTTGCGCGGCGGCGCGACGAAGAGACCGCGCTGGCCCTTGCCGATTGGCGCGAGCATATCCACGACGCGGCCAGTATAGTTTTCATTGGTGGTTTCGAGCTTGAGGCGCGATGACGACCACAAGGCTTGAACGTTCCGAAATCCTTGTACCAGCCGCCGGTGGGCACATCGGGATCCTCGGCCTTCCATTCCGCCAAGGCGAAAAGATCCTTTCGGGAGATCTGTCGTTCCTTGGCGCGATCGCGGAGATGGACCCATTTCTCTTTGGGCAGGCGCTCCCACTAAATCTTGGGCATCCTTCAGCGGCCGAGGATCAGTGCGGGGAACTCGTCGACCAATTGATCCTCCCGCTCAGGGCCTTCGCTGCCCAGGTTCGGTTTCAGTTTCTTGAAAAACTCGCGCTTCCGAATCTCCTGGCCCTGAAGGCCAAGGCGGACCAATGCCGCAATCGCCTTGCTTCTGCTGGTGTCGACGGTTTGGGCGAATCTTTCGACCTTGTGGGCGAGGCTGGGGGCCAGCCCGACCGTGTATCGGACCTCGGCTTTGGCGGGGAGATGCTTGCCGGGCTTCGGATTGGGGCGTGAGCTAGGCTTCGCAGTCGCTTTCGAGTGAGGCTTACATCGTCAGCATGCCTCACATTGATGCGACGGAGACCGAGACGGGGTCGAGTGTTCATTTTTGGGATTGGGGTCGTTGTCGAATTTTTCATTTTCGGTAGCCGGGCGGAGGGCCGCCGGACGAGCCCTCGTATCGTAGAAGGATGCTGAAACCGAGAGCGGCGAGAACTGGCTCGTCCATCGATTCGTAGGTTGGGCCTGGTCATCCATTGTGTGATCGATTTGGTTCTCGAGCAGGGCGATCTCGATGGGCCAAGCGGGCTGGGGCGGCGAGGCCATAGCGCGTGGGGTTCGCGGCGGAGCCGGTTTTCCCAGCGGG
>JBJXGL010000306.1:0-15717 GCA_046160365.1 Aestuariivirga sp. | reverse complement strand
GTCGTGCCGCTGGTCAATTGCTTGCGCTCCAGCAGCACCACGTTGGCGATGCCGATCTTGGTCAGATGATAGGCAATCGAGCAGCCGACGATGCCGCCGCCGACGATCACCACGTCGGCGCGCTTTGGAAGGGATGTGCTGGCCATTCATGAAACTCCCGCAGTTGCAGCCTTTTAGCAGCGTACGCGCGGGCAGGGGTAGCGCCAGCATGTCTCACCTCGTTGACCCATCGTCTCACCAATTTCCTTTGCGGCGCGGAAGCGCCAAAGCAAAAAGGGGAGTCAATCAAAACCGCCTACAACGTCGTGCGTTTCAAGGTGAAGCCGGGCCAGGAAAAGGCCTTCGAGGATTTCCACCGCCGCGAGATCGAGCCCATGGCAGGGATATCAAGGTGGCGGCTTGGTCAAGACCGGCGACCGGACCTACTGTTTCGTGGGCATATGGAAAGATTTCGAGTCCATCGTGGCGGGGCGACCCAAAATGTTCCCGATGCTGGGCCAAGTTCTCGATCTTCTCGAAGACCATGGTGGCGGCCTTGGCGTGACCGATCCGGTGTCTGGCACTGCGGTTGTGGAATTTCCGGCCAGTCCGGGCTGATCCCAGGAGCAAGCGGCAAATTCCCGCAAGCGGGCGATTCAGATGAAGTCGGTCGGATCGAGCATTGCGAGCGTGAAACCCTGCAGCCTGACATACAGACCGTCGCCATTGTTGTAGACAAGGCCAGCTGCCGTATCGCGCGCATCGGCAAGGAACTCGTCGTAGCCTATAATGGTTGTCGTAATGCCGCCGCTGGTGATTTTGCCACTCACGAGCTTGTCGATGCCATTCTCAAAATCGAGAATGACCACAGACCCTTGATAATTTAAGCGTCCGTCAAGGACCAAGAATGCGTCGGCACCCTCGCCGCCCGACAAAATATCCCGGCCGCCATTATCAGTTCCGTAGTTGAAGTATGTACTGATGGCGTCGTCTCCGGTTCCGCCATGTATGCGATCATTGCCTTGATTGCCCCTGATACTGTCGTTGCCTTCGCCGCCATCGATCCAGTCGCCCGGTCCGGACGTGAAGTCGGGCAACAAATAAACGTTAATGCTATCGTTGCCGCCTCCTCCGTATATGACGTCGCGGCCAGCTTGGCCGTCCAACCAATCATCTCCGTCGCCGCCATTCAGGCGATCGTCGCCATTGCCTCCGGTGAGACTGTCGAAACCTCCGTAACCGAACATGCGGTCGTTGCCGTCACCTCCTGTGAAGCCTTCCTCCGGCATATCGCTACCGATGAAGATGTCATTTCCGGCGCCGCCGATGCCGGCGTAACCGCCGAGGATCCGGTCGTAGCTGATGGCGCTGCCCGTAGCCCGGCCGCGCAGGAAATCCAGTGTGATCCCCGCTGAATCGTTGGAATAATCCACGTAGAGGCCATACTGGCTTCCGGGTGTATTGACGAAGATGTCCAGCGAAATGGAGTCCGTGGTATCGGCGATGATAGTCACGTAATCACCGTGCTTGACGATTAGGTCGCTGCCCGCTCCGTCTCTCACTGTCGATTGGTTTCCCAGGACTTCGATAAGATCGTTCTGCGCGGTGCCATTGAGCGGTCCGGCCCCGCCTGCCGGGCCCACGATGTGATTGTCGAAGAAGTCCGATTCCAGGAATGTTTTGGCAGCATTGCCCAGAGCTGTCGGTTTCAGCTTTGCGATGAGGTCGCCGGTCATGGTCCAGTCGACATGATCGGTCCAGAAGAGCCGGGAATAGAACGCACTGAACATGAGCTGACCTCGATGATCCGATTAGCCCTTAGGTTGTACCTGATATGTGGCTTGTCGCGGCGGGAGAATTCTCCCGTTGTTAATGGGAGGTAAACCCGCTGCCGCATTTCGCTTTGCCGCGATGGCTGCTTCGCCTATGTTCCGCGCCCGAATAAGGACCGGATAACTATGCATCAAGGCGATATCCTTCCCGCGGAAGCCTTCCAGCGGTTGCAGAACAATCCTTCCGCCGTGCTGATCGATGTGCGCACCCAGCCCGAATGGACATTCGTGGGCGTGCCTGCAGTCGAGCGGCTGGTGCGTATTTCCTGGCAGGTGTTTCCGGCCATGAACATCCATCCGCGCTTTGTGGAGGAAGTGGACGCGCTCGGCCTTCCGAAAGACACCGAGATCCTGTGCATCTGCCGCTCCGGCGCGCGCTCGGCTTCGGCAGCTTCGGCGCTCACCAAAGCTGGCTACACGAGCTGCTGGAACGTGGCTGAAGGCTTCGAGGGCGACAAGGACGGCAACGGCCATCGCGGTTCGATCGGCGGGTGGAAAGCGGCGAAACTTCCCTGGATGCAAAGCTGATGAAGAAGAAGGCCAGGGACATCAATCCGGCGCGCTGGGGCGACGCCACCAAGCTGGTGCGCGGCGGGCTTGACCGGTCGCCGCATGGCGAGACTGCGGAAGCGCTCTATCTCAACTCCGGCTTCGTCTACGACGAGCCCGAAACCGCCGAGAAACGCTTCGCCGGCGAGGATGATGGCTACGTCTACGGCCGATATGGCAATCCGACTGTCACCATGTTCGAGGAGCGGCTCGCTCTGCTCGAAGGGGCGGAGGCCTGCTATGCGGTCGCCTCCGGCATGGCGGCGGTTTTCGGCGCGCTCGCCTGCAATCTGAAGGCCGGCGATCACCTGGTGTCCTCTAAAGCCCTGTTTGGCTCGTGTTATCAGATCGTGACCTCGATCCTGCCGCGCTTCGGCATCAAGACCACGCTGGTGGACGGGCAGGACATGAAAGGCTGGCGCGAGGCTATCACCCGCGACACCAAATGCGTGTTCCTCGAAACGCCGTCCAATCCCGGCCTCGAAGTCATCAATCTCGCCAGCGTGTGCGAGATCGCGAAGAAGGCCGGCGCACTCGTCGTGGTGGACAATATCTTTGCAACCCCCATCCTGCAGCGGCCGCTCAACTATGGCGCCGATGTGATCGTCTATTCCGGCACCAAGCACATGGACGGGCAGGGGCGCGTCCTGGGCGGCGCCATCGTTTCGACCAAGGCGTTCAAGGAGGAGAAGCTCAAGCCCTTCCTCCGCCACACCGGCCCATCGATTTCACCCTTCAATGCCTGGGTGCTGTTGAAGGGCCTCGAGACTATGAAGCTCCGCGTCGAGGCGCAATCCGCTGCCGCGCGCGCGGTGGCGGAAGCGTTGACGGCCATGCCCGGCGTCTCCCGCGTGCTCTACCCCCATCTGGACAGCCACCCGCAGGCGAAGCTCGCCCGCGCCCAGATGCGGATGGGCGGCACCATGGTGACCTTCGAAGTCGAAGGCGGCAAGCCCCGCGCCTTCGACATGCTGCGCAACCTCTCGATCATCGACATCTCGAACAATCTCGGCGACACCAAGTCGCTGATGACCCATCCGGCGTCCACCACCCACCGCAACATCGGCCCGGAGGCCCGCGCCATGATGGGGATCACGGAAGGTATGCTCAGGATTTCGGTGGGGCTCGAGGATGTGAGCGATCTGATCGGCGATTTGAAGCAGGCCATTGCGGGGTAGGGGGTCGTCAGCCGAACAGGAAGTCGTCAGCCGCGAGTTGGGACACGAGGACGCCCATCAAAGTTACTGAGTTCGAGGCGTAGATGGATTACGGGGACACTCCCCTGGACTGATCCAATCTGGATCCATGTCGTCGTCACTGAATCAACGTCATGTTGGCCGTGCGCGCGGCGGAGCGGTCGAATGTCACGGTTCTTTCGCATCCTGCATTGGCCGAGGACCGCTCGATCAGGCAGTCGGCAAAATCGGCTGTTCCGTCTTTGAAATTTCGGACCGCTGCGGCGACAACGGCCAAGCGTTCGATCTTCAGCACATCGATGGCGATGAGGCTGGTCAGGACCTCGGCAACTTGATGCCGAGCTAGCGCATAGGCGGACTCCAGCACCCAGACGAGTTCGGTCACGCTAACGAGCGACACGAAGCCCGGCTCACTTTCGGTCAATCGTTCCATCAAAGCTGTCGCCAGTTTGGATTGCTTGCGATCATCCTGCATGATGTAACGGACGATCACATTGGTATCGAGGCCAATCACTTGGCCGACTCCCCCCGCTTGGCGATGGCGGCGTTCATTTCGTCGATCGAAACGGACTTACTGGCGCGCCCAAACATGCCCTTCAGGACACGCACGGAATGCTTTTGGACAGGGACAAAGCTATACTTTCCCGGCGCGATTTCTTCAAAGCTGATCCGGTCGCCGGCATCGAGGCCGAGCGCTTCCCGGATTTCAGCCGGGATGGTGATTTGCCCTTTGGCAGTGATTGTGGCGGTGGTCATGGATGCGGTCCTTTGGCCTTACATTAATGTAAGGAGGCAAAAAAATCAAGAATGGATGTTTAGGCGCCAGTCTGATGACCCGCTGCGCTGAATCAGTCGTCAATATCGGATGGCGAGAGGTCTATCGACGTATCGTCGGTGCCGCGGAAAGATACTATCGTTTCGCCATTCCAGCGGTAGGCAACCGCGTAGAACGACTCGTCGCGACCCGGTGAGCCTGTGGCCACATCGCTCTGAGTTAAATATTCAGCGGTTCCAATGCCCGACGACGTACCACTTACGACCGTTCCAGCGTCATAACCCCGATTGTACGCATCCATGGCCAAAACGGCCATCATAAGTTCCCGATTCACGGTTTCCCCTATTTAAACGTGCTAAAGTCCCCACTAGCCAGTGAGTTGGCGGTTTTGTTTGGAGCTATTGCTTTCATGAATCTCGACCCATCCAGCATCTTCGCGTAGTAATCGGGAAGCCAAGGTAGAATTCTATCAATGCCACGCGTCGCAGGTTGATCAACAAGTTCAAGTGTCGCTGATTGCAGTGCGTAACCAGGTCCAAAGGCTCCTTCAAGTTTGTCGGGCTGAACGGCTACCACGCTGACTGGATCGTTCAGGTTTCGAAAGGTTATCAGCGTCGGCAGTGCTGAAAAAGGAACTGGCGTTGGCCCCTTTGCGCGGGCCTGCAGAACCTTTTGCCGAAATGTTTCTTCTTTTCCGGCAGCCCAACTGAGGTCAAGCACGCGAACCGGCAACCATTCTGCATCCTGAGCCACTTGCAACGAAAGTAGATCGCCACTTTCACGGCCAGAGGCACGGTTGGTAAGTGTTAAGAAAAGGGATTTGCCGCGACCCAGATCAAGAGTCACCGCTTCGCCCGATAGTGAGACATCGTACCGCCGTCCCCCACCGTTGAGATTGAACTGGCTGCCATAGGACACCTGGATGACACCCGATCCGGTCTTCGACCCATCGGGCGTGTCGGCGGTGAGGGTGAGTTTGTAGTTGATGACGACAGCGTTCCTCGCCAGTGCCGAATAGGAGACGATGGCAAGAAGCGCCACGAGCAGGGCCGCGGCCCAGGGGCGTTTGAGGATCGAGGTCATTTAATGCGAACCGTCCGCTGAGAATCTGTGCGTCATCGATTACAGTCAATGCCTCGACGTCAAGTAAAATTGTCTTTTGTTCATCTTTATTCTTTTCGATCCGCGCCAAACTGTTGCACTTCGGGGAAAGGGTCGCACCTACTTCTCCTCCTTCTTCAACGCCTCTTTCATGAACGGGAAGCGCCGCCCCTCTGAAAAATTGGCCGCTGCGATCCCGGCACTATCGGCGGGGGGAAAGTCCTGTTACACTCCGAGCCGTCGAGGGGGCCTTCGGCGGCGGCGCGAAATCCGCCCATACAAGGAACACGACCCATGGCCACCCTCGACTTGTCGCAAATCCTGCAGCCGGTCGATTTCAGTGATCCGGGCTCCGTTTCGTTCGGAACATTTGTCGCCAGCGCGCCGATGCTCTGGCAGTGGCTCACGCCAACCGGCAATCTCATCGACATCGTGGGAACCGGCATGACCTTCAGCGCCGGTCACGCGACTGGCGGAACGGTCTCGGCCATCGGTTTCGATCTGGGTAACAATGGCGCCAACCCAATTGAAATCCAGATTACCGGCCTGTCGATTGCCGCTTCACTTCTCGACGACAGTGCGGAGAGCTTCTGGCGCATCCTCGAAGGCAACGATGTCATCTTGGGGCCTCCTGCGAGCGCCACGCCTGGTGCGTTGGACGTTGTCACATTCTTCGGCGACAACCTCAGCGTCCGCCCCGGCGTGATCAAGGGCGGAGACGACAGCATCGGCATGGGCACGGCGCGCGCGGTGATCATCGGCGACGTTGTCGATGTGGGAAGCGATGCGCCAGGCGCTACCGCCGTCGCCTATCAGGGCGGCGCCGATACAATGAATGGCGTGGCCACAACTTTCCGGCAGACTGTCCATGGCGATGCCGAGACGGTTCGCGCCTCAGGCGCGCTCACCGGCGGCAACGACAATATCACCTTGGTGGGGGCGGCCCTCGGCACCGTCGTGTATGGCGACGCCGGGACCGTCAGAGGCACGGCCGGCGATTTCGCGGCTTTCATCGGCGGCAACGATGTGATCGATGCCAGAGGCTGCACCGCGGATTTCATTACGCTCGAGGGAGATGCTGGCAATCAGTCATTTGCAACATTCAGGGGCGGCAACGATATCCTGATCGGCGGCTCCGGCAGGGACACCCTCGTCGGCGATGTGCATAACCAGTCCGGCGATGTGGTTTGTGGCAACGACACGATATCTGGCGGCGGCGGCAACGATAGCATCGTGGGTGACGTTCACAATGCCGGCAATGCCCGTATCTTTGGCGGCAACGACATCATCCGCGGCGGAGACGGCAGCGACAACATCATCGGAGACGCGGCCAATCTTTCTTCCGGCACCATCCAGATTGGCGGCCACGACAAGCTTTTCGGCGATGCGGGCGACGACTTCATCACCGGCCGCAGCGGCAACGACACCATGGCCGGGGGTGCTGGCGCGGATCGCATGAACGGCGGCGATGGCATCGACACGGTGACTTATATCGAGGCGGCAGCGGCCGTCCGCGCCGATCTTCTGATCCCCGGCTCGAACACCGGCGAAGCCCTGGGCGATACGTTCATTGACGTCGAAAACCTCACCGGCTCCATCTATGCCGATTATCTGCGCGGCAGCGTTGGCGCAAACAATCTGAATGGCGCCATCGGAAACGACGATCTCGTGGCGCTGGCGGGCAACGATCTGCTGACTGGCGGCGCTGGAAATGACCGGTTGTGGGGCGGCACGGGCGCCGATGCCTTTATCTTCAATGCCGGGCTCAGCACCGCTGCCAATCGCGACGTGATCTATGATTTTTCGGCGGTGGACGACACGATGCGGCTCGATCACCGTTTCTTTCCGGCGCTTGGCCAGACCTCGGGCGTACTGGCCGCCGGCGCCTTCTTTGCATCCGCCACCGGTCTTGCCCACGATGCCAGCGACCGCATCATTTACAACACTACAACGGGGTTGCTCACCTACGACTCCAATGGCAACGCCGCGGGCGGGGTCGTGCAATTTGCCATTCTCTCCGGCGCGCCCACCATCACCAACGCCGATTTCCTGGTGATTTGAGGCGCGCCCACCGGCGGGAGAAGGCGCTTCTCATTTGGTCAGCTTCTTCAAAGCCTCTTTCATGAACGGCACTTGCTGCACTTCCTTGCGGAAGACGACGTCGTAGGCTTCGTCCTTGGCCACGCATGAACGTTTGATCGAGGTGAAGAGTTTTTCGCGGGCGGTGTCGAGGGCTTCGCAAGATGACCTGCTGAGTTCTTGGGCACGGGCGTCGTAGTCCGCGAAACACAGCTGCCAGATGGTGCGGTGGCCCTCTTCATGGCGCAGCAGGTATTCGGCGAACTGGAGCCATTTGGAGCGGAGCGGCTTGGGCAGGGATTGCGTGTTGTTGTGTTTAGGGATGTAGAAGACGTAAGCGGCTCGCGTTTTGAAACTGGTATAGCGGCATTGGCCGCCTTTCTGCTGCTCGGTCTTGTCGGTTTTCGTGGCAATGGCGGTGAACGCCATGGTGGTGTTGGCGGCGATCTTCGGCGAGGAGGTCTTGATGCTGGCGTAGATCTCGGGCGCGGTTCTGCCTTGCACGGGGTAGAAGGCAATCGAAGATTTGGCCTGGGCTTGGGGCAAGGCGAGGATGAGGGCACCTAATGCGGCGAAGGCGGTTTTCAGCGGCATGGATTGATTCTTGTGCATCGGCGCAGTGATAGCAGCGAACGGCGGGGAATGTCTGCTCCACAGCACTTGCACGGGATGGCAATAGTCACGCGGCGAACCGCCCCGCCCGGGAATTTCCGCGCAATTATCGACCTCCCACGAGCGGGAGGTTAAGATCATCGCCCCTCCAAGCGCTGGAGCTTGGAGGGGTTGAAGGTTGCGTTACTGGCTGTTCGTGTTGTTCTGAGCAGGCGCTTGCTGCGCCGGCTGTTCCTGCGCAGGAGCGGTCTGCGCCGGGGCTTGCTCAGTTGCCGCAGGCGCTTGCTGCTCCACCGCGGGTGGAGGCGTTGCAGGGGCTTGCTGCTCGGTGCTTGTGGCGGTTGGCGGCGCGTAGGTGCTGGTGCCGCTGCCCCAGTAGAACAGGGCGAGCAGCGCGAGCAGCGCCGCGATGCCGGCAATCACATATCCGGTATTGCCGCTAGAGCTGCGGCCAACGTATGTGCCGCCGCCGGTTTCGCGTTCAATTGAGCTGCCTAGAGGCTCGAACGCGGATTTTGGATTAGTGGCCATATCACTCTCCATTCGTTGTTCGCCGACCGGGAGTGAATCTAGGAAGCGAATGTCCCCAAACTGTGGCGGCCTCTGCCACCAAATAATCCAAATTGCCGCAGCTCGGATTGGCGCTGCCGCCGGCTCCGGGAGTGGTGCATGCCGCGCGGTGTCTGCATTCCAACCCTTGAAATAGACTCAATCGAGTCCCATATAAAAGCTTCTATCCATCACAGCGACATGAGTTTGCACCCCGCAGCATCTGGTTCCGGGGATCGCTGAATCATTTTGTCCAAACTTCAATGCGTCCAGCCGGGACTTTCCAGTCATGGCCGGCAGAACGCGCCTTACCGATCCGCGCTCCATGAGGCTCGCGGCAATATGCCAAAGGAGAACAGCATGACCAAGATCAACATGGCTTCCGAAACACCCAAGCCCAGTCCCGCCAACAGCGAACCGGCAAAGAGCGGTGACGATGCGAAGCCAGGCGTATCAACCGTTCCGCCTGCCTCGGCGAAGTAGGGGCGGGTCCTACACGCTTGTCTCTCGCGGCCGGCGCCGATCTGGCGCCGGCCGTCCTGAAATGGACTCCCAACTATCATGCGTACAAAACGCCAGACTGTGACGTTCACCCAAACTTTCACTCTTCCCGGCCTTGATGGCCAGCAGCCGCCCGGAAGTTATCTGGTGGTGATCGAGGAAGAGCAGATCCCGGCCCTGCTGTTCGAAGGCTGGCGGCGGGTTTTCACTCAGTTCCGGACACCTTCGCTGGAGAAAGACACCGGATTCGAACAGTATTCCGCCATCAACCCGGCCGAACTCGAATCCGCCCTTACAGCCGACAAGCAGAAAATTGGATGCTGAAGCGGACACCAGGCCTTGTAAGCCGCGCGCTGTTTCTCTGGGATGATCTACCGTTACCCTTCCTTAACCTTGTGTGGCGAGTTTCCGGTGTCATGCGATTCAGGATGTTCGACTGGGGACTGACGCTCGGCTGTGCTGCACTGCTGGGTTATTTCGCCTGGCATGCAAACGAAGGCCCGCGCGGCTACAAGTTCCGCGACAAATTGCTTGCGGATGCGTCACGGCTTGAGGGCGAGTTGGTAACTCTGGAGAAGGAGCGTAGCTCCTTCGAAGACCATGTGGCGCTCTTGAGGCCCAATTCGGTCGATCCGGACCTGCTCGACCAGCTGGCGCGTGAGCGGCTCGAAATGGCCAAGCCGGACGAGCTGATCGTGCGGCTTCCCCGGCAATAAACCAGACGTTACGGCCAGATAAACCGTTTTCCAGTTAACGCTCGAAATAGCGAGCGCTCTCAATTGTTTAGTGCTATGAAATTGGCACTGAACGATGGGAGTGCCACATTCATGGCAGTGAAATCCGCCTATATCGCGAAGAAGGGCGAAAAGTCACAGAAGGCCGAAAAGGCATCAGGCCCGCCGCTCTCGAACAGCGGTTTCACGAAAGACCAGGAGCTTGCGGCCTACCGCGATATGCTCTTGATCCGGCGCTTCGAGGAGAAGGCGGGCCAGCTCTACGGCATG
Source organism: Aestuariivirga sp. (assembly GCA_046160365.1). Classification (GTDB taxonomy): domain Bacteria; phylum Pseudomonadota; class Alphaproteobacteria; order Rhizobiales; family Aestuariivirgaceae; genus Aestuariivirga. Next base: position 5,540 of record JBJXGL010000306.1, on the reverse strand, counting down.
GGCTTCATCGGCGGGTTCTGCCACCTCTATATCGGCCAGGAAGCGGTCGTGGTCGGCATGCAGATGGCCCAGAAGGACGGTGATCAGGTGATCACCTCCTACCGCGACCATGGCCATATGCTGGCCTGCGGCATGGACCCCAAGGGCGTGATGGCTGAGCTGACCGGGCGGCGCGGCGGATACTCGCGCGGTAAGGGTGGTTCCATGCACATGTTCAGCCGCGAAAAGCAGTTCTTCGGCGGGCACGGCATTGTGGGCGCGCAGGTGCCGCTGGGGGCGGGGCTGGCCTTCGCCAACAAATATCGCGGCAACGACCACGTATCGGTCACCTATTTCGGCGATGGCGCGGCCAATCAGGGCCAGGTCTACGAGACCTTCAACATGGCCTCGATCTGGAAGCTGCCCTGCATCTTCGTGATCGAGAACAACCGCTACGCCATGGGCACGGCGGCGCCGCGCTCGACCGCCTTGTCCGACCGGCTGAGCGCCCGGGGCGAGGCCTTCGGCATTCCGGCTGAGCAGGTGGACGGCATGGATGTGCGGGCCGTCAAGGATGCCGCCGACAAGGCGGTGGCGCATTGCCGCTCGGGGGCAGGGCCCTACATTCTCGAGATGATGACCTACCGCTATCGCGGTCATTCAATGTCGGACCCAGCGAAATACCGCGCCAAGGAAGAAGTGCAGAAAATGCGCGAGGAGCACGATCCGATCGAGCAGGTGAAAGCGCGGGTGATCCGGGCCAACATGGCGAGCGAGGATGACCTGAAGAAGATCGACGCCGACATCCGGGCGATCGTCACCGAGGCGGCCGAATTCGCGCAGAACGATCCGGAGCCGGATGCAGCTGAGCTTTACACCGATATCTATGTGAACGCCTAAGCGGGAGACGGACATGCCAAACATCCTGATGCCCGCCCTTTCTCCCACCATGGAAGAAGGCAAGCTCGCCAAGTGGCTCAAGAACGTCGGCGACAATGTGAAGTCGGGCGATGTCATCGCCGAGATCGAAACCGACAAGGCGACCATGGAAGTGGAAGCCGTGGACGAAGGGCCGCTGACCGCGATCCTCATTCCGGCGGGCACCGAAGGGGTGAAAGTCAATACGCCGATTGCGGTGATTGGCGAGGCGTCCTTCGAGACGCCCGCTGCGCGGGCCCCTCAGGACGAGGAGAAAACAAAGCCACCTCGCCCTGAGGCGCCGCCGCAGGCGGCCTCGAAGGGCATCGACGTCAAAGACCCCGAAATCCCCGAAGGCACCGAGATGGTGTCCATGACGGTGCGCGAGGCGATCCGCTCTGCCATGTCGGAAGAAATGCGCCGCGACAAAGACGTGTTCCTGATGGGCGAGGAAGTGGGCGAGTACCAGGGTGCCTACAAGATCTCACAGGGGATGCTCGAAGAGTTTGGTCCCGCCCGCGTGATCGACACCCCGATCACCGAACATGGCTTCACCGGCATCGCGGTGGGCGCGGCTTTTGCGGGGCTCAAACCCATCGTCGAGTTCATGACCTTCAACTTCGCCATGCAGGCGATCGACCAGGTCATCAATTCGGCGGCGAAGACGCTTTACATGTCGGGCGGGCAGATGGGCGCGCCCGTGGTGTTCCGCGGTCCCAACGGCGCCGCGGCGCGCGTCGGCGCGCAGCACAGCCAGGATTACGCCGCATGGTACGGCGCCATTCCCGGCCTCAAAGTGGTGATGCCCTATACGGCGTCGGACGCGAAGGGACTGATGAAGGCGGCGATCCGCGATCCCAATCCGGTGATCTTCCTCGAAAACGAAATCCTCTACGGTAAAAGCTTCGATGTGCCGAAGCTTGACGACTGGGTGGTGCCGATCGGCAAGGCCAGGATTGCACGCGTGGGGCGGCACGTGACGCTCGTCTCCTTCGGTATCGGCATGGTGCATACGCTGGCGGCGGCGGACAAGCTGGCGGCAGAGGGCATCGAGGCGGAAGTGATCGATCTCCGCACCATACGCCCGATGGACTTGGCGGCGATTGTCGAGAGTGTGAAGAAAACCAACCGCTGTGTTTGTGTGGAGGAGGGCTTCCCGCAGTTCTCAGTGACGAGCGAAATCGCAGCACAGGTGATGACACATGCCTTCGACTATCTCGATGCGCCGGTAGCGCGCGTGGCCGGCAAGGACGTGCCGATGCCCTATGCGGCGAACTTGGAGAAACTGGCGCTAGTTTCGGCGGACGATGTCGTGACTGCGGCGAAGGGGGTGCTTTATGTCTGAACATGACCACGACCATCATCATCACGACCACAGTCACGAAACCCATCCGCATCAACTGCAACCGCCGCATGAGGTGTTTCACGATCCAAAGGCGGGTGAAGTCATGCGCGCCTGGATAACCAACGGGCACCTGAGCCTGTCGCTGCACTCCATGGCATTCGGCAAGGCGGATGTGTGGGGCCATGTGCTGGCAGGTGTGGCGCAGCAGGTGGCGGCCTCAATGGAAGAAATGGGCCATTCGACCACAAGCCACAATCTGGAAGTCATTCGCAAGACGCTGGCCGAAGACCTCGCCAAGGCGGCGGCGCAAAGCTCGGTGCTGGCGAACAAAATATAGGCCGATTCTCAATGAAGTGGTTTCGCCCTGACAATAGAGACAAGCGTCCTTGGAGCACTGTTCTCCCGATGCTTTATCCCTTTGAGCTTGACACCGACTACATTGCCGAACTGCCAGATGTTACGCCAGACGTTGCGCTGGACAGCAAATTGGTGAGTTATCCGGCGATAGCCGGATTGACAGTGCATTTGATTGACCAATCTGAAGAGAACTTCGGCACGCTAGTGACTGTTGGAATGTTGCGCGATTGGCGCGTCGACAAAAACACTATTTTTTCAGACGCTGTTTCAACCCTCGAAAAACAGCTGGTTCCGAAATCGGCCATTGCAAGGTACGAATACGATGATGGGGCGATTTCATTTGTGGAGGGGGCTGGTGACTATAACGCCTCACTCCTTTTGTCCGGCAAGCTTTGGGATCATCTCAGTATTGATGCGACTTCACTTGCGGTTGGCATCCCCCATAGAGCAAGGATGTGTTTTGTCGATGCAGCATCGAAACCGTCCTTGCAACTCCTCGGGAGCGTTGTTTCGGACACCTTTGAAGATGAAGAATTCGTGCCTAAGCATCTCCTGTCCAACCAAGTACTTTTTCTCGATGATAGTGCGCCCGGATGTTGGGCGCCGAAAAAGACAAAAAAGCGAACTCACTGAGGACACAATCCATGCCCGTGCAAGTCCTGATGCCCGCCCTTTCGCCCACCATGGAGAAGGGCAAACTCGCCAAGTGGCTGAAGAAGGAAGGCGACAAGGTGAAATCCGGCGATGTGTTGGCCGAGATCGAGACCGACAAGGCCACCATGGAAGTGGAAGCCGTGGACGAGGGCACGCTGGGCAAAATCCTGATCGCCGACGGCACCGACGATGTGGCAGTCAACACCCCGATCGCGGTGATCCTGGGCGAAGGCGAAAAGGCCAGCGATATCGCTACGTCAGCCACGCCCAAAGCAGCTGCCGCCGCGCCCACGGCTAGCGCGCCCGTTGCAGCTCCCGTGAGCGCCGCGCCCGCCTCGACCGCAACGCCTCTCGCAGCGAGAAGTAGCAACGGCGCAGCTCGTACCTTCGCCTCGCCGCTGGCCCGGCGGATCGCCAGGCAAAAGGGCATCGATCTTTCGATGCTCAAAGGCTCGGGCCCGCATGGCCGTATTGTCCTGAAAGATGTGGAAAGCGCCAAACCCGGCGCAGCGCCCGCAGTGGCCAAACCGGCAGGCCCTGCCTTTGTCCCGCCGCAGTCCGACGAGGCCATCCTCAAGCTCTACGAGCCGGGCTCCTATGAACTGGTGCCGCATGACGGCATGCGCAAGGTGATTGCGCGGCGGCTCACGGAATCGAAGCAGACCATTCCGCATTTCTATGTGTCGGTGGATGTGACCCTCGACAATCTTCTGGGCGTGCGCGAGCGCCTCAATCTGCAGGCACCGAAGGACAAGGACGGAAAGCCCGCTTGGAAGGTGTCGGTCAACGACTTCATCATCAAAGCTATGGCCATGGCCCTGATCAAAGTGCCGGACGCCAATGTGTCATGGACCGAGAGCGCCATGGTGAAACACAAGCACGCCGACGTCGGCGTTGCCGTGTCGATCCCCGGTGGGCTTATCACGCCGGTGGTGCGGAAGGCCGAGGCCAAGGGGCTCGCCCAGATTTCGTTGGAGATGAAAGACTATGCGGCGCGCGCCAAGGCGCGGAAACTCAAGCCTGAGGAATACACGGGCGGATCGGCGGCGGTCTCGAACATGGGCATGTTGAATGTGAAGAACTTCGCGGCCATCGTGAATCCGCCGCATGGTTCGATCCTGGCGATCGGCTCGGGCGAGAGGCGCCCGGTGGTGCGCGGGCAGGAGATCGTGATCGAGACGCTGATGTCGATGACGCTCTCGACCGACCACCGCTGCATCGACGGTGCTTTAGGTGCAGAGTTCATCGGCACCATCAGAATGTATCTCGAAGAACCGGCGCTGATGTTGGTTTAGTTAGAGTGGATTTATTTAGCGCCGTTGCAGCCGTTATGGCATTTGCTGCCGCAGTGACAATTCTGCGGAGAACAGGTACGGCTTACTTCAGAAGCCTTTTTACTTCATTGCTTGGATTTGCGAGCATGGTGCTCGCACATCTGGTTCCTTTTTTCATTCTTGAATGGTACTGGGCGTTGGGAGCTATAGTTTTAGGACAAATAGGTGGAGGATTGGTAGGCAATCTGATGCTCCTACCTCATGTTCGTTCGTCGGGGTGGCCGGAAAACGCCGCTACCACTATCTTATACGCGCCTATAGTCTACTACCTCGGTTCTTTGGCAGTTTCCATTCTAATAATAGTCAACTTGGTATGAACATGAAATCCATCCTTGCATTCGGTGACTCTCTCACCTGGGGCTTCGTCGCCGGAACCTGGGAGCGGCATAAATACGAAGACCGCTGGCCCAATGCGCTGGCGGCTGGGCTAAAGGGCAAAGCCCGCGTCATCGAAGAGGGCATGAACGGGCGCACCACGGTGTTTCCCGATCCGACGGTGGGCGAGGAGCGGAATGGGGCGGTGGGTTTGCCGATTGCGCTCACAACGCATCAGCCGCTTGATCTGGTCATCATCATGCTTGGCACTAACGACATCAAATACGCCAACCGTTGCCGCGCCTTCGATGCGTCGATGGGCATGGCGCGGCTCATCGAAATCGTACAGCGGTTCCCTTGGATCAAGACGGCGTCGCCGCCACAGGTGCTCATCATGTCGCCACCGACGCTGTGCAAGACCAATGACGAATGGTTCAACGATCTCTGGGGCCATGCGATCGAGGAATCCAAACTCTTCGCAAAGCACTACAAGCGCGTGGCCGAAGAGATGGGGGTTCATTTCTTCGACGCCGGAAGAGTTGCGGTGACGGACCCAACTGATGGCGGTCATCTCGATGCCAAGAACACGCGGGCGATTGGCGAGGCGCTGGTTCCGGTGGTGAAGGGGATTTTGGGGA
>JBJXGL010000305.1:0-26638 GCA_046160365.1 Aestuariivirga sp. | reverse complement strand
ATCATGCGGCACGATCCGCATCTGCTGGTGGAAGGCTGCCTGATCGCGGGCGCGGCCATGGGAGCCCATGTCGGCTACATCTATGTGCGCGGCGAGTTCATCCGCGAGCGCGAGCGCCTGCAGGCGGCGATCGACCAGGCTTACGAAGCGAAGCTCATCGGCAAGGACAATGTGCACGGCTGGGCCTTCGATCTCTATGTGCATCATGGCGCGGGCGCCTATATCTGCGGCGAAGAGACCGCGATGCTCGAGAGCCTCGAGGGCAAGAAAGGTCAGCCCCGCATGAAGCCGCCGTTCCCCGCGAACGTTGGCCTCTACGGCGCGCCGACGACCGTGAACAATGTGGAATCGATTGCCGTCGCCGGCACCATCATGCGGCGCGGCGCTTCGTGGTTTTCTTCAATCGGCCGGCCTAACAATGTCGGCACAAAGCTCTTCTGCATTTCGGGCCATGTGAACAAGCCCTGCAATGTGGAAGAGGAAATGGGCATCAGCTTCCGCGAGTTGATCGACAAACATTGCGGCGGTATTCGCGGCGGCTGGGACAATCTCCTGGCGGTGATCCCTGGCGGATCGTCGGTTCCTTGCGTACCCGCAGAGCAGATCGTCGATTGCCCGATGGATTTCGATTCGCTCAAGAATCTGAAGTCAGGCCTCGGCACAGCAGCGGTCATCGTTATGGACAAATCCACCGACATGATCCGCGCCATTGCGCGCCTTGCGCAGTTCTACAAGCACGAAAGCTGCGGCCAATGCACGCCCTGCCGCGAAGGCACGGGCTGGATGTGGCGCGTGTTGACCCGCATGGCCGAGGGCCGCGCCGAGAAGCGCGAGATCGACATGCTGCTGGATGTCTCCTACCAGATCGAAGGCCACACCATCTGCGCGCTGGGCGATGCGGCGGCCTGGCCAGTGCAAGGCCTGATCCGCCACTTCCGGCATGTGATCGAAGAGCGGATCGATCAGTATTCCCAACGCTCGGACTCAGACGGCGCCGTGCGCCATGCGGCGGAGTGAGCCATGCACCTGGCTGAACTCAACATTGGCAAGTTCAAATATCCGACCAGCGATCCGCGCATGGCGGAATTCATGGACAATCTGGACCGAGTGAATGAGATTGCCGAACGTTCACCGGGTTTCGTCTGGCGTCTCAAGGGCGACAACAATAACGCCACAGAATTCCGCGTGGGTGACGACATGGCGGTGAACCTCTCGGTCTGGGAGGATGCGAAATCGCTTGAGAATTATGTGTTCAAAACCGTGCACGTGCAGTTTTACAAGAAGCGCGAGCAGTGGTTTGCGCTGATGGAGAAGCCGCATATGGTGTTCTGGTGGGTGCCGGAGGGCCATCTGCCGTCGCTTGATGAAGCTTACGCGCGGCTGCAGGATTACGAAAGAAACGGGCCATCAGACCGCGCCTTCGGTTGGGCCGAGGTGATGGACGCCGGGCGTCTCAAGGCGCAGAGGTGTGCGTGAGGAGGGCCCATGTATTTCATGCGCAAAAGCTTCGAACTCGCGGTCTGCCTTCTGGGTTATTGGCTGGGGCGCGGCGTTGGCGGCTGGGGCGGCGGCATTCTTTTGGCTTTCGCGGGTCTGTGTGCATCGTCATGGGGTTGGGAATGGTTCGTGTCGAACATCATGCGCCGCGACGAGACTCCAAGCGCCATGAAGCACTTCTTCTTTGGTGCAGTGTCATCCGCTCTGGTGGCGCTTGCGGCCTATCTGCTGTGGGGCAAATAGGATGAACGGCTTGGGCTTCGATCGCGCTCTCGGTTTGACGCCGGCGTTCATCGCCTCGGTGGCGGCCATTTCGGCTGCACATGCAGTCGAGATCGATGACGTGCTCGGCCGCTGGTCCACTACGGAATATGACGAGTGCGGTTATGCCGATAACAGCGAAGGCGCGCCAATTCGAATCGCCCGCGACGAAGACGGCACCAGCATCGGCAATTATGGCTGGCTCTGCACCGTGAAAACGTGGAGCAAGGATGGGGATTTCCTTGTGGGGAGCGGTGACTGCGGATCGGAAGGCGGCGATGATCCTTTCACCGCGGGTTTCAGGATCGGGTTGAACCGTGAAGGCCAGCTGGTGATGGCGCAGGGTGAGGCGGAAAGCCTTCTCCGGCGTTGCCCGCCGGCGCTGGATGCCGAATGATGAGCGAGCAAGCGAATGCCCAAGATTAAGGTTGACGGCGTCGAGCACGACTACGAGAACGGCACCACCCTCTTGCAGGCCTGCGAGATGGCGGGCGCCGAGGTGCCGCGTTTTTGCTATCACGAGCGTCTCTCGATTGCCGGCAATTGCCGCATGTGCCTGGTCGAGGTGAAGGGAACACCGAAGCCGCAGGCCTCCTGCGCCATGTCGGTCAACGATCTCCGCCCCGGACCCAATGGCGAGCCGCCGGAAGTTTTCACCAATACCAAGCAGGTGAAGAAGGCGCGCGAAGGGGTAATGGAGTTCCTGCTCATCAACCATCCGCTGGATTGCCCGATTTGCGATCAGGGCGGGGAATGCGATCTTCAGGATCAGGCCATGGCCTATGGCATTTCGAAGAATCGTTATGCCGAGAACAAGCGCGCGGTCGAGGACAAATATCTTGGACCCCTGGTCAAGACCCAGATGACCCGATGCATTCAATGCACCCGCTGCGTGCGCTTTACCACCGAAGTGGGCGGCATCGAGGAACTGGGCGCCACCGGTCGCGGCGAGGACATGGAGATCACCACCTATCTCGACAAGGCGATTTCCTCCGAACTGCAGGGCAATATCATCGATCTCTGCCCGGTTGGCGCACTGACTTCCGCGCCGTACGAATTCAAGGCCCGTCCGTGGGAACTGCGCAAAACCGAAACCATCGACGCCATGGATGCGGTTGGTTCCAACATCCGTGTCGATGCGCGTGGCCGCGAAGTGATGCGCATTCTGCCCCGAACCCATGAGGACGTGAACGAGGAGTGGATTTCCGACAAGACCCGCTTCGTGTGGGACGGGCTCCGAGCCCAGCGTCTTGATCGCCCTTATATCCGCGAATTCGGAAACCTGCGCGCCGCGACATGGAAGGACGCGTTTGCGCGCATTTCGCAGAAGCTGAAGGCCACGAAGCCGGAGCGAACCGCGATCCTGCTTGGCGATCTCGTGGGTGCCGAAGAGGCGTTTTCGCTGAAGCAGCTTGCCGTGTCGCTTGGTATCGAGAACATCGACTGCCGCCAGGAAGGAACGCCGCTTGGCGAACACGGCGGCCGCGCCGGTTATCTCTTCAACTCTGGCATCACCGGGATCGATGAAGCCGATGCCATTCTGCTGGTGGGCACCAATCCGCGGCTTGAAGCACCAGTACTCAATGCCCGTATCCGCAAGCGCTACCTGAAAGGCGGATGCTCCATCGGCCTCATCGGCGAGAAGGCCGATCTCACCTACAAATACGCCTATATGGGTGCGGGGCCTGAGAGTCTGTCGCAGCTTGTAAACCACGCGCCTGCCAAGGCGCAGCGGCCGATGATGATCGTGGGGCAGGGCGCGCTTGCACGGCCCGATGGCGCGGCGATCCTCGCCATGGCGGCCAAGGCCGCGGCAGCGCTGGGCGTGGTGAAGGACGGCTGGAACGGCTTCAACATTCTGCACACCGCGGCGGGCCGGGCGGGCGCGCTTGATGTTTGTGCTCTGCCGGGAATGAACGGAAAGTCCACGCGCCAGATTCTCGACGGCGCGGAAGCGGGCGAAATCGAAATGGTGTTCCTCATGGGTGCCGATGAGATCGATATGAAGCGGCTGGGCCAGGCTTTCGTCGTCTACATCGGAAGCCATGGCGATCGTGGTGCGCACCGGGCCGATGTTGTTCTGCCAGGCGGCGCCTATACCGAAAAATCAGTCACCTATGTGAATACCGAAGGCCGCCCGCAGATGACGGCGCGGGCCTCCTTCCCGCCGGGCGAGGCGAAGGAGGACTGGGCCATCCTTCGCGCGCTTTCGGAGGCGCTGGGCAAAACGCTGCCGTGGAACACGCTCGAGCAGCTCCGCCGCGACATGTACAAGATCGCGCCGCAACTGGCGAAGCTCGATCAATGCATCGCCGCCGATCCAGTGGCGCTCGAGGAACTCGCAAAAGGCGAAGGCAAGGTTGAGAACGAGCCGTTCCGCTCGCCGGTGACGGACTTCTATCTCACCAATCCGATCGCGCGCGCGTCCCGCATCATGGCGGAGTGTTCCGAACTCAAGACCGGCCGCAGACTCGAGGCGGCGGAATGAGAACTATTGGCATCATCGGCGGCATGAGCGCGGAATCGACCGCGCACTACTACGCGCGCATCAATGCGCAAGTGCGCGAGCGTCTTGGCGGATTGCATGCCGCGGAAGTCATCATCTGGTCCCTCAATTTCGCCGAAATCGCCGCGATGCAGAAAAAGGGGCGTTGGAAGGAATCAGGCGCTAGGCTGGCGGATGTGGCGGTGAGACTGGAACGCGCTGGAGCGGATGTTGTTCTGCTGGCCACCAACACCATGCACAAGGTGGCGGACGCCATCACGACGGCGATCAAGGTGCCTTTCATCCACATAGCGGACGCAACGGCGGAAGCGGTCAAGGCGGCGGGACTCAAGCGGCCGGGCCTGATGGCAACCGCTTATACGATGGAACAGGACTTCTATGTGGGCCGTCTGCGCGCCCGCCATGGCCTCGATGTGATCGTTCCGGATGCGGCGGACCGGGCCGAAACCCACCGCATCATCTATGACGAACTGTGCAAGGGAATAGTGGCGGAATCTTCCAGGACCGCCTATGAGGCCATTGCGGCGCGGCTGGTGGGCGAAGGCGCCGATTGCCTGATCCTGGGATGCACGGAAGTGGGGATGCTTCTGAACGAAACCAATGTGAGCGTGCCGGTGTTCGACACCACGCTGATCCACGCGGACCGCGCGGTGGATTTCGCGCTTGGCGGCGAAGCGCGGATGGCGGCGGAGTGAACGGATGACGGAAATGCTGTTCACCGTTGGCCTGATCCTGCTGCAAAGCCTGGCGCTCATCGTTTCGTTGCTGATAGTCATTGCCTATCTGTTGCTTGCCGACCGCAAAGTGTGGGCCGCCGTGCAGATGCGGCGCGGGCCGAACGTTGTTGGGCCTTGGGGCCTGTTCCAGTCCTTCGCCGATTTGATCAAGTTCGCGTTGAAGGAAGTCATCATTCCCGACGGCGCCAACAAGGGCGTGTTCGTGCTTGCCCCGCTCGTCACATGCGTGCTGGCGCTCTCTGCCTGGGCCGTGGTGCCGGTGGCGGAAGGCTGGGCCGTGGCCGACATCAATGTCGGCATTCTCTATCTCTTCGCGCTCTCCTCGCTCGGCGTCTACGGCATTATCATGGGCGGCTGGGCGTCGAACTCGAAATATCCGTTCCTTTCTGCGCTGCGCTCCGCGGCGCAGATGGTGTCCTACGAAGTCTCGATCGGCTTCGTCATCATCACGGTTCTGCTCTGTGCTGGCTCGCTGAACCTGACCGAGATCGTACGCTCGCAGTCAGACGGTCTTGGCACGATGATCGGGCTCCCCAATTCCTTCCTCGATTGGTATTGGCTGCCGCTGTTCCCGATGTTCATCGTGTTCTTCGTCTCGGCACTCGCCGAAACCAACCGCCCGCCCTTCGATCTTGTGGAAGCGGAGTCGGAACTCGTCGCGGGCTTTATGGTCGAATACTCGTCCACACCCTATCTGCTCTTCATGCTCGGCGAATACGTGGCGATCACGCTGATGTGCGCCATGACCACGATCCTGTTTCTCGGCGGTTGGCTGCCGATCATCGACATTCCAGTGCTCAACTGGGTTCCCGGTGTCATCTGGTTCTTGATCAAGGTGTGCCTTGTCTTCTTCATGTTCGCCATGGTGAAGGCGATCGTACCGCGCTACCGCTACGACCAGTTGATGCGGCTCGGCTGGAAAGTGTTTCTGCCGTTGTCGCTGGGCTGGGTCGCGCTGACAGCTGCCGTTCTAGTAACATTTGGATGGGCGCCATGAGACTTGCTCAAGCCACGCGCGCGCTGTTCCTGAAGGAGTTTGTCTCCGCCACGGTGATGGCGATGCGCTATTTCTTCGCGCCCAAGGCCACCATCAATTATCCCTTCGAGAAGGGGCCGCAGTCGCCCCGCTTCCGTGGCGAACATGCGCTCAGGCGTTATCCCAATGGCGAGGAACGCTGCATTGCTTGCAAACTTTGCGAAGCAATCTGTCCCGCACAAGCGATCACCATCGAGGCGGGCCCCCGCCGCAATGACGGCACGCGCCGTACCACGCGTTACGACATCGACATGGTGAAATGCATCTATTGCGGCTTCTGCCAGGAAGCCTGCCCGGTCGACGCCATCGTCGAAGGACCAAATTTCGAGTTCGCCACGGAAACCCGCGAGGAGCTGCTCTTCGACAAGGAGAAGCTGCTCGCCAATGGCGATCGCTGGGAGCGGGAAATCGCGCGCAACATCGCGCTCGATTCCCCCTATCGCTGAGGAGGAGGGGATGATCGCAGCATTCTTCTTCTATCTCTTTTCCGCCGTGCTGGTGGCCTCGGCGGTGATGGTGATTTCGTCGCGTAATCCCGTGCATTCGGTGCTGTTCCTGATCCTCTGCTTCTTCAACGCGGCGGGGCTATTCATTTTGCTTGGCGCCGAATTCCTGGCGATGATCCTGGTCGTGGTTTACGTGGGCGCGGTGGCCGTGCTGTTCCTGTTTGTCGTCATGATGCTCGACGTCGATTTCGTCGAATTGCGCCAGGGCATGCTGAATTACCTACCGATTGGCGGCACCATCGGGCTCATTCTTCTTGTCGAGCTGGCGCTGGTCGTCGGAAGCTGGGCCATCGATCCGGCGGGCCCCCGCACGCTTGCATCGCCCACACCGGAGGGCGTCGGCAATACGGAGGCGCTGGGCCAGATTCTCTATACGAAATACATCTTCTATTTCCAGGCGGCGGGTCTCGTGCTGCTGGTTGCGATGATCGGCGCTATCGTGCTGACGCTTCGCCACAAGCAGGGTGTGAAGCGCCAGGACATCGCCACACAAGTTGCGCGCGGTCCCGCAACCGCCATCGAAGTGCGTAAAGTCGAACCGGGGCAGGGCATATGACCATCGGGCTCTCACACTATCTGACCGTTGCCGCGATCCTGTTCACCATCGGCATTTTCGGCATCTTTTTGAACCGAAAGAACGTGATTGTCATTCTGATGTCGATCGAGCTCATGCTGCTGGCGGTCAACATCAATCTCGTGGCCTTCTCCTCGGCATTGGGTGACCTCACGGGCCAGGTGTTTGCGCTTCTGGTGCTGACGGTGGCCGCAGGCGAAGCGGCGATCGGCCTTGCCATTCTCGTCACTTATTTCCGCAACCGCGGCACCATCGCGGTTGAGGACATCAATCTCATGAAGGGCTGAGCCACACTCCATGTATCAGCTCATCGTTTTCCTTCCCCTGATTGGCGCGCTGATCGCGGGCCTCGCCGGCACCAAGGCGTTCCGGCAGATGGGAACTGACGCCGAAATCTATGGCGCCCATGGCCATGACGCGCATTCGGGCGGCCATGAGCACGGACATGGCCATGACGATCACCACGGCCACTATGACGGTCCACCCTGGCCCATGTATCTGACGACGGCGCTGCTCTGCGTCTCGGCCATCCTGTCGTGGATTGCGTTCTATGGTTTTCTGCACGAAGGCCACAACGAGAAGGTCGAAATCCTGCGCTGGGTGAACTCCGGCACCTTTTCGGCCAACTGGGTGCTGCGCATCGACACGCTGACCGCGGTGATGCTGGTGGTGGTGAACACCATCTCAGCGCTCGTCCACGTCTATTCGCTGGGCTACATGAGCCACGACGAACATCAGCCGCGTTTCTTCGCCTATCTCTCGCTCTTCACCTTCGCCATGCTGATGCTGGTGACTTCCGACAATCTCTTGCAACTGTTCTTCGGCTGGGAAGGCGTGGGCCTCATGTCCTACCTGCTGATCGGCTTCTGGTACACACGCGACAGCGCCAATGCCGCAGCGATCAAGGCCTTTGTGGTGAACCGCGTCGGCGACTTTGGCTTCGCGCTTGGCATCTTCGGCTGCTTCTGGGTGTTCAAGTCGGTCGAGTTCGACGCCATCTTCGAAGGCGCGCGCGCGCTTGCCACGGGAGCCGAAGGCAAGACCATGATGTTCCTGAGCTGGGAGGTGGACACGCTTACGCTGCTGTGCCTGCTGCTCTTCATGGGCGCCATGGGCAAGTCCGCCCAGTTCCTGCTTCACACCTGGCTTCCGGATGCCATGGAAGGCCCCACACCGGTATCAGCCCTCATTCATGCCGCTACCATGGTGACGGCCGGCGTATTCCTGGTCGCGCGGATGTCGCCGCTCTACGAATTCGCCCCTGATGCGAAGGCTGTGGTTGTGATGGTGGGCGCCATCACGGCGTTTTTCGCCGCGACTGTTGGCCTCGTGCAGAACGATATCAAACGGGTCATCGCCTATTCGACCTGCTCGCAGCTTGGTTACATGTTCGTTGCGTTGGGCGTGGGCGCCTATGGTGTGGCGATTTTCCATCTCTTCACCCATGCTTTCTTTAAGGCGCTGCTGTTCCTGGGCTCGGGCTCCGTCATTCATGCCATGTCGGGCGAACAGGACATGCGCAAGATGGGCGGCCTTGCGCCGCATATCCGCATCACCTGGATCCTGATGGTGATCGGCAATCTGGCGCTCACCGGATTCCCGCTTACGGCCGGCTATTTCTCCAAGGATGCAATCATCGAGTCATCCTATGCCGCCCATGCCTACGGCGCCTTCGCGCTGCTCGTCGTGGCGGCCTTGTGCACATCCTTCTACTCGTGGCGGCTCGCCTTCATGACCTTCCATGGCGCGTCCCGCGCCGATCAAAACACGATGGAGCACGTGCACGAGAGCCCGAACGTGATGCTAGTTCCGCTCTATGTTCTGTCTGCGGGCGCGATCCTCGCTGGCTTTCTTTTTAAGGACTATTTCATTGGCCACGAGGAAGCGGTGTTCTGGGGCACGTCGATCTTCCGCGGTGAAGAGAACCATGTGATCCATGAGATGCACGAGGTGCCGGCATGGGTGATATGGTCACCCTTCGTTGTCATGGTGATTGGCTTTGTGCTCGCCTGGCTCTTCTATATCCGCGACACATCGATTCCGGAAAAGCTCGCCGCCCAGCACCAGCCGCTTTACAAATTCCTGCTCAACAAATGGTACTTCGACGAGCTCTACGATCTGATCTTCGTGCGCCCCGCAATGTGGCTTGGCCGCGTCTTCTGGAAGAAGGGCGATGGCTTCGTCATTGACGGCTTCGGACCGGACGGCGTGTCGGCACGTGTCATCGACGTCGCGGGCAGGGCGGTCAAACTGCAGACGGGTTACGTTTATCACTACGCCTTCGCAATGCTGATCGGCATCGCCGCTCTCGTGTCCTGGTTTATGTTCGCGGGAGCGCGCTGATGAACGCCTGGCCCATTCTCTCGCTGGTGACCTTCCTGCCGCTCGCAGGCGTGCTCATCATTTTGGTACAGCGCGGCGAGGACGCCATAGCACTCCGCAATATCCGTTGGACGGCGCTGTGGACGACAACTGTTACCTTTGTCCTGTCGCTTCTGATCTGGCTCAATTTCAATCCGGCAGACGCCGGCTTCCAGTTCCTCGAACGGCGCGAATGGCTGGGCGGTTTGGCGTCTTATCAGATGGGGGTCGACGGCATTTCCATGCTGTTCGTCATCTTGACCACCTTCCTGATGCCGATCTGTATTCTCGCGAGCTGGCATGTAACCAAGCGCGTGCGCGAATACATGATCGCGTTCCTGGTTCTCGAAACGCTGATGATCGGCGTTTTCTGCGCCCTCGATCTCGTGCTCTTCTATGTGTTCTTCGAGGCGGGCCTCATTCCGATGTTCTTGATTATCGGTGTGTGGGGAGGCCAGCGCCGAGTCTATGCAAGCTTCAAGTTCTTCCTCTACACGCTACTCGGTTCGGTTCTGATGCTGCTGGCGATCATCGCCATGTACTGGCAGTCGGGCACCACGGACATCATTCAGCTGCTCGCGCGCAATCCGGGTTTTCCGGCCGGCATGCAGTTCTGGCTGTGGCTCGCCTTCTTCGCGTCTTTCGCTGTGAAGATGCCGATGTGGCCGGTGCACACGTGGCTGCCGGATGCGCATGTTGAAGCGCCGACTGCTGGCTCCGTCATTCTGGCGGCGATCCTCCTGAAGATGGGCGGCTACGGCTTCCTGCGCTTCTCGCTGCCCATGTTCCCCGATGCCTCGCTCTACTTCGCGCCATTCGTGTTCACGCTCTCGATCGTGGCCATCATCTACACATCGCTCGTGGCGTTGATGCAGGAGGACATGAAGAAGCTCATCGCCTATTCCTCGGTGGCGCATATGGGTTTCGTCACCATGGGCATCTTCACCATGAACCGGCAGGGCATCGACGGCGCGCTGTTCCAGATGATCAGCCACGGGCTCGTTTCCGGCGCGCTGTTCCTTTGCGTGGGCGTGGTCTATGACCGCATGCATACCCGCGAGATTGCGGCTTATGGCGGCCTCGTGCACCGCATGCCGCTTTATGCATTGATCTTCATGTTGTTCACCATGGCGAATGTGGGCCTTCCCGGCACCTCGGGTTTCGTCGGCGAATTTCTGACCCTGTTGGGAGCTTTCGGCGCGAACACATGGGTCGCATTCCTCGCTACGACGGGCGTCATTCTTTCCGCCGGTTATGCGCTCTGGCTCTACCGCCGCATTGTGTTCGGAAAACTCGAAAAACCAGCGCTCGCGCACATCGCCGACATGAGTCCGCGCGAGCTTGCAACACTTGCTCCATTGGCCGTGCTCGCCATCCTGTTCGGCGTTTATCCGGCGCCGATCCTCGATGTCTTCGGCGCCTCGGTCGAAAACCTCATCAAGACCGTCCAGACCGCCGCGGCGGCGCAAGACGGACTTGCGACGCTTGCATTGCGCTAGGAGCCGCGAACGATGATGACCTTGCTTCAGCATGCCGACGCCGTCGCAGCGCTGCCCGAGATCGTGCTCGCCGTGCTCGCTATGGCGTTGCTCATGTACGGCGTGTTTGCACGGCGCGATGTGTCGGATCACGTCACTTATGGTGCGATTGGCACACTTGCCATCGTTGCTGCGCTCGTGATCTGGAGTGGCCCGGACACCAAGGTCGCATTTGGCGGCGCGTTCGTCTCCGACGCCTTTGCGCGGCTCATGAAAGTGCTGGCGCTCTTCGGTTCTGCCGTGGCCATCGTGCTTTCCGTGCATTTCATGAAGCGCTCGAACACGCTCCGCTTTGAATATCCGGTGCTGATCATGCTGGCGACGGCCGGCATGATGCTGATGATCTCTGCCAACGACCTGATCGCGCTCTATATGGGTCTCGAACTGCAATCGCTTGCGCTCTATGTCGTCGCGGCCATCGACCGCGACAATGCGAAGTCGTCTGAAGCGGGTCTCAAATATTTCGTGTTGGGCGCGCTTTCGTCCGGCATGCTGCTCTATGGCGCGTCCATGGTCTACGGGTTCACGGGTACGACATCCTTCCCGCAGATCGCCGCCAGTCTCGGCGCTAGTGGCGCGGGGCTGGGCCTCATCGTTGGGCTTGTGTTCATCATCTCGGGCCTGGCCTTCAAGGTGTCCGCCGTTCCGTTCCACATGTGGACGCCCGATGTCTATGAAGGGGCCCCGACGCCGGTCACGGCATTCTTCGCGGCCGCTCCGAAAGTTGCGGCAATGGCGCTCTTTGTCCGCGTGCTGGTGGACTCCTTCCTGCCGGTAACGGCGGATTGGCAGCAGGTGCTGTCGATCATCGCCGCGGCGTCCATGGTGCTTGGCGCCTTCGCGGCAATCGGTCAGACCAACATCAAGCGGCTGCTTGCTTATTCCTCGATTGGCCACATGGGTTACGCGCTCGTGGGTCTCGCCGCCGGAACAGCGGAAGGCGTACAAGGCGTCATACTCTACATGGCTATCTATCTCTTCACGACACTTGGCGCATTCGCCTGCGTTATCGCAATGAGGCGCAAAGGACTGCAGGATGAGGATATCTCTTCGCTCGCGGGGTTGGGCCGGACCAACCGCGGTCTGGCTTTCGTACTTGCGGTTCTGATGTTCTCTCTCGCCGGTATTCCGCCGCTCGCCGGATTCTTTGCCAAGTATTTCGTATTCCTCGCCGCGATCCAGGCGGGTTTGGTCACACTCGCAATCATCGGGGTCCTCGCCAGCGTGATCGGCGCTTACTATTATCTGCGCATCGTCAAGATCATGTACTTCGACGAGCCAGCCGAGGCTTTCGACGACATGGACGGCGAGGTGAAGATCGTGGCCTATGCTGCCGCTGCCTTCACGATTCTGTTTCTCCTCTATCCAGGGCCGCTTGTTTCTATTGCCGCCAATGCGGCCCAGTCGCTCTATTGAAACTTCCCGAAGGCCACAAGCTCGTCCGTTTCGACGAGATCGACTCGACCAACAGCGAGGCGGCGCGCCGCGCTTCTGCTGGGGAGTGTGGCCCGCTGTGGATCGTCGCGGGTAAGCAGACGGCAGGGCGCGGAAGGCTTGGCCGCAACTGGGTCAGCGAGTCTGGGAACCTCTTCGCGACTCTTCTGAAGACGTATTGTTGCCCGCCCTCCGCTTTGGCGCAGCTTGGTTTCGTCGCTTCGCTTGCGATGCACGATGCGTTAGCAGCAGTCGCGCCGGGTTCTGAAATAGAGCTTAAATGGCCCAACGATTTGCTTTCGGGCGGAGCGAAGATTTGCGGGATTCTTTCGGAAGCCGTCGGCCAACAACCACTCAGGGCGGCAATTGGCTGGGGTTTGAATGTCGCACACGCGCCGTCTTCAACACCTTATCCAGTAACCTCATTGGCTGGGCTCGGGCATCGGATTGCCGTTGAATTGATTTTGGAGCAGCTTGCCTCAAGTGCCGTCAATCGCTTGCAGATTTGGGACGAGGGGCGTGGCTTCGGCGCTATCCGTCGCGACTGGCTCGAGCACGCCGTAGGGCTGGGAGGTAATGTACGAATAGAACAGGGTGAAAACGTGTTCGAAGGAATAGCCACAGGGCTCAGTGACGATGGCGCGCTCCTCCTTGAAATGACTTCCGGTCGGACCGTTGCCGTGACCAGTGGCGATGTGCGCTTCCTGGCGCTTGACGCCACGTGGAGCGGGTCATGAGCGCCAAGAAGAAATTCGACCACAGCAACGACCTCGTGCTGCTGCCGCTGGGCGGCACGGGCGAGATCGGCATGAACTGCTATTGTTATGGCGCTGGCCCCGCCGATGACCGCTCGTGGCTCATGGTCGATCTCGGGGTCAAGTTCGGCGAGGACTCGGAACCGGGCATCGATGTGGTGCTGCCGGATGTGTCCTACATCGCGGGCGAGGGCAAACGCCTGCATGGCATCGTGCTGACACATGCACATGAAGATCATCTCGGCGCCGTGCCTTGGCTCTGGCCGCAGCTCCGTTGCCCCATCTACTGCTCGCCCTTCGCCGCGCAACTTCTCAAACTCAAGCTGAAGGAACATGGCCTCGACGAGGAGGTGCCGGTGCATGTGAAACCAGCGGGCGCGAAATTTACCGTCGGCCCTTTTCATCTGGAGTTTGTAAGCGTCACGCATTCGATCCCTGAATCGATGGCGCTGTTCGTCAAGACCAAGCAGGGCAATGTGCTGCACTCGGGCGATTGGAAGATCGACCGCAATCCGGTGCTGGGCGGCGGCATGGATGAAAAGCGCCTGCGCGAACTTGGCGCCGAAGGCATCGACGCGCTGGTCTGCGACTCGACCAACGTTCTGCGCGAAGGC
This sequence comes from Aestuariivirga sp., assembly GCA_046160365.1. Classification (GTDB taxonomy): domain Bacteria; phylum Pseudomonadota; class Alphaproteobacteria; order Rhizobiales; family Aestuariivirgaceae; genus Aestuariivirga. The sequence continues at coordinate 12,819 of JBJXGL010000305.1, read as the reverse complement.
TTCTCGCCTTCGGAAACGGATGTGGCCGATACGCTGTCGCGCATCATCGCTGAAGCAAGGGGACGCGTGGCGGTCACGACCTTTGCCTCGCATGTCGGCCGCATCACCTCGGCCGTGAAAGCCGCGCGCGCGGCGGGCCGTGAAGTGGTGATCGCCGGCCGCGCCATGCGCAACACCATCGAGGCTGCGCGTGCCTGCGGCTACTTGCGCGATGCCGGCGAGTTCCTCGACGAGGAAGAATTTGGTTACTTGCCTCCTGACAAGATTTTGCTCTTGTGCACGGGAAGCCAGGGAGAACCCCGCGCGGCAATCGCCCGCATCGCCGAGGACCAGCATCCCAACATCTCGCTGGAACAGGGCGATCTTGTGATCTTCTCGTCCAAGACCATCCCCGGAAACGAGAAGGAAGTCTCGGCCGTCCTCAACAATCTGGCGCGGCTCGATGTGGATGTCGTGACGTCCGACGAGGCGTTGGTGCACACGTCCGGCCATCCGCGTCAGGAGGAACTGAAGGCCGTGTATAGCTGGCTCAAGCCCCGCGCGGTCGTCCCCATGCACGGCGAGCCCCGTCATTTGCGGGCCCAGGCGGCATTTGCACACTCATGTGGAATCGCGGAAACCATTATCGCCAAGGACGGTCAACTGGTGAAGCTTTGCCCCGGCCCGGCGCGTGTCGTGGACGAAGCACCCACAGGCCGCCTTCATGTCGATGGCCGTTTGATTGTTCCCGTTGCCGATGGCCCGGCGAAACAGCGGCGCAAGCTGTCCTATGTCGGCATCGTGTTTGTAGCGCTGGCGCTCGACAGCCGGCAGCAGCTTCTGGGCGATCTTGAAGTGACGATCGATGGGCTCCCTGCTGGCTTCGAAGACGACATTATCGAGGCTGCGGAGCTTGCTTTTGAGTCGACCCCACGCCCGCGCCGAGCGGACGACGAGAAATTGGCGGATACGATTCGCACTTCGATTCGCCGCTTGTGCGACACCAGCTGGGGCAAGAAACCGGTCGTCAAAGTCGCGATTATCAGGCCATAAGGCCCGTTCTCCGGGCTGAAAATGCTATAAACCAAGCGAATCATGAGCAAACACGTTCCGCCGCCGGGTAACGGCAATATCGACCGCATCGAGCTGAAGGACGCTCTCGAAGAGCGCTACCTCGCTTATGCACTGTCCACCATCATGCACCGGGCGCTTCCGGATGTGCGCGATGGGCTAAAGCCCGTGCACCGCCGGCTCTTGCATGTGATGCGGCAATTGCGTCTCGATCCCAACACAGCCTTCAAGAAGTCGGCCAAGATCGTTGGTGACGTGATGGGCGGATTCCATCCCCATGGCGATCAATCGATCTACGACGCGCTGGTGCGCCTCGCGCAGGACTTCGCCTCGCGTTATCCGTTGGTGGACGGGCAGGGGAACTTCGGCAACATCGACGGCGATAGCGCCGCCGCCTACCGCTACACCGAAGCCCGCATGACGGAAGTCGCGAGACTCCTGCTCGACGGGCTTGACGAGGAAACCGTCGATTTCCGCCCCAACTACGATGGCTCGCAGCAAGAGCCTGTCGTCCTGCCGGGAGCCTTTCCAAACCTCTTGGCTAACGGTTCCTCCGGCATCGCCGTCGGCATGGCAACCTCGATCCCGCCGCACAATGCGGCCGAAGTCTGCGACGCCGCGCTGCACCTCATCAAATATCCCAATGCCGGCGTCGAGAAGCTGGCACAGATCGTTGCGGGCCCCGATTTTCCAACGGGCGGCATCATCGTCGATGACCGCGCCTCGATCGTTGAAGCTTACAAGACCGGCAAGGGCGGCTTCCGTGTCCGCGCGCGCTGGGAGCGTGAGGATCTGGACAGGGGCGCTTGGCAGATCGTCATCACCGAGATCCCGTACCAGGTTCAGAAAGGCCGCCTGATCGAGAAGATCGCCGAGCTGATGGCGGCGAAGAAGCTGCCGCTCCTGGGCGACGTGCGCGATGAATCGGCGGAAGACATCCGTGTGGTGCTGGAACCCAAGAGCCGAACCGTCGATCCCGCCGTGCTGATGGAATCGATGTTCCGCAATACCGAACTCGAGTCGCGGTTTCCGCTCAATATGAACGTGCTGTCCGGCGGCAAAGTGCCGAAGGTGATGTCGCTGAAGGACGTGCTGCGCGAATGGCTCGACCACCGCAAGGACGTGCTGATCCGGCGCACCAGCTTCCGGCTGGGCGAAATTGCGCGACGCCTCGAAGTCCTCGCCGGTTATCTGATCGCGTACCTAAACCTCGACGAAGTAATCCGCATCATTCGCGAGGAGGACGAGCCCAAGCCCGCGTTGATGAAGCGCTTCAACCTCACCGACGTTCAGGCCGAAGCAATTCTCAACATGCGGCTACGTGCGCTCCGCAAGCTCGAGGAGATGGAAATCAAGACCGAGCATTCTAGGCTTGTGAAGGAGCAGGCGGGTCTCAAGAAGCTTCTCAAATCCGAAGACGATCAATGGGCGACAATCGCAGCCGAGATCAAGGACGTGAAGGAGAAGTTCTCCAAGAGAACGCCTCTGGGCCGCCGCCGCACAGATTTTGCCGAGCCGCCGGAACTCGATAGCGATCTCGAAGAGGCACTCAGCGAAAAAGAACCCATTACGGTCGTGTGTTCCGACAAGGGCTGGATCAGGGCCATGAAAGGCCACCTCGAAGACTTTTCGAGCCTCGCTTACAAAGAGGGCGACAAGCAAGGTTTCGTCTTCCACGCCGAGACAACGGACAAGATCATGCTCTTCGCCTCGTCGGGCAAATTCTTCACGCTCGATGGCGGCAGGCTGCCCGGTGGCCGCGGTCATGGCGAACCGGTGCGTCTGATGGCCGATCTCGACGCCGCCGATTCGATCGTTGCGCTATTCCTCTACAAGCCTGGCGCCAAGCGCCTCGTTGCTTCAACGGAAGGTGACGGCTTCATCGTGTCCGAAGACGAATGCGTGGCCACGACTCGCAAAGGCAAGCAGGTGCTGAACGTGAAGGCTCCGATCGAGGCAAATGTTTGCGTGCCGGTGTCCGATACCGCCGATATGATCGCCACCATCGGCGAAAACCGCAAGATGATCGTCTTCGCGCGAAGCGAAGTTCCTGAAATGACGCGTGGCAAAGGTGTGCGGCTACAGAAATTCAAGGACGGTGGATTGTCGGATGCGCGCGCCTTCAACAAAAAGGAAGGGGTCACCTGGATTGACGCCTCGGGCCGCACCTGGAATGTGACCGACCTGCGCGAGTGGATTGGCGAACGCGCCCAGGCCGGCAGGTTGCCGCCCAAGGGCTTTCCTCGAAACAATCGCTTCGGTTAATCAAGTTTCACAACCCAGGCGTAGCCGCTGTCGTCGATTTCGACGGCCAGCTTGTCGCCGCGTTTCACATGCATGTCGTCTTGCAGCGGATGAAAAGCTTGGTGCCAGTGGCTGCCGCTTTCCGGCTCGGTCGAGGTTATTGCGCCGCCAAAATCCGCCGAAAACCATGACATGACGCCATGCACCGTGCCGTCGGCGACGGCGGTCAAGACAGCAGGTATGGACGGCGGACAATCGAGATAAGTGTAAGTCCGCACCTCGGCGGCGTGGCTCAGGAAACGATGACGGTGCAGTTCCGAGCGCACCGGAAAATAGCTGCGCGTCGAAAACGTATTGAGCGCCGACAAGTCGAAACCACAAGTGTGTCCGGCACGGTTGAGGTTGGCGATGGTCGCCGACTCGATCAGCGTTACATACTGCGTCACTGTCGCCGGCATCACCAGCGTGTCTGGTCCCCTGAGCTTTGCAATGTCGTCTGCAATCGGGAAGAACCCTTCGCCGATCACGCCGCAATCGAGAGTTTCGGTGAATACGACACCCGGTTCTTTTGGCAGAAGTCCACGCGCAATCGCCACTGCCGAACTTTCGTTGATAACGCTGACTTTGTCCGCAAAGCCGGCTTCGTCGACGATGCGCTTCGCCAGTTCGGCGAGGTTCGGATTCATCTCGCAGGTGTAGACGCGTTCCGCTCCGTGTCTCGCAAACAGCAGTGCGATGAGCCCAGTACCGGTTCCGATTTCGACGACGCTCTTGCCGCGAAGATCGAGCGACGCGATTGCCTCTTCAATGGCGCGATTGCGGCTTTCGTCGTTGACCATCGGAAAGTGCCACGTCGGAAAATCCCGCCGTCTTTCCGCGCCGGACTTCGTGTAGGATTCCGCCGCGTGCACTGCCGGCCGGATACGCTGAACAATCGTCATAAGAATTTCGCCCCTGGATTATGCAAAACGACTCCCTCGACCCGCTCGCAACGGGCCGAATCCGATACAACTCGAGTTTGACCTCCACGTCAATTTAGTTCGAATTGTCCAAGTGTGGGGTCGAATATTCTGATGTGGTTAACTTTATACTCCACAATCGTAAGTCGTATTCATAGTTTCTTATCCAAGCAAAGGGGTTGCGATGGCCGCACTCCCGCAACTGATGCATAAGTGACGCTGGGAAAGTTTGACTTTAACCTGAAAGGCGCCGCAGACGGTGCAATCGCCATGCAGGGGCAAAAGTACTGGATAGAACGAGGCCAGCTGGTCCCCGAGCCCAAGTTTGCGCCCGAAGACTTGAATGAAAGCCATCGCATTCACCGCTCGGGCGGCGTCCGCGTCCTAACCGGTCCCGTCGGCACGGAAGTGCGTTGGGCGTTATTCGCGCCCAACCTCGCCTCGCTCTATTTCGCGATGGAATGGCTGCAGTCGGTCAGGGGACCGTATGTGTTGCGCTACTTTCTCTCGGGCTGGTTCGAGGAGATTTTCTCCAGTACACGCGAAGCGACGGCCAGGCTCAACTCCATCATCGCGAAGTGCGACCTCCATCTCACCAGCCGCACTTATGTGAAACAGTTAAATCTCGATACCGAGTTGATGCCGCCGCTCCTGCGCAGCACCCTCGCGGACAACGGCATCGCCGAACAGGAGTACTCTATCGATTGCGTATTCGAGGAATCGATCGGCCGCTACCGCGTGGCGCGGATTGGGGCGAAATCCGCCATCGCGCGCTTCTATGCGCACACTCCGGTGCCGTTCCCTTGCATCAATGGCGGGTCCTACGACGATACTGTCAGCGCGGCTTACACGTCCGTGCTGCAGGCGGGAAGGCCGCGCTACGACCACATCTACTCCGCCATGTCGGCGCCAGATGGAAGCGTCATATGGATACCTTATCAGCGCGTGATCCTGCCTCGCCGCGACCCGGATGGTAAACCAAGCGTAACCGTGACATCCGAGATCGCCAAGGTTGACATTCAGATCGTCTGACGTCCGCCTGCCGAGTTTTTTGCACCTTACTTTAACGGAATATTTGTCTGCCCCATGGGAAAGTCGCTGCGCTGCGTACTAGGGGCATTTACGCGATGTATCAGGGCTGTATTGGCGATTTTTGGGTTGCCAAGGGCGAACTTGTTCCTCAACCTGAGGGAGAAGCAGGTTTGCTCGAACATCGAAAATTGGCCGGGGGCAGCAATCCGCTGGTGAAAATCTCGGGGACACCGCAGGGAACGTCCGTGAGTTGGGTGGCGTTTGCCGCCAACTGGAGTTCGCTTTTCTTCGCGAAGGAGTGGATCGGAACTTTTCCCGGCCCATACACGCTGCGTTACTTCCTCGGAGGGTGGTTCACCGAGCGCTACTCCGACCCGGAGCGAGCGCGAAACCGTATCGATCAGTTGATCACCAAGAGCGACGTTCATCTTTCGCAGCGTGTTTATACGAGGCAGTTGGAGCCGGTCATGCGCCAGCTGCCTGAAAAATTGAGGCTGACGCTCGAGGCCGGCCAAGCAACAGACGATTCGTCAATCGACTGCCGTGTCGATCAGTCGACCGGCCGCGTCTCCGTGGAGCGTATCGGCAACGACTCCGCGATTGCCCGGGTTTGGGGCATGTCGCCTGGCTCCTATCCATGCATCCGCGGCAACACTTATGACCGCATCGTATCGCGCGCCTACCACGACGTCTTGCAAACCGGCAGGCCGCACTACGATCACATTATTGCCGCCATGAAGCGGCCAGACGGCGAACTGGCGTGGATTCCCTACCAGCGTATCGTCATGCCGGGCGGCCAGCGTTCCTGCGTCAGAGTTGTGACCGAGGCCGCTCCGGTGGCGATAGCAATTCTCTAGACGTCAGCGCTTCGTCGACAAGCTGCTCGAGCGCATCGCGCTCGGCCACCGCCAGCCACTCTACAGGATCGATGCCTTCTGGCACCCATTGCCAGCGCAGGAAGCCGCGTTCGATGAAGGAGTAGCCCATGCGGGTAACGTGACCATGGGTTGCCATCTGCTGCGCGGCGAGGCCCCAGATGGCGTCAGGGTTCCACTTGATCAGGCTCAGCAGCATGCCGAACTTGCCGAACTGGTCGAACACGCGCCGGTTTTTCACCGAGCGGTCCAGCCAGAGTTCACCGTGATAGACCAGCCGGCCACGAATGCGCTCGGCGATGCTGTTGCGGGGCGGAGAGGCATGCGTGGGCACAAGGATTTCATTGCGGCGCATGTAAAGGCCAATGATGTAGGACGGCCCCCAGTCGCCGAGGTTTGTCTCGACAAAATCGAGCCGGAATGCCTGAAGCCCGATCACCTTGCCATCTGAATCGATCAAGCTCATCCAAAACGCGCGATCCGGTCCCAGGCTACTCACGGATGGGTCGTAAAACGGCGCCACCCGCTCATTGCGAACCGCCTGTTTGGTGGCGTCGAGCAGGGCCAAATCAGAACTTACCCGCGCATCGTACCCGAGCGCGAGCAGGTTCGCGTGCATTCCCGTCACCACCCGGGCAATGCCCAGCGGATCGTCAAGCGCTAGTTTCCCCATCCGATTCCCAATCGACCTGCCGTGCGGAACCTAGCAGGATTTTTCCGTTACGCGCCAGCCGGAGTGGCGTTGTTGAGCGATCTCGTGAAACGCCAATAGCTGTGGGCCAACAATGCCGTGATCACGATCGCGCCTCCGATCATGGTGCCCCGGCCCGGCGTTTCGCCGAAAATCAGCCAAATCCACACAGGTGTGAGCGTTGTCTCCAGCAGGAAGAACATGCTGACATCGGCGCTGGGCAAGAGGCGCGGCCCCATGGCCATCAGCGCGGTTGCTATCGGTATGACGAGCAGCCCGTTCAAAGCGACCCAATACCATCCGTAGCTGCCAAGGCCAGTGAGTGAAGCGTCAAAAAACATGAACGCGATCATCGCGGCGCCGAGGCTGCCGACGGCAAGGCTGGTGACCAGGTTCTCTCCGCTGGCGCGGATGATGGTGAAGGCAAAGGCGGTGCACACAGCTGATAGCAAGGCCAGCAAATCGCCAAGCGCCGTTCCATTGCCCATGCCGTCCCAGACGATGATACTGACGCCAATGAGCGCGACACCCGTGGCGACCCATGTCCATAAGGGGACGTTCTCGCCGATGACAAAACGCGCCATGATGGCCGTGAGCACCGGTATGAGAGCCGTGATGAATACGATGTTTGCGGCCGATGTTTCCGCGATGGCGCCGATGAAGGACATGTTTGCGATCGTGCTGGTGAAGCACACGACAAGGCCGGCAAGGCCTGCGATGTAGGGTGCACGCGAGCCGCTGGATTGGCGCTGCGCCAGCCATACCACGCTGATCGCGATAAACATCAGCATGCCGCGCGCAAAGATGAGCGACCACATTTCTCCGTTGGCAAGGCGCAAAAGCGGGAGATCGAAAGTAAACAGCAACCCGCCGATCAACGTGATCAGCAGACCCTTGGGCACATTGTCATGGCGGCCAATGGATCGCGGCGGCATATTCGAAACTTGACTCCCCCGGAATGACGAACACGTAAAGTTCAGCCGTGAATTACCTTAGGGCACTGGATTCGTCAATTTCCGCCTGAAATAAAGTGAACTAAGTGTAGGTGACCCAGCCATCGGGTGTCAGCCGCTCCTGGGGCAGAAAGCGGGCCTTGTAGGCCATTTTTGGAGAGCCGCCGACCCAATAGCCCAGATAGAGGTAAGTGAGCCCCAATTCCCGCGCCCGCCTGATGCTATCGAGGATCATGAAGGTGCCGAGGCTCCGCGAGGTCAGCTCCGGATCGTAGAAACTGTAGATCATCGAGAGGCCATCTCCCAGCACATCCGCGAGCACCGCGGCGACCAGTTGGCCTTCAAGATCGCGGTACTCCATCAGCTTGCAGTCGACGAAGCTGTCGTCGACCATGGCGGAGAAATCCAGAACCGACATGTCGGCCATCCCGCCATTGCCATGACGGGTATCGATATAAGAGCGGAAAAGCGAGTAATGTTCGGAGGTTGCCTTGGCGCGGCAGGGAATCGCGCGAAGGTCCTTGTTGCGCACCGTGACCCGCTTGAAGGAGCGGGTGAGCTTGAACTTCGCCACCGGAACCCGCACCGATACACACGACGCACAGCCCTCGCAGGCGGGCCGGTAGGCGATGTTCTGGCTCCTGCGGAACCCTCCCTGAGAAAGCTGCGTATTCAAGGCCTTGGCATCGTTCCCGATCAGATGCGTGAACACCTTGCGCTCGAGCCGGCCGGGAAGATAAGGGCAGGGCGCTGGCGCGGTAATGAAAAACTGCGGGAAATTGCGCCGCTCGATGCTCACGCGGGAACTGCTCCAAGGCCATGATTCATGAGCCATATAATGCGCCTGCTGCGCTGGCGATCAAGCGGATTGTCGTTGAGGGTTTTGCATCGTAAACCCCAGAGTCATCACAACATACGGAAATGGCAATGAAAATCGCATGGATCGGACTGGGCGTGATGGGCTTTCCGATGGCGGGACATCTGGCCGCGAAGAGTGGCGCGGAAATCTCAGTCTACAACCGCACCGCGGCGAAGGCCGAGGCGTGGTGCGCGAAATACAAGGGCTCGCGCGCTGCGACTCCCAGAGAGGTCTCGAAAGGGGCCGATATCGTGTTTGCCTGCGTGGGCAATGACGACGACCTGCGGCAGGTGACGATCGGCCCCGAAGGGGCTTTCGCGGCGATGCAGAAGGGTGCGGTTTTCGTAGACCATACAACGGCTTCGGCGGAGGTCGCGCGGGAGCTGCACGCAGCGGCGAAAGCCAGGGGCTTAGGCTTCGTCGATGCGCCCCTTTCAGGCGGACAGGCGGGCGCGGAGAACGGCCAGCTCACCATCATGTGCGGAGGCGAGCAGGCGGACTACGCCAGGGTGGAGGCAACGCTTGTCCATTACTCGAAGATGCGGAAGCTGCTGGGTCAGCCGGGCGCGGGGCAGCTCGCCAAGATGGTGAACCAGATCGCGATTGCCGGGCTGGTTCAAGGCCTTGCCGAGGCGATCCAGTTCGGCCTCAGGGCCGGACTCGATATGACGGAGGTGGTGGAGGTGATCTCCAAGGGTGCGGCCGGCTCCTGGCAGATGGAGAACCGCCACAAGAGCATGATCGAAGGCCGCTTCGATTTCGGCTTCGCCGCCGATCTGATGCGAAAGGACTTAGGCATCTGCCTCGCCGAAGCCCGCCGCAACGGATCGAAGCTGCCGGTGGCGGCCCTGGTGGACCAGTTCTACGCCGACGTGCAGGCCATGGGCGGCGGCAGATGGGACACCTCAAGCCTCATCACGCGGCTGGTGCCGCCCAGAAAGTGAGGCCGAGAGCCTCTTCTTTTCATGCATCTTTGTGCAGGCTAGGAGAATGTTTCACGTGAAGCAATCCACTCCCAGTTTGCGCGATTTCAAGCACTTGGCGCTGCAGTTCGCTGGCCGGATGCGTTGCCTTTGCATGCAAATGCGCTGCAATTTGCTGCACTTTGCGTGCACGGTTTTGGTTCGATTTTGTGATTTGACGCAGCGTTAATCAATTCTCGTTAAAATTGTAGAATGCCAAATGGCAGCGGCTTGAGGCGAGTGCAAGACCCACTGATGCTCGGACCAAAGAGCACCCTCTCCCGGCCATCGGCCTCGCACCCATCCCCGGGTCAAGCCCGATCGGATTCACAACATCTCGATGGCCCGGGCGAGCAATCGCAAATGGCCAAGCCGGCCTCAATGCCGCGGCTCGAAGTTCGGAGTTGGTGGAACCTTCAGAGCAGCGCCGGGCCTTGACCCCGTCTTGGCCATTTGCGGGGTTGTCACGACGCAATCCAAGGCGAAATGCGAGCTGCCGATAAATCAGGCGCGTTATTTGCCATCCTCACCAACTGCGCTGGATCGCGCGGACGCTCCAGACATTTCATCAACTGCTGACGCCCGATAGCGTTGCGGTTACGTAGTTACGGTGACACTTTGCGTATCTCAACGAAATAAATAAGTAAAGTGTCACCGTAATACCATGTGATGATGTAGGCGGGCCGGATGCACCTTTGCGCGAGCTTGATGGCGATGCGGCGTGCTGGCGCCCACGCACCGGCGCTATGCCGGCATTGTCGAGCGCCGCGACTGTGGATTCGAACTGGAGACCGTCCGTGACGGTGTTGAGGGTGAACTTGCCACCGATGAGGTCGACTGGGGGCATTTTACTTCTCCTTCATGGGTTAAAGTGGCACGCACTTGGACTGACCCCCTCGGGCAAGACGCGCTGATTGCAGGAACAGCGACTTTGAGTTTTGTTGTCTGCGGGTTGGCCGCCGCCGGCTGGTTCGGGAACAGTACCGGCCATTGGCGGGAGCGCCGCCGGCGCAAGATCGGCAAGCCGTGTCTCACCGCGCATGAAACCGGTTTGCGGGACTTTTCGCGGGCGAATTGCATGAAACCGCGAGCACGCCGTCGCTGGCCCGTGGCCCAATCCCGCCTCAGCTACTCCCGCTTCACGATCACCGCTTCAAGATATGAACTGGGGATCACCAGGGCGGCGTGACCCGGTTCCGCGCTGCGGTCGATCAAGCTCAGAATGTCGTCGGCGAGCGCCGCCTGCCCCTTGGCGTCCAGCGCCGCGAAGGCGCGGTTTGTGGGTCCGTAGTAGGTGCGGAAGACCTCCAGCCAATGGGCGGGCGACCTGTAGCGGAAGTTGAAGACACGGGTTTCGCAGGCCACCGTGTGGCGCGGAAAAAGCTCTTTCAGATGGTCCTTGGTTCCCCAGAGCGGCGGAGGCTTGAGGCCTGGCGGCGGCGGCAGATGTCTGCCGATGGTCTTGAAGAGTTGGCCGATGAAACTGTCCGGTGTCCAGTTGGCGAGGCCGATGCGGCCGCCTTTGCGCACGACACGTGAAATTTCTGCGGCCGCCTTCGGCTGGTTGGGCGTGAACATGATCCCGAAGGTCGAAAGCGCAGCGTCGAAGCTGCCATCGGCGAACGGCAGTGCCTCGGCGTCGGCGGTTTGGAACGTAACGTGGAGAAGTTCCGCCTCGGCGCGGACGCGGCCAAGCTCGAGAAGGCTTGAGACGTAGTCGGTCGAGGTCACTTCGGCATAACGGCGCGCCGCCGCGAGGGTGGCGTTGCCGTTGCCGGCCGCGACGTCGATCACTTTCTCGTCCGCGCAAATGTCGGCGGCTTCGCAGAGCGCTTCGCCAACGATCTGCAGAGTCGTGCCAACGACTGCGTAGTCGCCGGCGGCCCAGGTGGCCTGCTGCTTCTGCTTGATGGCGGCGAAATCGGGCGATAGCGAAGGTGCGGCCATCGCTGTGGCTGTCTGTTGCATGATAAGCTCCAATGTTGAACAGTGGCGGGCTATCTGGCTGCGCTCGACTGTGGCCGCATCATGCGCCCCGCGCGTCCGCGGCGGCCAGTGTAGGAACTGAAGCGCGGCCGGTACAGATTTTGGACTAGCGGCGCGCGGCGTCCGGATGCACTATGGAAGCGGATGGGGCGGAGGAGATACCGCTATGAGCTTTGAAAGCTATCACCACTTCTGCCCTGTGGCCAAAGCCTGCGAGCTGATCGAGCCGCGCTGGAGCTTGCTTGTGCTGTGCGAAATGTGGAACGGCTACACCCGTTTCAACGATATCAGGCGCGGCATTCCGGCCATGTCGCCGACGTTGCTCTCGACCCGGCTCAAGCAGATGGAAAAGAACGGGCTCGTGCGCCGCGATGTGAACGGCGCGACCGGCGAGATTCAATACCGGACCACGCCGCTCGCCGACGGCCTCTCGCCCATCGTGAAGGCGCTGGGCGACTGGGCGCACAGGAATGTCGACGCGGCGGTGTGTCTCGAAGAGGTCGATGTCCGGATTCTCATGTGGAACCTGCGGCGCAAGGTGAACACCGCCGTGTTGCCACGGCACCGGAAGAGTGTGATCCAGTTCATTTTTCCCGAGCTGCCGGACGCGGAACGCAATTACTGGATCCTTGGGCGGCCAGGCGAGCCTGCCGATATCTGCATGATCGATCCGGGACATGACGTCGATCTCTACGTTACGGCGGACGCCCTGGCGCTGGCTTCGGCATGGATAGGGCACTCGACGCTGCAGGCCGAGATGGCGCGCGAAAAGATCGTCCTAACCGGCGATGCCCTGCTGATGAATTCGATCGGCGACTGGATGGTGCGGAGCAGTTTCGCGGCGTAGAACTCAGCGGAATGCACCGAATTGCTATGCAGTAGGCTAGCGGGCTGGAAGCCCGCGCTCCCAGCCGGGGGCGCCTAGAGTTTGATGGACGCATATAATTTAGGCAGATCGAACGCCGACGGCACACGGAATTACGGTCGAGTTACGGTGACACTTTACTCATCTCAATGAAATAGAAAGGTAAGGTGTCACCGTAACCCGAACGCGTCGGAGGCTAATTCATTCAATTGGTATTGGACTGACCCCCTCTGTTGAGACACGATAATTTCAGGGACATGGGCGATTCTCGCGGAGGAGCCTATGTCCGAGACGAAGTTGTTCAGGTCGTTTACGACCGCTTTCAAGCTGGCGCTGATTGTGC
>JBJXGL010000304.1:0-13661 GCA_046160365.1 Aestuariivirga sp. | reverse complement strand
TGGTCGGAATCATCTTGGGCGCTCTGTCGGGGCAGTATCGTTGGGCCGACGCGATCATTGGCCGGATTTCCGACAGCCTGCTGGTCTTCCCAGGCTTCGTCCTTGCGATCATGATCCTTGCGGCTATCGGCCCAGCGGAAATCAATGTCGTCCTCGCGGTCTTCGTCCTCTACGTGCCGCGCGTCATCCGCACGGTCCGCGCCTCGGTCATCGAGTTCATCACGGCCGACTTCGTTCAGGCTGCCCGTTCGGTTGGCATTGGCAACCTCAGGCTCCTAACCGTCCACATCCTGCCCAATGCCGTAGGCCCGGTCATGGTGCAGCTCACTTTCGGCTTTGCCTGGGCCATACTTGTCGAAGCGGGATTGAGCTTTCTCGGTCTCGGTCTGCCGCCGCCCAGTCCCAGCTGGGGAAACATGATCAGCGATGCGCGCGAATTCATCCGCACGGCACCGTGGCTGATGCTTGCGCCAGGTGTCATGATCTCGCTCGCGGTCCTCAGCCTTAACCTGATCGGCGACGGACTGCGCGACATGCTCGACCCGCGGCTGCAAAACAAGGTCAGCCTGTGAAGCGCGCCACGTCATCGCCTGCCAAGGCAATGCCGGACCCGTCACAAGAACATGACGTTCTTGCCCACGGGGCTGCAGTACCCATTCTTGACATTCGCGGCATCCAGGTTCGTTTCCCGACCGATCACGGGCCGATTACCGTCGTCGACGACGTCGACCTTTCCATTGCCAGTGGCGAAGTGCTCGGCCTCGTCGGTGAATCGGGTTGCGGCAAGACAATGTTAGCGCGCTCGATCCTGCGCCTCGTTCCGCAGCCAGGCCGTATCACGGGCGGCAAGATCATGTTTGAGGGCGCTGATCTCCTCACTCTGCGGCCGGAGGATATGCGGCAGATCCGCGGCGACAAGATTGCGATCGTGCTGCAGGAGCCCATGACGAGCCTCAACCCCGCCCTCAAGGTCGGAGATCAGATCACGGAAGTGTTGAGCGCCCATCGGCCGCAGCTCAGCCGCGCGGAACGCCACGCGCTGGCAATCGGTCTCTTGGAGCAGGTCGGAATCCAGTTAGCCACCCAACGTCTCGACCAGTATCCGCACGAGCTGTCCGGCGGCATTCGCCAAAGGGTGATGATCGCGATGGCGCTGATTTGCGGAGACGTCAAGCTGCTCATTGCCGACGAGCCCACCACCGCTCTCGACGTGACGATACAAGCACAGATTCTCGACTTATTTGTGCGCCTGCAGGCCGATCGCCGCATGGCTGTCCTTCTGATCACCCACGATCTCGGTGTCATTGCGCAGACCGCGCATCGGGTGGCGGTGATGTACGCAGGAAGCATCGTCGAAGTGGCTGAGGTCGGCCCGCTGTTCGACGGCCCTCTGCATCCATATACGCGCGGACTCCTGGTGTCGTTGCCACGGCGCGGCGCAGGCGTGCCAAAATCGCGCTTGGCCGCGATCTCCGGCAGCGTACCAAACCTCGCAAGCCTGCCGGAGGGGTGCCGGTTTTATGATCGCTGCCCGCATCGCATAGAAAATCCGTGCCGAGACATAAGACCGTCACTCGAGGAAGCGGCACCCGGCCGATGGATTCGGTGTCATCGTTGGCGCGAGCTGCCCCGCTTTGATCTGCCGGCGGTGGTCAAACCATGATGGGCACCGCGGTTCAATCCGGCGAGCCTGTCCTTGCCGTCGATCACCTCGTCAAGCACTTCACACTACGTGGAAGTTGGCCATGGCAATCGAACCAGGTGGTGCCGGCCGTGGACGGCATCTCGCTCAGGCTCCCTCCGATGACGACCCTGGGGCTGGTCGGCGAGTCGGGCTGTGGCAAATCGACGACGGCCAAGCTTATCCTTCAGCTCTTGCAACCCGATAGCGGCGAGATCAGGCTCAGCGGCGAGTCAGTCATCCGGCCGAGCAAGGCAGCCCTTGAACGCCTGCGGCGCAATGCGCAGATGGTTTTCCAGGATCCCTATGCCTCGCTGACGCCGCATCTGACGATCGGATCGATCCTGCGCGAGCCATTTCTCACACACAGAGTCTGCTCGCGGCGCGAAATCGGGGAACGGGTCAGGGCTGTTCTCGCTGCCGTCGGCCTTCATGCCGACACTGCCCAGCGCTACCCGCATGAATTGTCCGGTGGACAGCGCCAGCGTGTCGGCATTGCCAGGGCGATCGCCATCGAGCCGCGGCTGGTCATTTGCGACGAGCCGGTTTCGGCTCTCGACGTCTCCATCCGCTCGCAGATCATCAATCTGCTTCTTGACCTCCAGCAGAGCCGTGGTCTTGCATATCTCTTCATTTCGCACGACCTCGACTTGGTCGCGCATGTCAGCGACGCGGTCGCGGTCATGTATCTCGGAAAGATCGTCGAGCAATCCTCGGCCAAGACATTCTTCGCGGGGCCGCGACACCCATATTCCCGAGCTCTGTTGGCGTCATCGCCGATTCCCGATCCGCGCTTCCGGCTGAAGCCAGCAATCAGTGGAGAAATTGGCCGGACCGCCGAACTCGGTAGGGGCTGCCGATTTCGAAACCGCTGCCCGCTGGCGATCGCCCATTGTGCGGACGTGGAACCGGAGTTGCGGCCAATCGCCGATGGCCACATCGTTGCCTGCCACCGTGCCGAGGAAGTGGTGTGACGCGTTCACAATTGCGCCACGCCAAGGATTTGGCTGCGCGCCAACAAGAATGGAGACAGTGAGATGGCTAACAATATTTTTCGAGGTTGTATTCCAGCGCTCATGACACCCTGCAAGTCAGGTCGCACGCCCGATTTCGATGCGTTGGTCCTGAAAGCCAAGGAATTGATCGCCGCTGGCATGGCGGCGGTGGTCTATTGCGGATCGATGGGCGACTGGCCGCTGCTCACCGATGAGCAACGCCAGGAGGGCGTCGAACGTCTTATAGGTGCCGGGGTTCCCGTCATCGTGGGCACCGGTGCGCAGAATCCGGCGCGCGCCACGGCATTTGCGGTTCACGCGAAAAAAGTGGGGGCCAAGGGTCTCATGATCATTCCGCGAGTGCTGTCGCGGGGAAGTTCAGTTGCCGCCCAGCGCGCCCATTTCTCTGCCATTCTCGAAGCCGCTGTCGATCTGCCTTCGGTTATCTACAACAGCCCCTACTACGGTTTCGAGACGAAGGCAGATCTGTTCTTTGATCTCCAACGCCGATATCCGCATCTTGTTGGCTTCAAGGAATTCGGCGGTGCCGCGGCGCTCAGCTATGCCGCCGAACACATCACCGGCCGCGATCCAACGCTCTCCCTGGTGGTCGGTGTCGATACCCAGGTGTTCCATGGGTATGTCAATTGCGGGGCCGTCGGCGCGATCACCGGCATCGGCAATGTGCTGCCGAAGGAAGTGCTGCATCTCGTTGCGCTGTGCGAACGTGCCGCAACCGGCAACCCCGATGCGCGCCGTCAAGCGCTCGAACTGGAAAAGGCGCTCTGGGTGCTGTCAACCTTCGACGAGGGACCGGACCTAGTTCTCTACTACAAGCACCTGATGATGCTCGAAGGCAGTCCGGGATACGAACTGCACTTCAACGTATCGGATGAGTTGAGCGCCAGCCAGAAGCACCATGCCGAAAGCCAGTTCAAGCTCTTCAGGAATTGGTACCGCAGTTGGTCCGCCGTGCCGAACTGAACAAACGCTGACGGACGGTTCGCCTCTGGAGGATCACAAACTGAGAGCTCTGAGGGAAACCGGGATCGTCGCCAGTCCAGTACCGCGATCACCCGCCCTTGCGCTTGCGTTTCAACCGGCCCGCTCCCTCCGATACGACGCATTAAACCAAGCCATTTCAGCGGGTTGCCCTGCAGCGCCATGTCAACCGGCATCGTCGACCGCGGCGAGCATGGCTACTTGACTCGCTTCGTGTTTTCATGCCCTGTTTGTGAGATCTATTTCACATGCCGCCCGGCTGGCAGTATCAGAACGCGAGGCGTTTCTGGGAAGAAACTGCGCGCGTTTTTATGGAATCAAGGACAACTCGTTGTGACTCAAACAAAAGGTATCCGCCGCATCGGCATGGTGATTGGTATCAAAGAAGAATGCATCGCCGCGTACCGCGCCTTGCATGATGGGCCTGGTGTGCGCGACTTGCTGGAAGCGGCCAACATGCGGAACTTCAATATTTTCCTCCAGAAGATGCCGGATGGGAGATATTATGAGTTCGCTTATTTTGAGTATCACGGCACAAACTATGAGGCTGATAAGGCGAAGCTGGCGAAGGAGCCGCGCAATATCGCTTGGCTGAAGCAGACCGACGCGACACAGGTTCCCCTCGAAGGTCACAGCAGTTGGGCTGTGATGGAAGAGATCTTCTTCAACGCCTGATCATCAGGGCTCAATCTGAACCTTCACAACTTCATTCTTGCCAATGGCAAGGTCCATAGCCTTCTGCATGTCGCTGAGCGGCAGCACGGCGCTGATCAGGGAAGACAAATCAATCCGCTTGGAAGCTGCAAGTTCCAGTGAAGTCGCAAAGACATTGGCAAAGCGGAAAGAACCGATGAAGTTCAGCTCTTTCGCCATGATGGAATTCAATGGAGCGGTGACAGGCGTTGGCAATGTGCCCACTTGCGCGATGGTTGCACCACGGTCGGCAACGGCAATGGCCTGCGCCAGTGCTTGGGCACTGCCCGACGCTTCGAAAACAAAGTCAAAACCTCCTTGCGAGATTTCGAGCGCTTTCGCTTCGAAGTCAGGATCGCGAGCATCTAAAGCCGCATCCGCACCTAATCTGATGGACAAATTACGCGGAAACGCGGCGATATCGCTCATCACGATTTGCGATGCGCCAAAGCTGCGGGCGACAAGCGCCATCAGCTGACCAATGGCCCCACCACCGGTGACCAACACGCGATAGCCTGAAACGTTGCCTGCGCGGCGTGCGGCATGCACCACGACCGACAATGGCTCAATCATTGCCGCTTCGCCCCAACCCAGGCTGTCTGGCACAACAAAACAATTGACCGCCGGCGCAACGGTGTATTCCGCAAAGCCTCCGTCAATATGTGGGTCACAGCTAGCCGAACCATAAAAGCGCATGTTGCGACAGAGATTGTAGCGTCCACTGCGGCAATGTTTGCAGGTGCCGCAAGGAATCGACGGATCAACAGCGACACGCGCACCGATAAGTTTTGTGCTTGCGCTATCTCCGGCACTTACAACTTCGCCTGCAAATTCGTGGCCCAATACAAACGGGCGTTTTGGGATGAAGGTGCCGATTTTGCCATGCGCATAGTAATGCATGTCAGTCCCACAAATGCCGGCCCGCTTCACCTTCAGCAATACGTGCCCTGGCGGCACATCCGGCATTTCAAGATTTTGTGCCCTCAAATCTTTCTCGCCGTGTAGCACGAAGGCTGCCATTTTGGATTTTGCTGGCACATTCAACATGGCAGTCATCCGATAATGAAGGCCGAACCTTCGACGGTCGCGCGTTTGATGGCGGCAAAATCCCAAGCAATACCAAGACCCGGGTCGTCCGAAGGAATGGCGTGGCCATCGATGATCTGCATTGGCTTTTCGGTGAGCGAGTCAAGTTGCGGGATGTATTCAACCCAGCGCGCATTTGGCACTGCCGCACACAATGAGACATGGAGCTCCATCAGAAAGTGCGGACATACGGGAACGTTGAAGCATTCCGCCAGATGCGCCACTTTCAACCATGGCGTGATGCCACCGATACGCGCCACATCGACTTGAACGATGGAGCATGCGCCCTGCTGCAAGTATTCACGGAAGTGCAGGTGACTGTAGATGCTCTCACCAACCGCAACAGGAAGTGTCGTGCTCTGCGACAAGCGCACATGCCCCGCGAGGTCGTCAGCCGTAAGTGGTTCTTCCAACCATGCGATGTCGATGGGCGTGAGGCTGCGTGCGCGGCGAATTGCTTCATCAATGGTGAAACGCTGATTGGCGTCAGTCATGATTTCAAAGCTGGGACCAACGGCTTTGCGCACTGCTTCTAATCGCGCCACATCTTCAGACACATGCGGACGACCAATCTTGACCTTTGCGCCACCAAAGCCAAGTGCTTTTGCCTTTACAGCATCATCAACAAGAGCTTCGGTCTCAATATGAAGCCAACCACCTTCAGTGGTATAGAGCGGGATGCGCGACTGTGCGCCACCCGCCATGATGTGGAGAGGTTGGGCAAGTTTCCTGCACTTCAAGTCCCACAAGGCCGTGTCAATCGCCGCAAGCGCCAGCGATGTGATCGCTCCAACTGATGTGGCGTGCGTGAGAAACAAGAGATCCCGCCAAATTCTCTCGATCTCCGATGCGTCGCGGCCAAGAAGGGCAGGCAGCAGCGTGTGTTTCAACAACATCATGATGGATGGACCACCTGTGCCAATCGTATAGGTGTAACCAGTACCAACCGCGCCATCGGCATCATAAATTCGGACAATCGGTGTTTCCTGGCTCACGAATGACTGAATGGCATCGGTGCGCTTAACCTTGGGCACCAGATCTACCATCAGAGTTTCGATACGAGTGATTTTCGCCATGGGAGTTTCCTAACTCACTTTTCCAGCGCGATAGTGAGCCACAGTGCGCATCACACCGCGCAACTCGGCCAATCCCTTCAGTCGTCCAATACAGGAATAGCCGGGGTTCACCTTCTTGCCGATGTCATCAACGATCAAATGGCCATGGTCGGGGCGCATCGGAATTTGTGCATCCACGCGCCCCTCACTGATGCGCCTTTGTTCTTCTGACATCAGAGCCGCGACGACATGGACCATATCCGTATCGCCATCAAGATGCTCTGACTCGTAGAACGATCCATCAGGTTCACGCGTGGTATTGCGCAGATGGGTGAAGTGAATGCGTGGTGCAAATTCATGGGCCATGGCGACAAGATCATTATTCGGGTTGGCGCCATAGGAGCCGGTACAGAGCGTCACGCCATTTGCCGGCCGGTCCACGGCCTTCAAAAGTTTGCGCGTATCGTCAGCCGTCGAATTGACACGGGGCAGGCCAAACAATCGAAAGGGTGGATCGTCAGGGTGAATGGCCAGTCTCACTCCGCTTTCTTCGGCAACAGTTGCGATATCTCCGACAAACTCAAACAGGTTTTGGCGTAGACCTTCAACGCTGAGATCTTTGTAGGCATCTAATTGCTTGTTGAAACTCGCACGATCATAAACCGTCTCGCGCGCAGGCACCCAGTCGATCAGATTTCGCTCAAGCTCTGCGATCTTGCTTTCTGGCCATGCGGCGAGACGCTTTCGGGCTTCGGCAATCCTGGATTCCGGGTGATCCGCCTCTGCATTTCGACGCTTCAGGATCAGCACATCATAGGCGCAGAAGTCCACCATATCAAAGCGAAGCGCCGAGCCACCGTTGGGTAGCGGCCAAAACAGGTCAGTGCGCGTCCAGTCGGTGATTGCCATGAAATTATAGCAAGCAATCTTAATGCCCGCCCGCCCAATGGCACGGATCGACGTCTTGTAGTTCTCAATCAATTCGCGAAAATTACCACTGCGCGTCTTGATGTTTTCAGGCACGGCGATGCTTTCAACCACATCCCACGTCAGCCCTGCGGCCTCGATTTGCGATTTGCGTTTCTGCACTTCATCATCGGTCCAGGCTTGACCACGGTTCATATGATGCAGTGCGGTAACAATGCCCGTGGCTCCCGCTTGCCTGACATGAGACAGGAGCACCAAATCATCAGGGCCGAACCAGCGCCAGGTTTGTTTCATGCGGCATGCTTCATTGTTTGTAACAGCGATTGGCGCGCACCTTGCTTGATCAGTCGATCAAGCGATGATGTTACCGCCGCTACGAAGCCTTCATGCGCGGGCAAGTCTTTGCCGAAGATGGCTTCGATATTGATGAGTGCTGGTGCAAGTCGTGCCGCGTCGAGGCCTGCTGCGTCGGCGCGCTTGCGCAGTTCATCACGCAGAGGATCTCGCACATCGATAGGATTGTGCCTTTCATCAACTCCGGTGACATAACGCATCCAGGCAGCAACGCCGAGCGCCAAACATGTGATCGGACCACCTGTCTTCAGCTGGTCTCTTATAGTGCCCAAAAAACGCTGCGGCAGTTTCTGCGAACCATCCATGGCTATTTGCCAGGTTCTGTGGCGCAGAGATGGGTTGCGGAAGCGCTTGATCAGCGCAGCTTTGTAACCTTCAACATCCGTCCCAGCCGGAACACTGAGCGTTGGAGCCGCCTCTATGTCCATGAAGCATTTCACGAAATGCGCCAAATTCTGGTTCTGCATGGCGTCAGCAACGGTTTCATAGCCTGCCAAATATCCAAGGTAAGCGATGCAAGAGTGAGAGCCATTGAGCAGGCGGAGCTTCATGGTTTCAAACGGGGTGACATCAGACACAAATGTTGCTGCCCAGTCTGGCCGGCCAGAAGGGAAATGGTCCTCAATGACCCACTGTGTGAAGGCTTCTGTCATGACGGGCCAATTGTCGACAACGCCGAGAGTGTTGGCCACCGCAGCGCGGTCTGCGTCAGTTGTGGCGGGAACAATGCGGTCCACCATGGTGGAGGGAAACGCCACAGTATCTGTGATGTACTTGCCCAAGTCCCCATCATGCAGCGAACCCAAGCGCGAAATCACGCGGCGCGCCACTTGACCATTGGATGGGAGGTTATCACAACAGAGCACTGCAAATGGCGGAAGTCCTTGCAGGCGCCGCAATGCAATGGCGCGCGTGATAAAACCCGGCGCCGACTTTGGTGAATCAGGATTGGTCAGATCGTGCTGGACATCGGCGTGGTCTTCATTCAGCGCGCCGGTCGCGGGGTCGTGACAGTAACCTTTCTCGGTCACTGTCAACGAAACGATCTTCACCGACGGATTGCACATTGCATGCAAGAGAACGCTTGGATTTTCGGGCGCGACAAGCAGACGTTTCAAAGAGCCAATGACGCGCAATCGATCGCGCGATTGATCTGACTCGCTGAGAGAATAAAGCCAGTCTTGCGGGCGAAGCGCGTCGCGCGTGTCAGCCGCGCGCAAGCTTGCGCCCACTGTGCCCCAGCGGGTGTCGCCATCTTCGATGACGTCTTCCGTGTAAACTGCCTGATGCGCTCTGTGAAAGGCCCCAACGCCCAGATGCACTATGCCCGTGTCTAGTTGCGAAAGATCCGCTGTTGGTTTTCGCACATGAGCGGGAAGCTGAGCGAGGATGGCGCGCGACAAGTGGGCCATCAGGCGGCCTCCCGCCCATGGATGAGGCCCATGATCTCTTTGCTGACGCGTTCATAATTGCGGTTGTTTTCTACCTCGCCTTTGATTTGGAAATCATCCATCACAACGATCCGGTCGGCAACATCGACCATCTCCGGCATGTCAGACGTGATCAGCAGGATAGCTGTTCCTTGGTTGGCGAGTTCATGAATGAGATCGTGCAGATAGGCCTTGGTCTTGATGTCAATGCCAACTGAGGGCTCATCGATGATCAGGAAATTCACACCAGCCGCAATCCACTTGGCGACCGACACCTTTTGCTGGTTGCCGCCTGAAAGGTTACCAATAGTCTGATAGAGCGATGGCGTTTTGAGTTCGAGTCTTCGCAAGATGGGGTCAACATGGTTGATTACCGATGCGTCAGTCAAAATCCCAAACTTTGACGCGAGCTTGCGCCACACGGTGATACCACTGTTGGCCAGCACGGAATGCAGCAAGATCAAACCTTCCTGTTTGCGGTCTTCGCTCACATAGCCCATGCCATGATTGTGCAATGCTTCCGCGACAGAGCCGATCTTGACTTCAATGCCTTTGATCAGAATTTGTCCCCCGGTTTGAGGCGTCAATCCCAACAAGGCCTTCGCCAGTTCACTCCGCCCGGCCCCCACAAGTCCGTAAAGACCGACGATTTCGCCAGGGCGCACGCTCAAATCGATGTTCTTGTGGCCATCCCCTGAAGTGTAGTTTTTCAACTCAATATAGGGTTGGGTGTTTGGTTTTGCGCGCGCTTCCCGCTTGGCAATGCGTTCGGCCCGACCGATCATCATCTGCACAACATCGGCGCGTTTCAGCTGCTTAAGATCGGCACTATCACGGGCATTCTGGCCATCGCGCAATACAGTGACACGGTCGCAAATCTCGAACACTTCTTCGAGCTTGTGACTGACAAAACCTATAGCAACGCCATCATCACGCAATCTGCGCAAGATCCGAAACAACACAGTGGTTTCACTTGGCGTGAGCGATGCCGTGGGTTCATCCAATAACAACACGCGTGACTGGAGCGAGAGCGCCTTCCCGATTTCGACGAGTTGCATCTGAGCCACGCTCAGCCTCGACACAATGGTGCGCGGGTCGACATCGAGTTCCAGCAGTTTCAACCATTTTTCGGCCTGGCTGTGAATGCTGGTGTAGTCAACTCGCGACAGGGAATGCGTTCCGAGCCGGTCGAGCATGATGTTTTCACCAACCGAGAAGCGGTTGATGAGGTTGCGCTCCTGATGCACAACACCGAGACCGCCCGCCGCTGCTTGGCGAGGATTGGCAAAGCGCACAGGCTTGCCATCCATCGTCACTTCACCTTCATCCTGTTGGTGAATGCCGGTGACGATCTTGATCACAGTTGATTTTCCAGCGCCATTTTCGCCGAGCAGGGCATGCACTGAACCAGCGTGAAATGTCATGGAGACATCGTTCAGCGCCTTGACACCAGGGAAACTCTTACTGACATGGGAGACTTGCAGGGCCGTCATGTCATTGACCCTGTGCTTGCAGTTTGCCGACGCGCAGTTCGCGCCAGCGGTTGACGCCCACAGCCCACAAAATGAGCCCACCCAATACCACCTGCACCAGGAATGGATCGATGTTGAACAGCACCAGCGCTTGCGTGATGATGGCAATGATCACGACACCGAAGAATGTTCCGGCAACGCTGACATGCCCGCCTGACAGCACCGCACCGCCAATCACCGGTGCAGCAAAAGATGAGATCAGCCAGTCATCGCCAATCGTCGGCTGGCCAATCTGCAATTTCGCCACGAGCATCATACCGCCCACAGCCGCCAGAAATCCAGAAATGGCATGCGCCCAGGTAATGGTCGCGCGCTGGTTGATGCCAGAAAGCTCCGCCGCATGGGGATTGTTGCCAACAGCCAGAATGTAGCGGCCAATACGCATGCGGTTGAGCAGGTACCACATGCCAACACTGGCGAGGATCATGGGCACCACCAGCCAGGGTACAAGCCCGATCATCGTGAGATTGCCGAAGTCACGCACACTCTGCGGCACGCCATAAAAGGGCTGTGCCTCGGTGATGCCGAGATTGATGCCCTTGAAAATCTGCAGGCCTGCGAGCGTGATGATAAAGGCCGAGATGCCGCTGCGCGCAATCACGTAACCACTCGCCATGCCAGCAACGGTGCCAATTGCAAGGCCGATCAACATTGCGGCAAGAGGCGGCACGCCATAGAGCTCCATCAGCGCCACAAAACTGATTGCAACAAGCCCGCCGAACGCCCCGAGTGCCAGGTTCATCTGACCGATCGCAATGATCACCAATTGGCCGAGTGCGATCACCATGTTGACGGAGATCGCCGAGAGCAAAACGAAAATGTTGAAGGGTGAGAGAAAGCTTGGCTGGGCAATTGATATGCCAACCACCGCAGTCAGGCTGACAAGACCGGGCCCAATCCAGTCATTGTTGAAAGCGCGTGTGAATAAGCCTGTCGCCATCAGACCATACCCCTGTTGCGGAGAATGGACTGGCGTGTCTTGTCAGTCAGCACCGCGACCAACAACATGGTGCCAAGGCAAGCCAGGATCCAGAACTCACCGATACGCATCAACAGCAGGCCTTTCGTCATGACAGCAACGAAAGTGGCACCGAGAAGCGTTCCAACAACCGAAACCCGTCCTCCCGAAAGAAGCGTGCCGCCCAGAACCGGCGCCAGGAATGCAGGCAGCAACCAGTCTTGTCCAAGCTGGCCTGCCATTGCAGGAATGGCGGCCCCGGTGCGCGCTGTCAGCATCAACCCTGCGAGAGCCGCAAGTGTGCCCGTGAGAACGTGGCATGCGGTGATAACGCGCGCCGTGCGTATTCCCGACAGTTCCGCCGCTTTGGCGTTGGCTCCCGCGGCCAGCATGTTGCGCCCCAGTGTCGTGAAGCGGTAAAACAAGCTGAGCGCCACACAGACCACGAGAGACATGACCAGCAATGGCGAGATGATCCCGGCGAGCTTCATTTTTCCGAATTCAGACACAACGGGCGGTAACTGATTGAAAGCTTGCGCCTTGGTCAGAAAGATCATCACACCAAAAAAGATGCTCATGCTGGCGAGCGTGATGATGAAACTGTGAACGCCCGTGCGGACAACAGTGCTGCCATTGATGAAACCAAGCGCTGCACCAAATGCCAAGGCGCATGGAATGGCCGCTGCCAAGGGCACGCCCAAGATCTGGCTCAGATAGCCAAAGACCATGGCCGCACATACGCCAATTGCACCGACTGACAAGTCAAGGCCGCCCGTGACAATGACGGCCATCATCGCCAGTCCGATCATTGTGTCGATGCCGATCTGGCGGCCCAGGGTGAAAAGGCTGAACTTTGACGCAAATCCCGGCAGGAGGCTTGCGAAGAGCAAGAAGGTGACCGCGATCAGGACGGTCAGTCCAAATTCGTTGCTTAAGATGATGCGCATGAATGCGGAGCCGCGCCCTTGCGTTGGGGCCGGTGAATCGCTTGCCGAGGCAGGACTGACGAGGGACTGTTTCATGATTTTCTGCAAAACTGATCATGTCTGATGCAGCGGCGGCTGTCATCTTTGACAGCCGCCCTCTCTGCAACAGGGAGAAGGAGAGAGACTTACTTGCAGGTGAGGTAATTACCCTCGAAGTTGGCAAGGACCGTCTTGGTGATGCCGCGCATGGCGTCGACATAGGTGTCGATCTGCTTGGCATCCACAAACACCGTGCCGGAGTCCACAAACTTGGCTGTCAAAGCGTTTGACTTCCAAGGCGCATCTTCCTTCAAGGTGCAGCCCGAGCGCAACTTGTCGAGAACGTAAGAACCGATATAGCCCTGGCCATAGGGGTTCTGCAGCATGGTTCCATCAACGAAACCATCCTTCACGGCTTTCAGCACAACTTCATCATGGTCAATACCCACCATCTTGATGCGCTTGTCGCCGATTTTCGTCAGAGCCTGTGCCGCAACAACAGCGGGGACCCAGGCGGTGGTCACGATGCCGTCAACGCCAGCGGCATTGGCAGCAAGATAGGCGTTGATCTTTTCGTTTGCAGGCTCTGGCGCGTCGATGTCAGCGATGACCTGAACGACCGTGACAGCGCCATTGGTTTCATCGGCAGCTTTTTGAACAGCGTCAATGCGCAGCTGCGTATTTGGATCGACAAGGAACCCGGTGAAGTGGGCTATCTTGCCTTTGCCGCCCATGACGCGGATCAGTTCTTTGGTGCCGAGATAGGCAGAGTTGCCCGTATCTGTGCCCATGCAAAACAGTGCAGGCGTTGGATCCTTCAGGCAACCTGCCGTGGCGATGGCAATGCCGCCAGCGTCCTTGATTTCTGAAACAACATTGTTGGTCCCCACTGCATCGCCGGGGAAAATCAGGAATGCGTTGTAGCCCTCGGTGATGAGGCTTTCGAGCATCTGGCTCTGGAGTGCCAACTCCCATTTGGCGGG
>JBJXGL010000303.1:0-2987 GCA_046160365.1 Aestuariivirga sp. | reverse complement strand
GCGGCAACTCGCGCTCGGTTCCAGCGGCGATGGCGGTGGAGCAGGTGAGACGGCTGGTTGCGGAGGGGCATCAGGAAGTGGTGCTGTCCGGCGTCGATCTCACATCCTGGGGCGCCGATCTTGAAGGACGGCCGAAGCTGGGCTCGCTGCTTTCGGCCATACTGCGACGTGTGCCGGACTTGAAGCGGCTGCGGCTTTCATCGATCGATTCCATTGAGGCCGATGACGAACTGATCGATGTGATCACCGGCGATTCCCGTGTGATGCCGCATCTGCATCTTTCGCTGCAGTCGGGCGACAACATGATTCTGAAGCGCATGAAGCGGCGTCATTCGCGCGAGCATTCGATAGATTTCTGTCAAACGCTGCGGGCGAAGCGCAAAGACATGGCGTTCGGCGCGGACATCATCGCTGGTTTTCCGACCGAGACGGACACGATGTTTGAAAATTCCTTGCGCATCGTCGACGAGTGCGGACTCACGTTCCTGCATGTGTTTCCCTATTCGGCGCGGCCCGGAACGCCGGCGGCGCGCATGCCCGCGATTCCGGGCGACGTGATCAAGAGGCGCGCGGCGGCTCTTCGCGAAAAGGGCGAGGCGCGGATGCGCGAGTTCCTTTCGAGGCAGGTCGGAACGATCCGCGCGGTGCTGATCGAGACGCCGTCCACGGGCCGCACCGAGCAGTTCGCCATGGCCAGGTTCCAGCAGGCGATGACACCCGGCGCGATCATCGAGGCGCGGGTGACGGCCGCGCAAGTCTCGCATCTCGACATGAGCCTTGCCGCATGACGGGCTTCTTCAAGAAGCTCTTCAACCGCATTACCGGCCGCGGCAAGGAGGAGCCAAAACCCGAAGAACAAGTCGCTCTCCCTCCGCCAGCGGCGCCGGAGCCTGAACCTGTTGTCGAAGAGGTCGCGCCGCCGCCGCTTCCTCCGGAGCCAGTGAAGCCGGTTATTGTTGAGAAGGCGCCAGAACCACCGAAACCAGTTCCGCCGGAAAAACCGGAACCACCAAAGGTCGAGAAGCCAGTCGCAAAGGTGAAGGCCAAGGAGCCGCCGCCGAAGATCACCGCGAAGCCCGCTCCGAAAAAGCCCGAACCCAAGAAGCCAGAGCCGAAGAAGCCGGAACCCAAAAAGGTTGAGGCCAGGAAGCCTGAGCCGAAGAAAGAGGTTGGGAAGGGGAAGCCGGAGAGAAAGGCCGAGCCTCCGAAGCCGGTCGCGAAAGAGGTAAAGCCGCCGCCGAAAAAACCTGAGCCAAAGAAGCCGGAGCTAAAGAAGCCGGAACCCAAGAAGCCGGAACCCAAGAAGTCGGAACCCAAGAAGCCGGAACCCAAGAAGCCGGAAGCAAAGCGGCCGGAACCCAAACCTGCTCCAAGGGTGGAACCTCCGCCTCCGCCTCCGCCTGCCAAGCTAATTGTCGTCGAGACGCCGCCACCGCCGCCGGCAGAGCCGGTTGTAGTCGAAGCGCCGCCACCGCCGCCTCCACCACCACCTCCGCCCCCGGCGGAGCCGGAGCCTGAACCCGTCGCGGTTGTCGAACCCGAACCGGAAGAAATTGTACCGCCGCCGCCAGTTGTCGTGGCAAAACCTCAGCCTGAACCCGTACCGCAGGAGCCGGAGCGGAAAGGCTGGTTCTCGCGGCTGCGGGATGGGCTCTCCAAGTCGTCGAAGTCGATCACCTCGTCGATCACCTCGATCTTCACCAAGCGCAAGCTCAATGCCGAGACGCTGCAAGAGCTTGAAGACGTGCTGATCCAGGCCGATCTTGGCATCACGGTTTCGGAGCGCATCATCAAGGCGGTCGCCACCGGGCGCTACGACAAGGAAATCGATCCGCAGGAAGTGAAGACCATTCTCGCTTCGGAAGTGGCGAAGGCTTTGAAGCCCGTCGAGGTGCCGTTCAATTTCGGCGAGGAGAAACCTTTCGTCATCCTTGTCGTCGGCGTGAACGGATCGGGCAAGACCACGACTATCGGCAAGCTCGGGGCGATTGCGTCCGGCGAGGGCTTCAAGGTGATGTTCGCCGCCTGCGACACGTTCCGCGCTGCGGCCATCGAACAGCTTACGATCTGGGGGCAACGGATCGGCGCCAGGACCATGTCGCGGCCAACCGGCTCCGATGCCTCAGGGCTCGCATACGACGCGATGAAGGAAGCTGCGGCGGACGGCACCGACATTCTCTTTGTCGACACCGCGGGCCGCCTGCACAACAAAGCTTATCTCATGGACGAGCTCGACAAGGTCGTGCGCGTCATCAAGAAGCTGGACGAGAATGCGCCGCACGCGGTGCTGCTCGTGCTCGATGCGACCACTGGGCAGAACGCCATCGCGCAGGCCGAAGCCTTCACCAAGGTCGCGGGTGTGACCGGCATCATCATGACCAAGCTCGATGGCACCGCACGTGGCGGCATTCTCGTGGCGATCGCGGAGAAATACAAACTCCCGATCCATGCCGTGGGCGTTGGCGAGAAGATCGACGATCTTCAACCCTTCGACGCCGAAGCCTTTTCGCGCGCTATCGCCGGACTGGAGGACGCATGAAGCCGGGGTTGAAAATCCTAATCGAGATGGGGCCGCTGCTCGCTTTCTTCGCGGGCAATTGGTGGGGCGGAATTTTCTGGGGCACCGGCGTGTTCATGGTGGCGACCGCCATTTCGCTCGCGGTGTCGCGGGCGCTTACCGGCAAATTCGCGACTGTGCCGCTGATCAGCGCGGTATTCGTCGGCATTTTCGGCGCGCTGACGCTATGGCTGCAGAGCGATCTTTTCATCAAGGTGAAGATGACGCTGATCAATGCGCTGTTCGGCGCGATCCTGCTGGGCGGGCTCTATTTCGACAAGATGTATCTCAAGGTGGTGATGGGCGAGACCATCAAGATGCCGCGCGAGGCGTGGAAGACGCTGACCCTGCGATGGGGCCTGTTCTTCTTGGGACTTGCTGTTTTGAACGAGATTGTCTGGCGCACTGTTTCGACCGACATGTGGGTGAA
>JBJXGL010000302.1:0-18091 GCA_046160365.1 Aestuariivirga sp. | reverse complement strand
CGCGGCGCGGCGGATTGCTCGCGATGTCCGCCTTCTCGGGCTCGTGCAAGGTGATTGTTTCAAACCAGGCGCGGGCGCTGAGACCGCCCTTGGCGCGGATGAGCGCGGAAGCGGCGGAGATTTCGGCGGGGGTAAGCGGATCAAGGGGATGCGGCATCCCCTATTCTTTCATCTCTTCGCCTCGCGCGCCGCGCTGCCAGGCCCGCAATGAGATATACTCCATGATCAGGCTAGATGCGGCAAGCGCGGTGATGTCGGCATGATCAAAGGGCGGAGATACTTCGACCACGTCCATGGCGACGAAGTTGATATTCGTCAGTTTACGGATGATCGAGGCCGCCTGATGATAGGTGAGGCCGCCGGGGATGGGCGTGCCGGTGCCGGGAGCGGCCGAGGGATCGAGGCAGTCGATGTCGAAGGTCAGATAAGCCTTGTTCTTGCCGACCACGCGGACGACTTCCTTCGCCACATCGGCGGCGCTGGTGTCGTGCACTTCGTCGGCGAACATGATGCGGAAACCAAACGTCTGCTCGCCCACGAAACAGGTGCGGATACCGATCTGGATCGACTTCTTCGGATCGATGAGGCCTTCCCGCACTGCGTAGCTGAACATGGTGCCGTGATCGATACGGCCGCCGTCGTCCGGTTCGACATCGCGATGCGCATCGAAGTGAATGAGAGACAGGGGACCATGCTTTTTCGCGTGGGCCTTGAGGATCGGATAGGTGATGTAGTGATCGCCGCCAAGCGAGATCACTTCCGCACCTTCATCGAGAATGCCGGATATGTGTTTTTCAAGTGAATCCGGGAATTTTTCCTTTGCACCCCAATCGAAGAAGCAATCGCCATAATCCGCCACAGCCAGCGTATCGAAGGGATCGAATTTCCACGGCCAGAACGGACCCCATGAATTCTCGACCGAAGCGCGGCGGATGGCTTCCGGTCCCAACCGCGTGCCGGGACGATGCGAGGTCGCCTGATCGAAGGGAATGCCGGTGACGGCAATGTCGACACCCTTCAGATCGCGGGTGTATCTGCGGCGCATGAACGAGAGGGCACCGGCATAGGTCGGCTCCCACTGCGTGCCCTTGAGGCTTTCACGGCGGAATGCCTCATCGCCCGGAAGGCGGCTCATGTTCTTCATTTCAAGAGTCATTGTCTACTCCGTAAGCACCAGACTGTCGGCCGGCGACCAGTGAACCCAGACTTTCTGTCCTCGTTCGACGCCGGCTCCGCCTTCGCGCGAGTCGTTTTGCACATTGATCGAAAGATCGAGGCCGTCTTTGGTCGAGACAACGACGTGGCTGGTGTCGCCATAGTAGGCCACATCGCGCACCTTGCCCTCGACCTTGATGAGGTTCGCGGCATTCGGCTCGGCCTTCCCGATCTTGAGTTTCTCTGGCCTGACCGCGATCGACACCGTAGCGCCGCTCGTGCCGGTCGATTCGAGTTCGAGTTTCCCGAGCCCTTTCGCTTCGCAGGAAATGCGATTGCCGACGCTGCGGAGCACTTTCGCGTCGATCAGGTTCACCTTGCCGATGAAGTCGGCGACGAAGCGGCTTGCGGGATGCTCGTAGAGTTCCGATGGCGTTGCGATCTGCTGCACCGCGCCCTTGTCCATGACGGCAATGCGGCTTGCCATCGACAGCGCTTCGTCCTGGTCGTGAGTGACGATGATGAAGGTGATGCCGACGGTTTCCTGAAGGCGCGTCAATTCCATTCGCATGCCGTCGCGGAGTTTGGCGTCGAGGGCGGAGAGCGGTTCGTCGAGCAGCAGAACCTTCGGGCGCTTCACAAGCGCGCGGGCAAGGGCCACGCGCTGGCGCTGGCCGCCGGACATCTGGTCAGGCTTTCGCGCGGCGAGATGGGAGAGCTTCACCATCTCCAGCGCTTCGGCGGTGCGGCGCTTGGTTTCATCCGAGGGCACGCCCGTCACCCGCAGGCCGTAGGAGACATTGTCCTCGACCGTCATGTGCGGGAACACTGCGTAGGATTGGAACACCATGTTGGTGGGCCGCTTGTTGGGCGGCGTGAAGGCCATGTCCTCGCCGGCGATCATGATCTGGCCTTCGGTTGGCGTTTCGAGGCCGGAGATCATGCGGAGCAGCGTGGTCTTGCCGCAGCCGGAAGGGCCGAGGAGCGCGAAGAATTCGTTCTGGGCAATGTCGATGGAGACATTATCCACCGCGACAACGCCGCCGGGAAAACGTTTCGAGACATTGCGGATGGAGACGATCACTTCTGACATGTTTCAACCTTTACCGGATTTTTCCGGCGCCTGCAGCTTCATGGCGAGGACGGTGGCGACGATGGTGATGACGATCAAGACGGTGGACGCGGCATTGATCTCGGGCGAGACGCCGCGGCGGACGAGCGAGTAGACCTTGACCGGGAATGTCACCGTCTCCGGGCCAGAGGTAAAGAAGGTGATGACGAAATCGTCGAGCGAAAGCGTGAAGGCAAGCAGCGCCCCGGCGACGAGGCCCGGCATCATGAAGGGCACGAGGACTTTCCAGAAGGTCTGCCATTCGCTGGCACCCAGGTCCTTCGAGGCTTCTTCCAGCTGGCGATTGAAGCCGACGAGCCTCGAACGCACCACAACGGCGACGAAGGGGAAGCAGAAGGCGACGTGGGCGATGATTATGTTCGAGAGATTGAAGGGCCATGGCGTGTTGACGACGGCCGACATCATGCCCGACTCGTTGAAGAAGAGCAGCAGCGCCACGCCCATGCAGATCTCGGGGATCACGATGGGGAGCGCCATGAAGCCTTCGTATCCGGCCTTGAAGGGAAAGCGGAAGCGCCACAGCATGATCGCCACCATGGCGCCGATCACAGTTGCGATGATGGTGGCGATGATCGCGATGACGATGGAGTTGGTAAGCGCTTCGATGAGCGCGTCGTTGTTCCAGGCCTTCGCATAGTTGTCGAGCGTGAAGCCGCGCCAGACGATGCCGCGCTTGTCGGAGTTGAACGAGAACGCGACCAGCGTGATGATTGGAACGTAGAGCATGAAAAAGATGAAGCCGAAGAGCAGCTTCAGCCACCAGCGGCTGCCGTAGTCGAGCGGACCTTGACCGGGTTTGAGGGCGGCGGCCATCAGACATCAACTCCCTTGCTACGTTTGGCAAGAAGAGCGCGGAACGCCAGCGCGCCGAAAGTGGCGTACATCAGCAGGAACGAAAGCGCCGCACCGAACGGCCAATCATTCGCCGCCTTGAACTGGCGCTCGATGACGTTTCCGATCATCACCGCATTGGCGCCGCCAAGGAGATCGGGGGTCAGGAACGAGCCGAGACAGGGAATGAAGACGAGAATGATGCCGGTAACGATCCCCGGCATGGTGAGCGGCACGGTGACTTTAAGGAATGTCGTGAACTGCGACGCGCCGAGATCGAGGCTGGCTTCGAGGAAAGAGCGGTCGAGCCGCTCGATCGTTGCATAGAGCGGCAGCACCATGAAGGGCATGAAGACATAGACCAGGCCGAAGATGACGGCGAAGTCATTGTAGAGCATCTCGAAGGGGCCAAGCCCGACCCAGCCCAGAACGCTGTTGACGTAGCCTTGGGTGCGGAACACCGCGATCAGCGCATAGGTGCGGATGAGCAGGTTGATCCAGAAGGGCAGGATCACGAGGAGCAGCAGCAGCGGTTTCCATTTGGCTGGCGCGAAACAGATGCCGAAGGCGATAGGGTACGCGGTCAAGAGGCAGACCAGCGTGGCAAGCGCGCTGATCCAGATCGACTTCCACATGATCTGGAGATAGGTCCACTCGAAGGAGCGGATGTAGTTCGAGATGCCGGTGAGGTAGTCGTATTCAGTGATCGAGACCTGACCGTCGATAACGGCCTTGTCGCTGAACGACATGACGAAGAGAAAACCCAATGGAATGACGAAGAACAGCAGCATCCACAAAGTGCCGGGCGCCGCGAGCGTCCAGAACACGCTTCTGCTGTCTTTCCAGTTCTCCAAGATTCCCCTACTCCGTTAGCCCATTTGCGGCATGCTAGCCCGAAACGAAAGGGGACGGCAACCTGCCGTCCCCTCCTAGCGTAAGCAACGGATCAAGCCGCCTGAATGCGGGTCCACATTTCGTCGCGGACTTTTGTAGCTTCCTCGCCGAGATAGAGACCCGGTTCGCACTTGGCGATTACTTCCTGCGGCGGGAAGATCGCGAGGTTAGTCTTGTACTTCTCGTCGGAAATCTCGCGCGCGGCGCCATTGCCGGTGGCATACTGGATTGTCGCGGCGATGGCCTTGCCTACCTCGGGATCGAGCACGAAGTTGATGAAGGCGTGGGCGTTCATGGGATGCGGCGCGCCGGTGGGGATTGCCATCGTATCCTGCCACAGCAGCGTGCCTTCGGTCGGGACCGCGTAAGCGAGATCCTCGTCCTCGGCCATCACCTGGATGATGTCGCCGTTCCACTCCATGCAGGCATCGACTTCGCCCGACGCGAGCAAATCCTGTCCGTTGTCGTCGGCGAAGACCTTGACGTGCTTCTTCTGGGCAATGAGCAATGCCTCGGCCTTCTTCAATTCCTCGGCATTGGTGGAGTTGTAGGAGTAACCCAGATATTTGAGCGCGGGGCCGATGACATTCTGGGCGTCGCCCAGAAGCGAAATCTTGCCGGCCATCTTGTCGCTGTCGAGCAGCAGCTTCCAGCTGTCGACGACACCACCTTCCACTTTCGACTTGCGATAGCCGATGCCGAGGGTTCCCCACATATAGGGGATCGAGTGCTTGCGGCCCGGATCGAAAGCGGCGTCCTGGAACGGCTTGTCGATGTTGCCCATGTTTGGGATTTTCGAATGATCGAGCGGCATCACCATTCCGGCCTTGATCATGCGCTCGAGATTGTCGTTGGTCGGCACGATCACGTCATAGCCGGGATTGCCGCCCTTCAGCTTGGCGAAGAGTTCGTCGTTGTCGGCAAAGAGATCCATCTTGGTCTTGATGCCGGTGGTTTTCGCGAAATCGGCAAGCGTGGTTTCGCCGATGTAGGTGTCCCAATTGTAGAGGTTGAGCTTCTTCTCTTCCTCAGCCATTGCAAAGCGCGGCAGGAACGTGAGGCCCACGGCCATGGCGCCCGTGCCCTTGAGCACGGCCCGGCGGCTGGGGCTAAATCTTGGACGAAATGTGGTCACTTCTTTCCCTCGTTTGTTTCCAGTTTTGGCGCCGCCGCGTTCCGCTGGTCTCGCGCCCGTTCCAGACCGGATGGACACCGGCAATTGCTTGCCGCTCGCTTGGTCCGTTCCGATCCCAATTCTTACTCAATTCACGCAGGATGATGGCTGTTTTGCGGTTACTCCAGTTCCGATTTGACATCCGCAAGCGTGGCGTCCAGCGCCAGTTTAGCAAGCCGTGCCAGTTCGTCGATTTCCTTCTTGCTTATCACAAGCGGCGGCGAAAGCACCATCGTATCCCAGCAGGCGCGCATGATCAGGCCCTGCTTGAAGCTGTGATCGCGGCATATCGTGCCCACACGGCCCGGCTCGCGGAAGCGCTTGCGTTTGGCCTTGTTGCAGGTGAGTTCGAGCGCGCCAATCAGACCAACCGACCGGGTTTCGCCGACAAGCGGATGATCTTTCAGGCTATTCAGCGCTTCCGCAAAGTAAGTTCCAATTTCGCGCGTGCGTTCGACGAGTTTCTCGCTCTGGATGAGTTCGATATTCCTGAGCGCCACGGCGCAGGCGGTTGGGTGACCCGCATAGGTCATGCCATGGAGGAATTCGCCGCCAAGATCGAAGAAGTCATTGAGCAGCCGTTCAGAAACAGCGACCGCGCCAATGGGCAGGTAACCCGAAGAAAGGCCCTTGGCCATCGGAACGATGTCGGGTTCGAAATCGAATGTCTCAAATCCCCACCAGTTGCCGGTGCGCCCGAAGCCGCAGATCACTTCATCGGAAATGATGAGCACGCCATATTTGCGGCAGATGCGCTGAACCTCCGGCCAGTATGTCGAAGGCGGTATCAGAACGCCGCCGGCGCCTTGAATGGGTTCGCCGATAAAGGCAGCCACGTTTTCGGGGCCTACTTCCAGTATCTTCTTTTCCACTTCGGCTGCCGCTTCGAGGCCGAAATCCTCGGGAGTCTTGTCGCCGCCAAAATCATACCAATGCGGCTGCTGCACATGATGAAAGCCGGGGAGCGGCGTTCCCACCTGTTCATGCATGCCCTGCATGCCGCCCAGATTGGTGGCGACCATGGTGGAGCCGTGGTAGCCGCGGCGGCGGGCAATGAAGTGCTGACGATAGGGCTTGCCCTTGAGTTTCCAGTAGTGGCGGACAAGACGGACGATTGTATCGTTCGATTCCGAACCGGAGTTTGTGAAGAAGATATGCTTGAACCGCTTCGGCATCACCGAGGAGATTTTGGCGGCAAGCTCGGTTGCCGGAACCGTCGTCGTCTTGAAGAAGGTGTTGTAGTAGGGAAGATCGAGCATCTGGCGGTAGGCGGCCTCGGCGAGTTCTTTCCGGCCGTAGCCCACATTGACGCACCAGAGCCCCGCCATTCCATCGAGCAGCTTGTTGCCCGAGGCATCCCATATCCAGACGCCATCGGCGTGGGTCATAACGCGGGGCCCCCCCGCGGCGTGGAAGGTCTTATGATCGGTAAAGGGATGGAAGTGGTGCTCGATGTCGTGGCGCACGACTTCGGCGATATTGATGTTCTTGATGTGTGCGGTCATGTCATTCTCCTGTCCGGCAAAGTGCGAAGGCACGTCAATCGGGGAGAACGGGGCTAGGGCTTGAAGCCGATCCGCGCACAATGCAGCATGACCTCGTCATAGGCCGTTCGTGACCACACGGGGAGAATGCCGCCGGAAGATGTCATGTGAAAGCACATGACCTGCTTATGACATTTTAGCGGCAATTGCGCAACTTCACGCGGGGTTCCAAGTTTTGCTTGCGCAAGCTGCGAAAGTGTCATCATATTGCATTGCAACATGGGCAGGCTGGCGGGTTCTTTCTTCAATGAGATGCTGGGCAAGAGCGGAGACGTTCGTGCGCCTTACGCCCGTATCGAGGACTGGCTGAAGCAGCTTGGGCGCGCCGATGTCAGGCGCGCGCTCGAAGATGCCGAGGCGATTTTCCGGCGGCAGGGCATTACGTTCGCGGTTTATGGCCAAGGCGAGGCAGCAGAGCGGCTCATCCCGTTCGATATTATTCCACGGGTGTTTTCGGCGGCGGAGTGGCGGCGGCTTTCGGCCGGCATCGAGCAACGGGTGCGGGCGCTCAATGCGTTTCTGCACGACATCTATCACCGTCAGGAAATTCTGCGCGCCGGTCGCGTTCCGAAAGACATCATCATCCAGAATGCCGCCTTTGTCCCGGAGATGACGGGCGTCGACCCGGCGCGCGGCATTTACTCGCACATCATCGGCATCGACATCGTGCGCGTGGCCGAAAACGAGTCTTATGTCCTCGAGGACAACTGCCGGACACCTTCGGGCGTTTCTTACATGCTCGAAGACCGGGAGGCGATGATGCATCTCTTCCCCGATTTGTTTGCGCGGCATCGCGTGGCGCCAGTCGAAAACTATCCGGCGATGCTGCGCAAGACACTGGAGAGCGTTGCGCCGCCAGCGTGCAAGGGCGATCCGGTGATCGTGCTGCTGACGCCTGGCATACACAACTCGGCCTTTTTCGAGCACGCGTTCCTCGCCGACGAGATGGGTGTGGAGCTTTGCGAGGGAAACGACCTCTTCGTACTCGACGGTTATCTCTACATGCGCACGACACAAGCGCCGCAGCGCGTGGACGTGGTCTATCGCCGCATCGATGATTCGTATCTCGATCCCCTCACCTTCCGGCCCGACTCGGCGCTCGGTATTCCCGGCATCTTCGATGTCTATCGTGCGGGGCGCGTGACGCTGGTCAATGCGCCGGGCACAGGGATCGCCGACGACAAATCGATCTACACTTACATTCCCGATGTTATCCAGTTCTACACGGGCGAGAAGCCGATTCTGAAGAATGTGCCGACCTGGCGCTGCGCGGAACCCAAAGGTCTCTCTTATGTGCTCGATCATCTTTCCGAACTGGTGGTGAAGGAAGTGCATGGCTCGGGCGGATATGGAATGCTGGTTGGACCCACCGCATCGAAGAAGGAAATCGCGGCGTTTCGCGCAAAGCTGAAGGCCAAGCCCGACAACTATATCGCGCAGCCAACGCTGGCGCTTTCGGCGGTGCCGACCTTCACGGCATCGGGTGTGGCGCCGCGGCATGTGGACTTGCGGCCCTTCGTGCTGTCGGGCGATCAGGTGCGGATCACGCCGGGTGGGCTTACGCGTGTGGCGCTGAAGAAGGGATCGCTTGTCGTCAACTCCAGCCAAGGCGGCGGCACCAAGGATACGTGGGTGCTGGAGGACTGATGCTCGGACGCACCGCTTCATCGCTCTACTGGATGTCGCGCTACATGGAGCGGGCCGAAAGCATGGCGCGGCTTCTCGAAGTCGGTTACCGCATTT
The DNA here is from genome assembly GCA_046160365.1 of Aestuariivirga sp. Taxonomy (GTDB): domain Bacteria; phylum Pseudomonadota; class Alphaproteobacteria; order Rhizobiales; family Aestuariivirgaceae; genus Aestuariivirga. The sequence goes on along the minus strand of JBJXGL010000302.1, from coordinate 9,618 downwards.
CGCTGATGCCCGGCGCGATCGAAGGCCATCGCGACGAATGGCGCTCGACGCTGCAGAGCGCTGCTTGCGATCTCGCCTACGCCGCAAAGCATGGCGAAGCTTCTGCGGAAAAGGTCATCGAGTTCCTGATCCTCGACGAGGACAACACTTCCAGCATCAAGTCGTGCGTGAAGATCGCCCGCAATAACGGGCGATCGGTGAGGACGGCACTCACCCGCGATGTGTGGGAGAGCATCAACACGACGTGGAACGAACTGGCGAAAGTGAAGCCATCCGGACTGACGCCAGCGCGGCTGCCGGGTTTTCTCGAATGGATCAGGCAGCGGGTGATGTCGTTCCGGGGCGCGGTTCTGGGCACGATGCTACGCACCGACAACTATTTCTTCAGCCAGCTCGGCAATTTCATCGAGCGCGCCGACAACACGGCGCGTATTGTCGATGTCAAATACTTCATTCTCTTGCCGAAGCCATCGGACGTGGGCAGCGACCTCGACTTGCAGCAATGGGGACAAATCCTGCGCTCGGTGTCGGCGCATCGCGCTTACCGCTGGTTCTACCGCGACAGCCATTACAAGCCATGGCTTGTCGCGGAGTTTCTCATGCTGAAAGAGGAGATGCCGCGGTCGCTGGTTTTCAGCTATCACTGGATCAATCTGGCGCTCGAAGGGTTGGCCCAGCTTTACGGCAATCGCACCGATTGCCACGATCAGGCGCGCGACACCTATCAGCGCCTCAAGCAAGCGAGCATGAGCGACATCTTTCAGTCCGGCCTGCACGAGTTTCTTCAGGACTTCACGGCGGCGAACAACCGGCTCTCCGGCGAAATCGCGAGGACCTACAATTTCCCATGAGCACGACACGGCTCCATGTCAGACACGAGACGCGCTACGACTATGAGGCGCGCGTCGCCTATTCGGTGCAGCGGCTGCATCTGACGCCGTCGGCATTCGCTTCGCAGCGCGTGGAGCAGTGGGCGATCTCGGCACCTGGCATAGATACCGCGCTTGTTTACACCGATGGGTTTGGAAATCGCGTACACGTGACGACTGTGATGGACTTTACCGGCCCGGTCACGATCGTCGCGGAAGGTGTGGTTCATTCGACCGACGCCTCGGGAATTGTGAAGGGTCTGATTTCAGCAACTCCCGATGCGGTCTATCTGCGCCAGACCAAGGCGACACAACCCAGCGCCGCGATGAAGGCGATGTCGGAGAGGATTTCGGCGAAACGGGCAAATTCTCTCGAAACGTTGCATCTGCTGATGGCCGGCATTCATGAGCATGTGACGTATGAACTCGGGACTACACACACGCACACGACCGCTGCCGAGGCTTATGCCGATGGCCGGGGCGTGTGTCAGGACCATGCCCACATCTTCGCAGGCACCGCGCGAGCGATGGGCATTCCGGCCCGGTACGTGACCGGCTATCTGGTGATAGGCGAAGGAGCTTCTTCCACGGCGGCTCATGCCTGGGCGGAAGCGTTCGTGCCCGATCTTGGCTGGGTGGGATTCGATCCCGCCAACTGCAAGTGTCCGACCGATCACTATGTGCGGGTGGCCGCGGGCCTCGATGCGGCAGGCGCCGCGCCGATCAGGGGGGCGAGACGCGGCGGTCTTTCGGAGGCGATGGCAGTTGAAGTCAAGGTCGAGATCGCCCAACAATAGCGGAGCTTCGATTCCGGGGATGGCACGATGACCTATTGCGTGGGCATGTTGCTCGACGAAGGGCTGGTGATGGCGGCGGACACCCGCACCAACGCCGGCGTCGACAATGTCGGCAAGTTCAAGAAGCTGCACACATGGGAAAAGCGCGGCGACCGCGTGTTCGTGCTTCTGACGGCCGGCAATCTCGCGGTGACGCAGGCGGTGGTCAGCCACCTGACCGAGGCCGCGGCGAACAAACCGTCCAAAGCTTCTCCGGGCGGCCTGTTTACGGCAAAGACGATGTTTCAGGCCGTTCGGCTTGTGGGCCATGCCGTGCGCGATGTTAAGAAGATCGATGGGGAGAGCCTTACGGAAGGAAGCGAGGCTTTTTCCGCGAGCTTTATCTTCGGCGGCCAGATCGGCAAGGAACGGCCTCGGCTGTTTCAGATCTACAGCGCGGGCAATTTTATCGAAGCCACAACCGATACGCCATTTTTCCAGATCGGCGAGCACAAATACGGCAAACCCATTCTCGACCGCGTGGCGCGGAATGACATGGCGCTGGGCGATGCCGCGAAGATGGTGCTGCTCTCCTTCGACTCGACGCTGCGTTCGAACTTGAGTGTCGGTCTGCCGATCGACATGCTCACCTATGAAACCGGAACGCTCCGCTTCGAGCACATGAAGCGAATCGGGCTCGACGATCCCTATTTCAAGATGCTGTCGTCAGAATGGTCGAAGGCGCTCAGGGCGGCGTTTCAGAATATCGAAGCGTTCGATATCTGAAGTTCAATTCGCGAACGCCGCCGCCATCAGCCGGCGCGTGTAGTCCTCGCGGGGAGCGTCCATCACTTCGTCAGGCGTTCCCTGCTCGACTAGTTTTCCGTCCTTCATGACCATGATGTGATCCGCCATGGCGCGCACCACGGCGAGATCGTGGCTGATGAACAGGTAGGAAAGATTGTTGGCGCGCTGCAATTCGCGGAGTAGCTCGACGATCTGTTTTTGCACTTGTCTATCGAGCGCCGAGGTTGGTTCGTCGAGCACGACGACTTTCGGCTTCAGAATGATGGCGCGGGCGATGGCGATCCTTTGACGCTGGCCGCCGGAAAACTCGTGCGGGTAGCGATTGCGGAGCGATGGATCGAGTTGTACCTCTTCAAGGGCGCGGGCGGCGCGCGTGTCGCGTTCCTGCCGCGAAATCGAAGGTTCATGAACCAGAAGGCCTTCGGTCACGATCTGGCCCGCCGTCATGCGGGGGCTGAGCGAGCCGAAGGGGTCTTGAAGGACGACTTGCAGTTCGCGGCGCAAGGGGCGCATCTCGCTCTTGTCAAAACCGGCGATACTCTTGCCGCGAAAGGTGATTGCGCCCTCGCTTGGCAAGAGGCGCAGAAGCGCGCGTGCCAGAGTCGATTTTCCAGAGCCGGACTCGCCGACGATGCCGATGGTCTGGCCCTCGCGGAGTGTCACCGACACGCGATCGACCGCCTTCAAGATCATTGGCGGATGCGACATGAAGCCGCCGCCGATCTTGAAGCTTACCTCTATGCTGGTGCCATCGAGAATCTTCGGTGCATTGGCAGCGACCGGCGCCTTGCGGCCGGTAGGCTCCGCTTCGAGCAACGCTTTGGTGTAGGCATGTTCGGGATTGCCGAAAATCTTTGCGACAGGCCCCTCCTCCACCACCTCGCCCCGGCGCATGACATAGACGCGGTTGGCGATGCGGCGGACGATGTTGAGATCGTGGGTGATGAAGAGAAGCCCCATGCCGAGGCGCTTCTGCAAGTCGGCCATGAGCGCCAGGATCTCTGCTTGGATGGTGACATCGAGCGCGGTTGTGGGTTCGTCGGCGATCAGAAGATCGGGATCGTTGGCAAGCGCCATGGCAATCATCACGCGCTGACGCTGGCCGCCGGACAGTTCATGCGGGTAACTGCCGAGGCGGCGCTCGGGATCGGGGATGCGCACGAGCTTCAGCATTTCGAGCGCGCGCGCCATTGCCTGCGTTTTGCCCATTTCCCGATGACGCATGATCGGCTCGGAGAACTGGCTACCGATGGTGTAGAGCGGATCGAGCGAAGTCATCGGTTCCTGGAAGATCATAGTGATCTTGCGGCCACGGATGCGGTTGAGATCGGCCTTGCCAAGTGCGAGCAGGTTCGTGCCGCGATAGAGCGCTTCGCCCGCGGTTTTGCCGTTCTTCGCAAGAAGGCCCATGGCGGCCATCATGGTCTGGCTTTTTCCAGAGCCTGACTCGCCTACGATGGCGACGGTCTCTCCGGGTGCCACGTGGATGTTCGCGCCCTTCACCGCCACCACTTCGCCGTCGAGCGTGTCGAAGGCAACGCGGAGGTTCTTGGTTTCGAACAGGCGCTCCATCTCAGCGGTCCTTCGGATCGAGCGCATCGCGCAGGCCATCGCCGATGAAGTTGAGAGCAAACAGCGTGGTGGTGAGGAAGATCGAGGGATAGATCAACAGCCAATTCGCGGTGCCCATGTTTTTTGCGCCGACAGAGATCAACACGCCCCAGCTTGCCATCGGTTCCTGCACGCCGAGCCCCAGGAAGGAAAGGAAGCTTTCGAGGATGATCACCTGCGGCACGAGAAGCGTCATGTAAATGACGACCGGTCCCAGCAGATTGGGAATGACGTGGCGGATCAGTATCCCCCATCGGCCGACGCCCAGAGCCTCCGCTGCCTGCACATATTCCTGCCGCTTGATCGACAGCGCCTGGCCGCGCACGATTCGCGCCATGTCGAGCCACAACACCGCGCCCACGGCGAGGAACATCAGCATGAAGTTTCTTCCAAAGAACACGACGAGCATGATGACGAAGAAGGTGAAGGGCAGCGCGTAGAGTATATCGACGAAGCGCATCATCACTTCGTCGGTCTTGCCGCCGATGAAACCCGAGGCCGCTCCGTAGAGCACGCCGATGACCACTGCCACGAATCCGGCGAGCAAGCCGATGGCGAGCGATACGCGGCCTGCGATGAGTGTGCGCGTGAGGAGATCGCGGCCGGAATTGTCGGTGCCGAAATAGAAGCTCAGTTGCTGGATGGCGGCGCTCATTTTCATTGTGAGGCCATCGGCGGATTTCTCCTCGACCCGCGCATCGTCGAATGTGTCGGAGCGGTCGAGATATCGGACGACACGGTCGTCGATGGGCTGGGCCGACTTGACCGTGACGTATACGCGGTTCCCCTCACGCGACCATTGGCTCAACTCGAGCCTGCCCCGCTTCATTGCCTCGGCGAGCGCTGTCTCGATCGTCTCGTCTTTCGGATAGGGCGTGAGGCTCGGCGGCGTTCTGACATAGTCGGAGTAGATCGTGGTGAACTGGTGGCCCGTGAGATTGGGGCCAACGATGCAGAGCAGAGTCATGATAGCGAGGAAAACGGCGCTGGCGACTGCTGCGCGGTTTTCCTTTAGCCGCGCCCAGGCATCGGCCCAGAGGCTGCGGCCGGGAGCGGGAATGGCTGCGTCAGTCATAGCGCACCCGCGGATCGAGAACGGCGTAGAGAACGTCGACAATAAGATTAAAGACGATGGTGAAAACCGCCACCACGACAACGGTGCCCATCACCAATGTGTAGTCGCGGTTCAGCGCGCCGTCATAGAAGTAGCGGCCAATGCCCGGAATCTGGAAAATCGTTTCGACGACAATCGAGCCTGTAAGCAACGCGGCGGCGGCGGGGCCGGCGAATGATACGATTGGCAAGAGGGCGCCGCGCAATGCATGGCGGCCGATGATCACATAGTCGCTCAAGCCCAGCGATTTCGCCGTGCGAATGTGATGGGTCAGCATCGCTTCGATCATTGAACCGCGCATGAGGCGGGCGAAGATGGCGATGAAGGGAAGCGACAAGGTCAGCACCGGACCTACCTTGTTGGCGAACGCGCCATCGGCCCAACCGCCCACCGGACTCCATTTGAGCGTCAATCCGAAGAGAAGCTGATAGGCAGGGGCGATGACGAATGTGGGAATGGTGCTGCCCGCCGTCGCCAGCGCCGTCACGGTATAGTCAACCCATGTGTTCTGGCGCAACGCCGCGAACACGCCCATGGCGCAGCCGATGGTCAAAGCGAGTATCAGTGCTGCGGAACCGAGTTGAACGGAGACCGGCAGCGCCTGGGCGAAAATCTCGGAGATGGTGAAGTCGGGAAGATTATAGCTCGGGCCGAAGTCGCCGTGCAGCAGGTTCCAGAGGTAACTCAGATACTGTTTCCACAGCGGCTGATCGAGGCCGAAGACGCGCTCGAGATTTGCCTTGATGACGGGGTTCAATCCCTTTTCCTGATTGAACGGTCCGCCCGGTGCCACCCGCATCAGGAAGAAGGAGATCGTGATGATGAGGAAGAGCGTGGGTATGGCGGTCAAGAGCCGCCTCAGTACGTAACGAAGCATTTCCGCCCCCGTGCGTGTTCACGGATGAGGCCGCCTCGGATCGAGGCGGCCTTCGTCCGTAGGCGGACTATTCCTTGCTGAGGAAGCGGCTGGGGTGGCGGTCCATGACATTGTCCTCCCAGCCCTTCACCTTGTTCGAGACGATGGTGTGGAAACCGTAATACAAGAGCGGCGCAAAGCAGAGATCGCGCGCCACGCCGATGGCTTCCGCGTCCGACAGGAGCTTCATGCGGGGCGCGGGATCGTTGGGGTCACCCGCCGCCGCGGCCTTGGCGAGGAGATCGTCGAACTCCTTGTTGGAGTACTGGCCGTAGTTGTTGCCCGCACCCGTTTTGCAGAGATCAAGGAAGTTGGCGGGGTCCTTGTAGTCGGCGATCCAGCCTCCCCTTGCGATGTCGAAATCGCCCTTCTGTTCCAGATGGCCGTAGTGGGTCTTGGTATCGGTGTTGAGCAGAGTCACTTCGACGCCAAGCGGCTTCAACTGCTCCTGAATCGCCACGGCAGTAAGCTTGTGGTTCTCCGAGGTGTTGTAGCGGATTTCCATTTTCAACGGTTTGTCGGGGCCGTAGCCAAGTTCACCAAGAATCTTCTTGGCCTCGTCTTCGCGGTCGAGCTGGGTCTTCTCGGCATAGTCGAGGGTGCGCGTCTCGTAGCCGCCAATGCCCGGCGGCACCAGCGAATAGGCCGGGATCATGGTGTTCTTCCAGACCTGATCAGCGAGAAGATCGCGGTCGATCGCCATGGAAATGGCATGGCGGAGTTTCGGATTGCTCCATGGCTCCTTGTCGGTTTTGAAGACGTAGTAGTAGGTGCCGAGATAGGGCCCGAGGCGCAGCTGATCGCCGAATTTGGTTCTGAGTTCGTTCAACTGCTCGGTCGGAATATCGTCGTTGGTGTCGAGTTCGCCCGCTTCGAGGCGTTTCATGGCGGTGGAGCGGTCCTCGGTTGGAACCCAGTTCACGACATCGATCTTCACGTTCGCGGCGTCATAGAAGTTCGGATTCTTCACCACCTTAATATGATCGTTGGGCACGAACTCGGCCAGCGTAAACGCGCCGTTCGAAACCAGGTTGCCGGGCTTCACGAAGTCGGCGCCAAACTTTTCGACATTGGCCTTGCTCACCGCGTAGGTCACCTGATGGGTCAGCATGTCGAGAAAGTAAGGCGTCGCTGCATTGAGCGTCACTTCGAAGGTCGTTGCATCGATGGCTTTGACTCCAAGCTCCTCGATCTTCTTCTTGCCGGCGGTGATGTCTTCGGCGTTGACGACCGGCGCCAACATATAAGCGTATTCGGAAGCCGTGGCCGGATCGACGGCGCGGCGCCATGAGAAGACGAAATCGTCCGCGGTCACGGGCGATCCATCGGACCACTTGCCATCGGCGCGCAGCTTGAAGGTGTAGACTTTTCCGTCCGGCGAAATCGTCCAGCTCTCCGCAGCACCTGGAATGGTCTCCGACTTGGCGCTTTCGGTTGTGAGGCCAAGGAAGAGATCGCGGAGAATATTGGCCTCGTAGACGGTCGAGGTTTTGTGTGGGTCGAGCGACTCGGGGTCGGCAGAGTTGCCACGGTTGAGCACCATTTCGGCGAAAGCGCCGGTGGCGCTCATCATCAGGATCGTCGAGGCGGCGAGAAAATTCTTGAACCGGAATGTCATGATTTTATCTCCCTGAAACAGCCCGCGCGGGCAGGCGATTAGGCCTGTCAACCTAGCACCAGAGCTTGCCCTTGTCGCGGGCTACGTAAAGTCCCGGGGCGATTCCGCGCCGGCATCCTCGCGCAGGCGGCGGCGATAGGAACGAATGGCGAAAGGGATGAGCGCGAAATAGAGCACAGTGCAGATAATCAAGACGTGCCAAGGGTAGGAGAACAACAGCACGAACACCAGCGCACAGACGCCCAGAATCGGCAGCATCAGGTCGCGGCGGATGCTGGCTCCCATGGTCTTGCCGGAATAGGTCGGAATGCGGCTCACCATCAAGATCGCCACCAGCGCAACATAGGGCCCGATCACATACACGAGGCGGTGACCGTCGCCGATCAGGCCCAGGAAGCCCAGATACATGGGCGCCATAGCGAGTGCGGCGCCTGCAGGCGCGGGGACGCCGGTGAAGAAGGCGGACTTCCATGCAGGCTGGGTGCCATCGTCCAGCGCCACGTTGAAGCGCGCGAGGCGAAGAGCACAGCAAATGGCGTGCATGAGCGCCACGATCCAGCCCAAGGGCCGCATGCTGTTGAGCGCCCACAAGTAGATCAGTATTGCAGGAGCGACGCCGAAGTTCACGAAATCGGCGAGCGAGTCGAGTTCGGCGCCGAAGCGCGACGTGCCTTTTATCAGGCGCGCGAGCCGTCCATCGAGTGCATCCAGGACAATCGCGAACATGACGGCGCCAACCGCCAATTCATAGCGCTGCTCGATGCCGAGCCTGATCGCGGTGATGCCGCTGCACAGCGCCAAGAGCGTCAGCAAATTGGGCCACAGATAGCGCGCGGGGACATGTCTGAATGACCCGGCATCGGCGTCCTTTTTTAGCTGTGGCGCGTGTTCGTCCATCACCCGCTAGCTCTTGCGCGCGGCACGCGGCGCGCTGCCGCCCGCCAGATCGGCCAGCACGGTCTCTCCAGCGATGGCGCGCTGTCCGGTGCTGACCAGCACGGCGGTGCCTGCGGGAACATAGACATCGACGCGGCTGCCGAAGCGGATCAATCCGAAGCGCTGGCCCGCTTGAAGCCTGTCACCTTCGCGGACAAACGCGACAATTCTCCGCGCGACGAGGCCTGCGATCTGAACGACACCGATCTTGCCGCCGCCATCGCGCTCGAGCGTCAACGCCTGACGCTCGTTGTCGTCGCTGGCCTTGTCGAGCTCGGCGTTGAGGAAGACGCCAGGCACATAAGTGAGTTTGGCGATCCGCGCATCGATGGGGCTGCGGTTCACATGCACATCGAACACATTCATGAACACGGAAATGCGCGTGTGGTTCTCGCGCGGCAGGTCGAGTTCCGGCGGAGGCACGACCGTTTCGATGGCACTGATCCGGCCATCGGCGGGAGACACCACCAGCATTTCTCCAAGCGGCGTCACCCTTTCCGGGTCGCGGAAGAAATATGCGCACCAGGCTGTCGCGATCAGCCCAATAGCGGCGAGGAAGCCGAGGCCGAACCAATAGAGCAACAGGGTAATGGCGGCGAAAATGGCGACGAAACGCCAGCCCTCCCGGTGAACCGGAGCAAGGCCGCCGCGGATGCTATCGATGATGGTCATGGGTCTTCATATCCTATCCGCCATGGCGGGTGAAACTACTTCGCAGCCTCGAAAGCCTTCGCCGCCCTTGCTTCCAGATCGCGCTCGGCATCCTCGGCCTCCTTGAGCCTCGTCCGCGCGGCTTCGGCTTCGCGTTGGCGATTCCACATGGCGGCGTAGATACCTTTGTGCTTCAAGAGTTGCGCGTGCGTGCCGCGCTCGGCGATGCGGCCCTTCTCCAGCACCACGATCTCGTCGGCGTCGACAACCGTGGAGAGGCGGTGCGCGATGACCAGTGTCGTCCGGCCCTTCGAAATCTT
>JBJXGL010000301.1:0-7669 GCA_046160365.1 Aestuariivirga sp. | reverse complement strand
GCGACATCACAACCTCCTGCAACATCCTCACGCCGCCAACGAATCAGAACCGTGATAAACAGGCAACAAAAAGATGTGTGAACGTCGTAGGATCAAGTCCGAGGACGGCCATGGAGAGAGTGGGGATGGGGTGTGGGGTTGCGGAGACATTAGGAGCTATCGAGCTTTCGCGCCTCCCAAGCGAGCCAGTGGCAATCCCGAAGAACGTCCTCGACTTCGTGGCGCGGTTTCCTGTGAACGTAGGGAGGAGGACCGGGGCGGATGGGATTGGTGTAGATCAATCGCTCTTTCGAAAGCCTCTCGCGCCTGGCCCGCCAGCTCATGAACCGCTTGGCTTGATGGGTTAGATCGCCAAGCGCGAAACTGATCGCCTGAAGCCTGCGGGCAAGAGACGCGGCATTCACTTTGCCGTCCTTGGGCGGAGCGGGTTTGGATTTGGCGATGAGATCGCGGCTCTTCCGGTGCAACGCCCGGAGAGCTGCGGGAGTGAGATCGGCTGGGGAAAAACTTTTGAGAGCGTGTTTCGGGCGAGGCTCGGGAGGCGCCATCGGAGGACGTATGTCCTCGAGCCGGAAAGCGGACCGCCGGGTCTTGCCTGTTCCTTTCCTGACAATCTCACCCGCCGGCATCGCCCGCGGAACCGCAGGCTTCACCGCCATTCCCCGCGCGGCAGCGACGATCAATCGCCGGACAGCGGCTTCCGCGGGCCTGAGGATGCGCAGGATGGCAGTGTGGAGCGCGCGCGGAATGCGTTCGATGACCGCGCTCTCGTCAAGCCCGAGCATGGCAAACAGCGAAGCCACGATGCGGATCAGCGCATCCCGGTTCCGCGTCATTGCCAAGTCCCAGTCCATGATGGCTCCAAATATGTTGAAACAGCGCGTTTGGAACATATAGAAAACATAATGTCAAGGACTATCTTCAGGCACTGGTGGATCAGTTTGAATTCCCGCCTTGGACCACCAACCAGGCATGTACAGGATATGCGTGAACCGACGCGATTGACCCGCAGCGACCGTTTCTCATGACGTTCTTTTGCTTGCAGTGCTCATCCGAATGCAGACATGCGCTTTACGGATATGTGGCCACTATCGCTGACGTCTACCCATGTACCCGGCGGCGGTTGGTCTGGCAGCGGCACGGATACTTCCCGTATCCCAGTAACACAGGAGATGCGACCCGCGTTCGTCTCCCTGCCGGTCCGGATCACTTCTGCACGTGCGCCGGGTCCATCCAGAATGGCTCCCAGGCATGGCCATCGGGGGCCTCGAATGAGCGCTGAAACATGAAGCCGTAATCCTGTTTCGGACTCGGCTCCTTGCCACCAGACTTCACGGCCTTCTCGACCATTTCATCGACGGCCTTCCTGCTGTCGAGCGTGATCGCAACGGCCACGCTAGCAGTCTTGTGCGTGTCGGCGATGGGCTTGGTGGTAAACGTTTTCCATTTCGCGTGGGTTAGTAGCATGGCGTAATTGTGCTCTGAAATAACCATACAGGCACCGGTTTCGTCGGAGAACTGCGGATTGAAGGTGAAGCCGAGCGCCTTATAGAAGGCCATCGACTTCGGGAGATCCTTGACCGGCAAATTCACAAACATCTTAGTGGTCATGACGCTTTCCTTTGCAATGTGTCTGCGATGTAGTTCCACAAGCACCTACTCCTTGATGTCCGGCTCGGCGAGTTTGGCCGGTTTCCGGAGCGGCTCTTGTCAGCCGATATGGCAAGCCTCGAGATGAATCACGCTGGGCAGATTCTCGTGCACAACCATCATCGCTGTGCCGACTGAGACAGCTTTCAGCTTGACCGTCACTTTTTCCTTTTGCTCGCGAGTTCGACCAGCGGCGTGAAGCCGCCGTAGATCAGGCGTTTGCCGTCGAAGGGCATCGGGTTCTTCTCGGGGTTCATGCGCGGATCGGCTTTGTCGGGATTCGTCATCCACTCCTGCATCTTTGCGTAGGCAGCGTCGCGCGTTGCCTTGTCCGGCCACTCGATCCACGAGAAGACCACCGTCTCGTCGTCTTTCGCCTGAACGGCCTTCCGGAAGTCGGTCTGCGTCCCGACCGGGATGTCGTCACCCCAGCATTCGAGAACGCGAGTAGCCCCCAAGTCAATGAACACGCTATCACCGAGCTCTGCGTGGTCGATGAATTTCTGCTTGTTGGCCGTCGGTACCGCGATCACGAAACCGTCGATGTAGCTCATCGTGTCTTCCTTCACTTGTCTTTGGCGGCAGCATCCAGCGCTGCGATGTCGATCTTCACCATCGTCATCATGGCCGCGAACACGCGCTTGGCCACGTCCGGATCGGAACTCGCCATGAGGTCGAGCAGCCGGCGCGGCGTGATCTGCCAGGAGTAGCCCCAGCGGTCCTTGCACCAGCCGCCGGCGCTCGTGCTGCCGCCGTTGCCGACAATGGCATCCCAATAGCGGTCGGTTTCCTCCTGCGTTTCAGTCACAACCATGAAGCTCACCGCTTCGTTCGGCTTGAACGTCGGGCCGCCGTTGAGCCCGAAAAATTGCGCCCGAGCACCGTGAATTCGACGGTCAGCTCGCTTCCCGCTTTCCCGCCAGGAAAGTCTCCGGGGGCCGTGTTGACACGCTCGATGCGGCTATCGGGAAATGTCGCCGCGTAGAAGCGTGCGGCTTTACTCGCCTCACCGTGGTCGAACCAAATGCAATTCACGACTTCAGTCATGTTCATTTTCCTTCCGTGCGATCAGCGTAGTAAGCGAAGGCGTCGGAGCCAGACCAGTGGCTGTATGTTGGCGCTTGTGGCCATCCGGGTGGGACGTCTTGCCATTCTTCCTGGCGTCCGTACGGAAGAAGGTCGATGAGACCGAATACGTGACCAAGTTGCTCGGTGCCGCGGCCTTGGGTGTTGTAGGTGCGGTAGACGGTGTCGCCATCGCGGAGAAACACGTTGACCTGGAAGCCGCCGCCGAGGGGCGCGCCCATGTCGCTCCCGAAGCTGCTCTCGGCGGCGGAGTACCAGGTCATCCGGTTGCCGACGCGGCGCTTGTAGGCGACCGCCTCGTCGATCGTGCCAGGGGTGATGACGACGAAGCGGGCGTCGTAGGCGTCGAGAAACTCGAGACGGGTGAATTGACTGGTGAACCCAGTGCAGCCGGGGCATTGCCATTCGGCACCGGGGCTCCACATGTGATGGTAAGTGATTAACTGGCGTTTGCCGTCGAAGATGTCTGACAGGCGGATCGGGTGGCCATCTTCGCTGACGAGGGTGTAGTCGCCGAGTTGCACCATCGGTAACCGGCGCCGAGCGGCAGCGACGGCATCCAATTCGCGCGTCGCGGCTTTTTCGCGTTGGCGGAGCTCATCGAGCGAACGTTGCCAGGCGCCGAGGTCAACGACCGGTGGCAGGCCAATGGCGCTTGGTGTGTGTGGGTGATTGTCGGTCATGGTCGTTTCTCCAGTGGTACAAAAAGCAGCTCGATGTAGCGGCGCAGGTGATCGATGCTATCAGCGGCAATCTCTGGACCGCCCTTCGCCTTGGCTAAAATGAATGCGCCCTGCAGCACCGCCTGCGTGTGCAGCGCCAAGCTCGCAGGCGTCCAATTCGCTTTGATGCCTCGCGCCTTCACTGCATCCGCTATGTCAGCCTCGAGTTTTGCAGCATGAGCAGAGATTGTGGCGTCGCATGCCGACCGGATTGCAGGCGCTGTGTCAAAAGCTTCCTGCACCATCGTACCGACGAGGCAGGTGAAGTCTCTAACCTCGCCCCGAAGAAGCTCCTTCCGGAAATCGAGATAGCCGAGCACGCGATCCAGCGGGTCGGCATGAGTGTGATAGGGTGCGGCAGCGAACAGCCCGCCCGTCATCTCCGACCAGTGCTCGGCTGCTGCCACTGCGAGATCGTCCTTGGTCTTGAAATGGTGGAAGAACGCTCCCTTGGTCACGCCCGCTTCGGCGCAAAGATCATCTACCGTTGTCCCTGCATATCCCTTGGCCCGGACAACCGAGAACGCCGCCTCCAGAAGCTTGTTCCGCGCCGTGCCTGGTCTCACCATCTTGGGGTCTCCGGTTTCTTCATCACAATACCAACTAGTTGGTATGTCTGTCAAGCGAACTCTGTCTATTGATAGCGCCGCCGCGATCTCATGGCTTGGCGGAAACTGGCGTCGTAGTCCGCAATCCTTTCAACACGGACCGTGGAATCGGATTTCGCGCCCCTCACAGCCAGGATCACTATTGGCCCTTAGCGGCCAAGTTGGGTGCTGGAACTCGGCTTCAGCAATTGAGTGCGATGCGGACATATCAAGTCTGCGACGATGTCAAATCTTTCGTAATTCGGGCTGACCCGCTGCCCTTCATCCCTTCCGCTTCGCGTGAAGTCATGTCGCAAGGCGTGACGGGGTGGGGGTGTCAAAATTGCACGACCCACCCCCGCCGCCGCGCGGTGAGCTCTCCCGCAAAGCGGCCTGGGGTGAACCTGCAAACACAAACGCCGCGGAAATTTCCGCGGCGTTTTTTCTTCTCTGCTGGTGCGCAGCCTCACTCGAGCTTCATTACCATGATGATCGACGGGCCGAGGATGATCACGAAGATCACCGGCAGGAAGAACAGGATCATCGGCACGGTCAGTTTGGGCGGCAGGGCGGCGGCCTTCTTCTCGGCTTCCGACATGCGCATGTCGCGGTTTTCCTGGGCGAGCACGCGCAACGCCGTGCCGAGAGGTGTGCCGTAGCGTTCCGACTGGATCAAGCTGGTAACGACCGACTTCACGGTCATCAGGCCGGTGCGCTTGCCGAGGTTGTCGAAGGCCTTGCGGCGGTCCTGCAAATAGGAGAGCTCGGCCACCGTCAAAGTCATTTCTTCCGCCAGCGGCACTGACTGGCTTCCGATTTCGCGGGCGACGCGCTGCATGGCGGGTTCGATCGACATGCCGGACTCGACGCAGATCAGAAGCAGGTCGAGGGCATCCGACCAGGCGCGCTTGATCGACTCCTGGCGGCGGGTGATGAGGTTCCTGAGATAAACCGACGGCAGATAAAAACCGGCCAAGAGGCCGCCCATAGTGGCGGCGATCCGCATCGGCGGCGTCAGCCGGTCCGCGAACATGGTCGAGGCGTAGATGAACACAACCGCGCCCACAACGATTGGCGCTATAAGGCGGATTGCGAGGAAAGTCACCAGATGGCGCTCGCTGCGCATGCCCGCCTGGCGGAGCAGATCGCGCGACGCTTCCGCTTCGAATAGCTTGTGCAGGTTGAGCGCCTCGACGAGCTGCGGGATGAGGCCCGTCTTCTTCTTGTCGCGCAGCTTATTGTCGCTGGCCGCGGCAAGAGCCGCCTTCTGCTGGGCGCGAAGCTTGTCGCGCTCGACCGACAGGGCCTTCATGCGGGACTGAAGCGTATCCGACTGGAAGTAGGGAGCGGCGACCGAGAGAACCGTTCCGAAAACCGCGAAGCCCACGAGGATAGTGAACACCATCTCGACTTGGAGCAGGGCTGAAAGCATGTCGATCATCGGCGCCGCTCCCCGTCAAACCTGGAAATTGATCATCTTGCGCATCACCAGCACGCCGGTGCCCATCCACAGGCCGCAGCCCAACAACATGATGTTGCCGGTGTTGGTGAAGAACAATGGATCGAGATAGTCGGGGTTCAGGATGGTAAGCGCCAGCATGATGACGAAGGGAAGCGCCCCGATGATGGCGGCGGAGGACTTGGCTTCCTGGCTCACCGCGCGGATTTTCGCTTTCATCTTCTTGCGGTCACGCAGCACCTTGGAGAGGTTGTTGAGCGCTTCGGACAAGTTGCCGCCAGTCTTCGACTGAATGGCCATCACGATGGCAAGGAAGTTCACCTCGGATAGCGGCATGCGCTCGTACATGCGCTCGAATCCTTGGTCGAGCGTGATGCCGACTCGCTGGCCTTCCACGACTTCGACGAATTCCGGACCGACCGGCGGGCCGGATTCGGCCGCGATCACCTTCATGGCATCGGTCACGGGGAGGCCGGCCTTGAGACCGCGGACCATGACATCGATGGCGTCTGCGAAGTCGTTCAAAAACACATTTTGGCGGCGGGTGCGCAAGAAGCCAAGAATCCAGCGCGGCAGGCCGAGAAATCCGGCAAAGCCCGCAGCCGGGGCAACATACCACGGAAGCCCGGTGAGAAAGATCGCGACGGCCGCCACGATGCCCGCAACAGCCGAGGCGATCCAGTAGACGCGGACCGGAATATCGAGGCCCGCCTGCGAAATGAGCGCGCGAAGCGTGAGGCGCTTCTTGCGCTGCTTCTCGCGTTCCTCGATCTGCTTCAGGCTTTCCTGAATCTGCTTGCGGCGGCCGTCCTTGGCGTCGGCCATGAGGCGCGCGCGCAGCGACATTTTCTGCGGCCCTTGGCTCTTGCCGCCCTCGGTCACCGCCTTGACACGCCTGGTGGAGGCCTGGTTTGAGAACATCGGCTGCAGCAGCGCGAACGCCACTCCGCCCACGGCCACGGCGACCATGAAGATGAAGGCCACTTGCGTGAGGTCTTCGCCGAAGAAATCCATAATCCGTCAGCCTTTCAAACCGCCGGTTCAGTCGACGTTGTTGTGCGTTTCCGCCCGCTCCAGCGCATCCGCCAGGCGGCGCTCTTCATTGTAGTAGCGCGCACGGTCCCAGAAGTGCGGGCGCGCAATGCCGGTCGAGCGGTGGCGGCCGATGATCTTGCCGTTCGCGTCCTCGCCCTGAATCTCGTAGACGAAGAGATCCTGGGTGATGACCACATCGCCTTCCATGCCGACGACTTCGGTGATGTGGGTGATGCGGCGCGAACCGTCACGAAGGCGCGCGGCCTGCACGATCACGTCGATCGAACCGGTGATCATTTCCTTGATGGTCTTGGACGGCAGAGAGAAGCCGCCCATAGTGATCATGGATTCGAGACGGGAGAGCCCTTCGCGCGGGCTGTTGGCGTGGAGCGTTCCCATCGAGCCGTCGTGGCCCGTGTTCATGGCCTGCAGCAGGTCGAAGGCTTCCGGTCCGCGCACCTCGCCGACGATGATGCGCTCGGGACGCATACGCAGGCAGTTCTTGACCAGATCGCGCATGGTGATCTGGCCTTCACCCTCGAGATTCGGGGGGCGGGTCTCCAGCCGCACCGTGTGGGGCTGCTGCAGTTGCAACTCGGCGGCATCCTCGCAGGTGATGATGCGCTCGTCGTCGTCGATGTAATTGGTCAGGCAGTTGAGCAGCGTGGTTTTTACCGAGCCGGTGCCGCCGGATACGATGGTGTTCACGCGGCAACGGCCGATGATTTGCAGGATGGTGGCGCCTTCCGGCGTGATCGTGCCGAATTTGACGAGCTGGTCGAGGGTGAGCTTGTCCTTCTTGAATTTGCGGATGGTGAGGGCAGGGCCGTCGATCGCGAGCGGCGGAACGATGACGTTGACGCGGGATCCGTCCGGCAGACGTGCATCGCAGATCGGCGAGGATTCGTCGACACGCCTGCCGATCTGGCTGACGATTCGCTGGCAGATGTTGAGCAGTTGCTGATTGTCGCGGAAGCGGATGCCGGTCTTCTGGATCTTGCCTCTGACCTCGATGTAGGTCGTTCCGGACCCGTTGACCATGATGTCGGCGATGTCGTCGCGAGCGAGTAGCGGCTCGAGCGGGCCATATCCGAGGACGTCGTTGCAGATATCGTCGAGCAGCTCCTCCT
>JBJXGL010000300.1:0-23159 GCA_046160365.1 Aestuariivirga sp. | reverse complement strand
CGGGAGATTTCATTGAGGCAAACGAGGATGGTCTTGTAGGCCATGACATGGGCTCCTTCCGTTGCACTTCTTCCATAGGAAACATAGTGCGCCCTTGTCCTGGATCAAACTAGGGGGAATGGTTGGGTCGAGGCGTGACGTAAAAGACGAGTTCGGATCCATGGATTCTGGCGTTCGCCAGAATGACGAATTCTGGTTTAATCTCAGATAATTACATCCTGTGCCGGACTCAGTTTATGAAACTCACTCCGCCGCTTTCAATGACATTGGATTATTCGGGTGCGTGGTCCAGTTGGCGTAGGCCGGGTTGATGTCTTTGCCGGTGCGCGGGTCCGTGCCAGCGGTGAGCCGCTCCATGGTGATGCAGCCATCGACTGGGCAGACGTTGACGCAGAGATTGCAGGCAACACATTCCTCGTCGATCACCTCGAAGTGGCGCTTGCCGTTCTTGGTGGCCGAGATCGCCTGGTGCGAGGTGTCTTCGCAGGCGGCGTAACAGCGGCCGCACTTGATGCAGAGGTCCTGATCGATGCGCGCCTTGGTGACATAGTTGAGATTGAGGTATTGCCAGTCGGTGACGTTAGGCACGGCGAGGCTGCGGAAGTCATCGATGGTGCGATAGCCTTTCTCGTCCATCCAGTTGGAAAGGCCGCTCGCCATTTCCTGGACGATGCGGAAGCCATAAGCCATGGCCGCCGTGCAGACCTGAACGGTGCCGCATGAGAGGGCAATGAACTCCGCCGCATCGCGCCAGGTGGTGATGCCGCCGATACCGGAGATGGGCAGGCCCCGGGTTTCCTTGTTGCGGGCGATTTCGGAAACCATGCTGAGCGCGATGGGGCGTACGGCGGGGCCGCAGTAACCGCCATGGCTGCCTTTTCCGTCAATCGTCGGCTGCGGCGCGAAATTGTCGAGATCGATCGCGGTGATCGAGTTGATGGTGTTGATCAGCGACACGGCATCAGCACCGCCTTGTTTGGCGGCGTTTGCCGGGCGGCGGATGTCGGTGATGTTGGGGGTGAGCTTGACGATCACCGGCATCCTTGTGTGCTGTTTGCACCAGCGGGCCACCATTTCGATGTATTCGGGAACCTGGCCGACTGCGGAACCCATGCCGCGTTCGCTCATGCCATGCGGGCAGCCGAAATTGAGTTCGACGCCATCGGCTTCCGTGCCTTCGACCTCTTTCAGAATCTTTTTCCACGGCTCTTCCTGGCAAGGCACCATGAGGGAAACGACCATGGCGCGATCGGGCCACTCGCGCTTCACCTTCTTGATCTCGCGCAGGTTCACTTCGAGCGGGCGATCAGTAATGAGTTCGATGTTGTTGAGGCCGAGCAGGCGGCGGTCGGCGCCGTGGACGACGCCATAACGTGGGCCACTGACGTTCACGATGGGCGGGCCCTCTTCGCCCAGCGTCTTCCAAACAACGCCGCCCCAGCCCGCCTTGAAGGCGCGTACCACGTTGTATTCCTTGTCGGTGGGCGGCGCCGAGGCGAGCCAAAAGGGATTGGGCGACTTGATGCCGGCGAAGTTGGTGCGAAGGTCAGCCATGGTCAGGCTCCAGGTGTCAGGTGTCAGGTGTCAAAAACGAGTGGATGCTTTCGGCGGCGCGTTTGCCGTCCTCGACGGCGGCGACTGTGAGGTCCTGGCCGCCTGCGGCACAATCGCCGCCGGCCCAGACACCTTTGAGGGAGGTGCGGCGGCCGGCATCAATCTTGATGCGGCCGTGATCGAGTTCGAGAAGTCCGCCTAGGGGCGTGGCGATGAAAGTCTGGCCGATGGCTTTGAAGATCATGTCGGCTTCGAGCTTGAAGGTTTCGCCAGTGCCCGTCAGCTTGCCCTTCTTGTCCTCGGTGTATTCGCATTCGAGGCCAGTCGCCGTGCCGTTTTTGGCGATTACTTTTTTCGGCATGACCCAGTGCTTGATCTTGACACCCTTGGTTTGCGCCAGTTCCTGCTCGTATTCGCTGGCTTTCATCTGGTCCTGCCCGCGGCGATAGAGGATCGTCACGTCTTCCGCGCCGAGGAGCTTCGATTGCACGGCGACATCGATGGCAGTCATGCCGCCGCCGATCACAACAATCCGGCGGCCGACTTTGAGTTTCGACAGATCGCTGGCTTGGCGGAGATCCGAAATGTAGTCCACGGCGTCATCAACGCCATCGGCGTCTTCGTGTTTTGCGCCGAGTGCGTTGACGCCTTGCAGGCCCATGCCGAGGAATACGGCGTCGTAGTCATTGCGGAGTTGATCGAGAGTTAGATTTTTGCTGAGGGGTTTGCCGTTCTTGATCGTAATGCCGCCGATCGAGATGATGTAGTCCACTTCCTTCTGCGCGAAGCCGTTCACCGTCTTGTAGCTTGCGATGCCGAATTCGTTGAGGCCGCCGGGCTTCTTCTTCGCTTCGAAGATCGTGACATCGTGACCATGCATGGCAAGACGGTGGGCACAAGCGAGGCCCGCTGGCCCGGCGCCGACGACGGCAATGCGTTTCCCTGTGGAGGCGGCGCGGATGTAGGGCTGTTTTCCGGTGGCCATCAGCGTGTCGGTGGCGTAGCGCTGGAGCTGGCCGATCTTGACCGGTTGGCCTTCGGCGGCCTCGCGCACGCAGGCTTCTTCGCAGAGCGTTTCGGTAGGGCAGACACGCGCGCACATGCCGCCCAGGATGTTCTCGTCGAAAATGGTTTTGGCGGCGCCCTTGGGGTTCCCGGCATTGATCTCGCGGATGAACATCGGAATGTCGATGCCGGTGGGGCAGGCCTGCTGACAGGGTGCATCGTAACAGAAATAGCAGCGATCGCTTTCGACCAGCGCCTCATGGGTGTCGAGCGGCGGATGCAGATCGGCAAAATTCGCCGCGTAGTCCGTAGGGGCCAAGCGCTTCGCCCGGATATCGGGTCCTGCCACTTTCGCCATCGCCGCTTCCTCCTTGCAGCTGTTTTCGGATTTGAGCGAGGATGGCAGAATTTGTTCAAATGGTCAAATTTTGAAACGTGGCGGCTGACACTTGCCAATGGTAGTGCTTCCTCATGCCGTCCCACTTCGAGCCGCGCATCGACATCCTACCAGAGCCGCAGAGGCGCCTTTGGCCTGAGCTTCGCGCCGTGCCTGATGAGTTTGTGCTCTATGGCGGGACGGCGCTCGCGCTGCATCTGGGCCACAGGGAATCCATAGATTTCGATTTCTTCGGAGACAACGAGTTTGACGGACAGCAGCTCATCGGCAGAATCGGATTTCTCGCAGGCGCCGTGGTCCTTCAGAGCCAGCCCTCTACGCTGACGTGTCTCGTGGACCGCAATGGGCCTGTCAGACTCTCGTTCTTCGGCGTTCCACGCCTCAAGCGGCTCGCAGCATCGCGCGCTGCGCCGGACAATGATATGCGGATTGCGGGCCTACCCGATCTCGCGGGCACAAAGTTGTCGGTCATTCAAATGAGAGGCGAGAGCAAGGACTATCTTGATGTCGATGCTATCTTGCGCCTTACGAAAATGGGGCTCGGCGGCGCCATTGTCTGTGCGCAAGCGATCTATGGCCCGGCGTTCAGTCCGCAGAATGCTCTCAAGGCATTGAGTTACTTTGGCGATGGAGACGTACAGGCTTTGCCGGAGATTGTTAAGAACCGGCTGTTGCTTGCTGTAAAATCTGTCGAGCTTGACCGGCTTCCGCCACTCGCCGAAATTCTGGCACAGCATGATTGATTCAATTCCCCTCAATGCCGAAACCGAAGACCTCGCGCGGCGGACGATCTGGTTCGAACCGCCCTCGAAGGCTCTCTCCGATCCGGTGCGGTTTGCGGCTTATGCCTTTGCCTATGCGACGTTCGAGGACATGACGGTGCTGCGGCGGTATCTGTCGGACGCTGATTTGCGGGAGGCTTTGAAGAATGCGCCGCCGGGGATCATCGATGCGCGGTCATGGTCCTATTGGCATTTGCGGCTCGATGTCGAGCCGGTGCCGCCGCTGCCTGTGAGAAAGTTCGGTTGACGATGCTTCTCGCCGGGCTTGACCGCGTGGGGCTTGGCCTCTTACGTCGCAACTCATGAGATTCGAACCTGTTCTTGACACGCGATTTCAGCTGGGGGAGGGGCCGCATTGGGATGGGGCCTCAGGGCGGCTCACGTTCACCGATATCGTGGCGGGGATGGCGCACGAGTTTACGCCAGCGACAGGCGCTTTGCGGTCGTGGGCGATGAAGGAGCCGGTGTCCGCAATCATTCCCCGGGCCAAAGGCGGGTACATCGTGGCGCACAAGTCGGGGCTTTCGTTTCTCGATCCCAAAACTGGCGTCTTCGAGAAGTGGAAGGAGATCGACCCCAATCCGGTCAACCGGTCCAACGAAACGCGGACCGATCCTTCCGGGCGGCTGTGGCTCGGCACCATGCAGAACAATATCGGGCCGAATGGCGACGACCTGCCGATCGAGCGGAGTTCGGGCACGCTCAACCGCATCGAGGCGGATGGGCGAAGCGCTTGTGTGATGGAGCGGATCGGCGTTTCCAATACGCTGTGCTGGGATGTGGCCCGTGCGCGGATGTTTTTCGCGGATACGATGAAGAACACGATCTGGGCCTTCGACTGGGATGCGGCGACGGGCGAGATCGCCAATCAGCGGGTTCATTTTGGGCCGCATGAGCGGGGTTATGCAGACGGTTCGGCCATCGATGCGGAAGGCTTCTTGTGGAATGCGCGCTGGAGCGGCTCCTGCATCATCCGCATCACGCCGCGGGGCAAGGTGGACGAGATCATCGAAACTCCGACGATCAACACGACGTCCTGTGTTTTTGGCGGGCCGGAGTTGAAGACGCTGTATGTGACCTCTGCGCGGCAGGGTTTGAGCGGCCATGCGCGCAAGATCGAGGGCGCGCTGCTTGCGGCGGATGCGCCGGTCGCGGGGCAGGCTTGCACGCCTTTCAACGGCTGATTGCCGCAGGCGCTGCCTCGCGCTATTGTCATACAAAAGCGAGGGCAGGCCATGGCAGACAATAAGAAACCGCTGAAATTCCGTTCCCAGAACTGGTTCGACAATCCGGGTAACGCCGACATGACGGCGCTTTATCTCGAGCGCTATCTGAACTACGGCTTCACGCGGAAAGAGCTGCAGGGCGGCAAGCCGATCATCGGCATCGCGCAGACGGGCTCCGATCTTTCGCCCTGCAACCGTGCGCATGTGGAGCTGGCCAAGCGGGTCAGGGATGGCATCACGGCGGCAGGTGGCATTCCGATGGAGTTTCCGATCCATCCGATTCAGGAAACCGGAAAGCGGCCAACAGCTTCGCTTGACCGGAACCTTGCTTACCTCTCGCTTGTCGAAGTGCTCTACGGCTATCCGATCGACGGCGTGGTGCTGACGGTTGGCTGCGACAAGACCACGCCCGCGTGTTTGATGGCGGCAGCGACGGTGGATATTCCCGCGATTGCGCTGTCATCGGGACCGATGCTCAATGGCGATTACAAGGGGCAGCGCACCGGCTCCGGCACCATCGTGTGGCTGGCACGCGAGAAGCTGGCGACGGGCGAACTCGACTACGAAGGCTTCGTCGATCTTGTGGCTTCGTCCGCGCCATCGACTGGTTTCTGCAACACCATGGGCACGGCGACGACGATGAATTCGCTGACCGAGGCGCTTGGCATGTCGCTGCCGTTCAATGCGGCGATTCCAGCACCCTACCGCGAGCGCGGGCAGATTGCTTACGAGACCGGCAAGCGCATCGTCGAGATGGTGCATGAGGATCTGACTCCATCGAAAATCATGACGCGCAAGGCGTTCGAGAATGCAATTGCCGTCAACACCGCGATTGGTGGCTCCACCAATGCGCCCAATCATCTGAATGCCATCGCGCGGCATCTGGGCGTCGAGCTCGATGTGAAGGATTGGGAGAAGGTGGGCTACGATCTGCCGCTTTTGGTAAATTTGCAGCCGGCCGGCGAATATCTGGGCGAGGATTATCATCGCGCCGGCGGCGTTCCTGCGGTGGTGGCGGAGTTGATCAAGGCGGGGCGCATTCACGAGGACTGCATCACCGCGAACGGCAAGACCATTGGCGAGAACAACAAGGGCAAGTTCTCGTGGAACCGCAAGGTGATCAAGTCCTTCGACGAGCCGATCAAAAAACAGGCTGGCTTCAAGATGCTGTCGGGCAATCTGTTCGACTCGGCGATCATGAAGACGAGTGTCATCTCTGAGGAGTTCCGTCAACGCTATCTCTCCGATCCCAAGAGCCCGAACGCATTCGAAGCGAAGGCCATCGTGTTCGATGGGCCCGAGGACTATCACGCAAAGATCGACGATCCGAAATTGGGGATCGACGAGAATACGGTGCTGTTCATTCGCGGCGTGGGGCCGCTTGGCTATCCGGGGGCGGCGGAAGTGGTCAACATGCGCGCGCCCAACTATCTGCTCGAGAAGAATGTGCGCTCGCTGCCTTGCGTGGGCGATGGGCGGCAATCGGGGACTTCGGGTTCGCCGTCGATTCTAAATGCATCGCCGGAAGCGGCGGCGGGCGGCGGGCTGGCGCTGTTGAAGAACGGCGACAAGGTGCGGATCGATCTCAACAAGGGCACGTGCGACATGCTGGTGTCCGATGAGGAATTGAAGAAGCGGCGCGCGGCACTGGAGAAAG
This sequence comes from Aestuariivirga sp., assembly GCA_046160365.1. Classification (GTDB taxonomy): domain Bacteria; phylum Pseudomonadota; class Alphaproteobacteria; order Rhizobiales; family Aestuariivirgaceae; genus Aestuariivirga. The sequence continues at coordinate 16,538 of JBJXGL010000300.1, read as the reverse complement.
ACGGCGGCTACAAGGTGCCCGAGTCGCAAACGCCATGGCAGGAAATCTTCCGCAAGGAAGTGGACCAGCTTTCGCATGGAATGGTGATGAAGGGCGCGGTAAAATTCCAGCGGATCGCCAAGGTGAAGGGGATACCGAGGGATAATCATTGAGTTTCCCCTCCCCACAAGGGGTGTGGAAAGCTGAGAAGGGATGAAGCTTGGAACTCGCCAACAAATTTATCACTGTCCGCTTCTCCACCCTCGGGGCGCGGTTGATGTCGGTTGTGTTCGATGGGCACGATTGCGTGGCAGGTGGCGGGACGGATGAACAACTGCTTGCTGGCGACTGGACGGCGGGGGCGGTGTGCGGGCGGCATGCGGGGCGGATTACCAAGGCGCGGTTCGAAATTGATGGGGTGAAGCACAAGCTTGTTCCCAACATGGGCGAGCATCAGCTTCATGGCGGGCCGGACAATTTCGCCATCCGCCGCTGGACGGCGGAGAAGCATGGCGAGGCGATCCGGTTCTCGATTTCCTCGCCCGATGGCGACCAGGGTTTTCCGGGTGCGCTGGAATCGACAGCGACTTATTCGTTGAAAGACAACGTGTTGTCGCTCGATCTTGAATCAAGGACGACAAAGCCAACAGTCATCAATCTGACCAACCACGCATACTGGAATCTGTCGGACAGCGGCAATGCATTCGATCACGAGATGCAGATCGATGGCGGTTCCTTTCTGCCGCTGAACGAGCTGCTGTTGCCTTCGGGCGAGATTAGAAAAGTCGATGACACACGCTGGGATTTCCGCAAGTTGCGGCGTGTCGGCGAGCCTTATGACAATTGCTGGGCGCTTGACGGCACGCGCGGTGAGATGAAACGGGGCCTCACATTGCGCGATCCCAATTCAGGGCGGCGCATGGACGTTTCGACCACCGAATGCGGCATGCAGATGTACACTGCGTTGCATTGGAACGAGACGATGCCGGGCAAAGCCGGGCCTTTGAAGCAATATCAGGCCATCGCCATCGAGCCCCAGAATTTTCCAGATGCGTCAACGCATGCGAATTTTCCGAGTGCGGTTCTGAGGCCGGGGGAGGTTTACAGAAACAGGATCGAGTGGCGCTTCTCCAAATAGCGTCAGAGGAAGCTATACGGGTCGACGTCGATTTCGATCCGCAGCGAGCCTTTGGGCTTCCATGGCGAGAGCCATTCGCGCAAGTAAGCCTGGACGTTGGCTTCGCGCGGGGCCTTCAGGAGGAAGCGCCAGCGGTGGCGGCCGCGTAATAGCGCGAAGGGGGCGGGAGCGGGTCCGAGGAGCGCGATTTTTTCCGCAAGAGGGGCGGCGCGGGCGAGGGCTCTGGCGAAACGTTCGGTTTCGTTGGCATCGGCACCAGAGACGATCACGGCAGCGAGGCGGCCAAAGGGTGGGAGACCGGCGCCTTCGCGGATCGATTTCTCCTGATTGAGAAAACCGTCGCGATCGCCTTTCTTCAGCGCCTGCATGAGTGCGTGGCCGGGGAGATAAGTCTGTATGAGCGCGCGGCCCGGTTTTTCGCCGCGGCCGGCACGGCCCGCGACCTGCGCCATCAAGGCCCATGTACGTTCGCCGCCGCGCGGATCGCTCGATTCGAGTGCGAGATCGGCATCGACCACGCCGACGAGTGTCAGATGCGGGAAGTGATGGCCCTTGGCGACGAGCTGCGTGCCGATCACCAGATTGTATTCGCCCTTGGCCACATCGCGGATGGCATCGCGGAGCAGCGTGCCGCGTGCGAGGTCGCTCGAGAGAATGGCGATCCGCGCTTCGGGGAAAATGCGCGCGGCTTCTTCGGACAAGCGTTCGATGCCGGGGCCGACGGGCACGAGCTTTCCGGTTTCATGGCAGCTTGGGCAGTCTTCGCGCGCCGGCTCCATGTGACCGCAATGATGGCACATCAACTGTTTGCGGAAACGGTGTTCGGTCAAGGCCGCATCGCAGTTGGGGCAAAGGAGTCGATAACCGCAGGCGCGGCATAATGTGAGCGGCGCATAACCGCGGCGATTGAGGAAGAGCAGCGCCTGATCGCCGGATTGCAGCGTCTTCTCGACTTCGCCGCGGAGTTCGGGCGAGAGCCAGCTTCCCGGTTCAAGCTTCACGGTCCGCATGTCGATCAAGCCGATCTCAGGCAACTCGGCGCGGCCATGGCGGTCGTTGAGCTTCACAAGCTGGTAGCGGCCGCGGTCGACATTGACGAGGCTTTCGAGCGAAGGCGTGGCGGATGAGAGGATCACCGGAAACTGGCCAAGCGATCCGTAAAGCACGGCCATGTCGCGGGCGTGATAGGTCACACCTTCTTCCTGCTTGTAGGCGCCTTCGTGCTCTTCATCGACGACGATGAGGCCCAAATTTTTCCATGGCAGAAACAGCGCCGAGCGCGCGCCGACGACAATCCTCGCTTCCCCCGTGGTGACGCCGCGCCACACGCGCTCGCGTTCGCGCGGGCGGACATCGGAATGCCATTGCGCGGGCTCGGCGCCGAAACGGGATTCGACGCGGGTGATGAAGGTTTGGGTGAGCGCTATTTCGGGGAGCAGCAGCAGCACTTGTTTTCCGGCAGCGAGCGTTGCGGCGATGGCTTCGAAATAGACTTCGGTTTTTCCGGAACCGGTGACGCCATCGAGAAGCGCCACCTTGTGGCTGCGCGTGGCGACCATGGCGCGAAGCTCCGCCGCGGCGCGCTGCTGTTCTCGGGACAGCGAAAGGCCGCCTGCGGCAGGATCGGGGGCGGCGAAGGGCTTCGACACGGGAATGGCCACGGGTCTGAGGGCGCCCTCTTTCACCATGGCCTTGATGACGCTCGCCCCCACGCCTGCGGCTTCGGCCAATTCCGGCCCGCGCATGGCGAAGCCTTCGGCGGCGACATCGAGAACTTTCTGACGCTGGGGTGTCATGCGGGCGGGCTGTGTCCCGCTTGCCACATAACCCATCTGCTGGCGTTCGCCCTCGAAAGCGCCGGGCGCGCGGATCACCAAACGTAGAATATTTCCAACGGGTTCGACGTAGTAGTTCGCGATCCAGTTGACGAATTTCCGGTGCAGATCGGTCATCGGCGGCATGTCGAACCGTTGGGTGACATCGCGGAGTTTGGCGGATTCCGGGGCCTTGCCGTTCATCCCCCAAACAGTGCCGATGTGAGAGCGGGGCCCAAGCGGCACTTCGACGTAGTCGCCGGGCCTCAGCATCATCCCCTCCGGCACGCGGTAGGAGTAAGGGCCTTCGAGCGCCAGCGGCAGAAGGACATCGGCAATGGTGGAATCGGCCGCCATGGGGCCGGAATAGACTTGGACGGCTGGAGAGGCCAGCCCTATATCGGCGCCATGAATTTCGCCCTGCCACAGGAGACAGCGCCGGAGATCCGCGAAGTCGTCTACCGCGAACCGGCTGCCATGGCGCAGCGGATCAGGGATCAGCGCCACGTAACGCTGTTCGAAAGCGCGCTCCGGCAGGAGCATCTGGGGCGATATTCGTTTCTCACATGCAATCCGGTGATGACTCTTGAAGTGCGCGATGGGCGCGTCAGCATTGATGGCAGAGAAGCAGATGGGGTTGCGCTTGGTGTGATTGATCGATTGCTCGCCGAACATCGCATGCCACATGTGACGGGACTTCCGCCATTTCAGGGAGGGTTCGCGGGATACTTCGCTTACGAGTTTGGAAAGCGATTGGAGCCTGGCGCGAAACTCTCCCAAGCGCCAATTGCGATCCCCGAAGTGCAGCTTCATCTCTACGACGCGGTGATTGCCTTCGATCACATGCAGGAACGGGCGTTTCTGATTTCGACTGGGCGGCCGGAACGCGACGAAGCAAAACGGCGGAAGCGCGCAGCAGAGCGCGCCGACGAAATGGAAGCGCTCGTCGCGCGGAAGCCTCTACCATTGGGGCTGCGGAACATTGCCGATTGGACATCGAACTTCGCAAGGTCCGATTTCGAGAAAGCGGTTGTCCGCACGATCGAATACATTCTTGACGGCGACATCTTTCAGGCCAATATCGCGCAGTGTTTTTCGGCGGGCATCCCGCACGAGTTCGATGCCTTTTCTTTCTACCGCCACCTGCGTGATCGCAATCCGGCGCCGTTCGCGGCCTATCTCGATTGCGGGCCGCTCAAGATCGTATCGAGCTCGCCGGAGCGGCTGTTCAATTTCGATGGCAAGACCATCGAAGCGCGGCCGATCAAGGGCACGCGGCGGCGCGACGCGGATCCTTCGCGCGATGCCGCCTTGATCGCGGAGCTGACGTCAAGCCGCAAGGACCGCGCCGAGAATGTTATGATCGTCGATCTCCTGCGCAACGATCTGAGCCGTGTTGCGAAGCCCTGCACGGTGCGCGTGCCGGTGCTGTGCGGGCTTGAGACTTATGCCTCGGTGCATCACCTCACATCGGTCGTCACCGCGGAAATTCGCGATGGAAAGACGGCGGGCGATTTGATTTCGGCGGCGTTTCCGGGAGGGTCAATCACGGGTGCTCCAAAAATCCGCGCCATGGAAATCATCGAGGAGATCGAGCGGAAACCGCGCGGCGTGTATTGCGGATCGATTGGATGGCTCGGTTTCAGCGGCCACATGGACCTTAACATTGCGATCCGCACCGTGCAGTTCTCCGATGGTGTGGCGCAGATCCATGGCGGCGGCGGCATCACGGCCTGGTCCAATCCTGCTGAGGAGTATGACGAGACAATTGCAAAAGTCGCCCGCATCATGGAGGCCTTCGCCACTTGATCCTGATCGTCGACAACTACGACAGCTTCGTCCACAACATCGCGCGCTACTTCACCGAGCTTGGCGCCGAGACGGGCGTGGTGCGCAACGATCAGGTCTCGGCCCATGATCTTGACTCTAACGCTATTGTCATTTCGCCCGGACCCTGCACCCCACGCGAGGCGGGGCAATCGAACGAGATCGTGCGGGCCTATTCGGGCAAGAAACCCATTCTCGGCATCTGCCTTGGACATCAATGCATCGGTCAGGTGTTCGGCGCGAACGTCGTGCGGGCGAAGCGGCCGATGCATGGCGACTCGTCCGAGATCACCCACGATAGGCAGGGTATTTTCTCAGGCGTGCCAGAGAATTTCAGCGCGGGGCGCTATCACTCGCTCATCGTCACCGAGCCCTTGCCACAATCGCCGCTCGTGGTGACGGCGCGGAGCCATGATGGGGAAATCATGGGACTGAGGCATCGCGAGCACGCAACCTTCGGTGTACAGTTCCATCCCGAATCGATAATGACCGAGCACGGCTATCACATGCTGCGAAACTTCCTGAACCTCGTCACATGAGCGCAACGTGGCTGAACGGCGCGCCACTCGAAGCCGAACTGCCGCTTCCGGTTGACGACCGTGGGCTTCTGCTGGGCGATGGCATTTTCGAGACCATCGCGGCCTTTAATGGCGTGGCTCTTTATCTCGAATCGCATCTCACGCGGCTTTCGCAAACGGGCGAGGCGTTGGGCATAAACTTCGACAGCAACAAGGTGCGGGTCGGCATCACCCATGTATTGAAGAATGGCGGATTGCGGCATGGCGTGTTGCGAGTAACAGTCACGCGCGGAGCACTCTCCGGCCCCTTCGCGCAAGCGGGTGGAACGCCGAACATTCTCGTGACACTGAAGCCGCGCCGCGCCGGCGCGCTTGGAACGGCGGTCGCGCTTTCGACATCGTCGATCCGCCGCAACGAGACGGCGCCATCGTCGCGCTACAAGACGCTCTCCTATATCGATGCAATCGCGGCGGCGCGCGAGGCGGCGAGGCTCGGCAACGAAGATGCGTTGATGCTCGATTCCCGGGGTCACGTGGCGTGTTCGACCATCTGCAACATATTTGTCGCGAAGGGCCGGGAACTGGCGACCCCTTCGCTCGATTGCGGCGTGCTGCCCGGCATTGTGAGGCGGCGCGTGCTCGATATGGCTTCGGGTATCGGCTTCGATATGGCGGAACGGAGGATCAAGCCGGAGGAGTTGCTGAGCGCCGACAGCGTCTTCCTGACCAACAGCCTGCGTTTTGTGCGGCCTTGTCACAGCATCGATGGGCAGAGGATCAACCGAGGCGGGACAGAACTGATCTTCGATATGCTGTGCGACGAGGCGCAGAAAATTTGCGGCTGCGATCCCCGCGCGGCGGACGCGGCCTGAGAACTGCGTAATTCACACGGGCGTTGGCGTGTTCTATGACAGCGCCATAATTCACCCCAATGCAAGCGAGGACAGACCCATGAAATTCTTCGTTGATACCGCGGATATCAAGGAAATCAAAGAGTTGGCCGATATGGGCCTGCTCGATGGAGTGACCACCAACCCATCGCTCATCGCCAAGTCGGGGCGCGAGTTCAAGGAAGTGATCGCCGAAATCTGCAGCATCGTTCCGGGGCCAGTGAGTGCTGAGGTCACCGCGCTCGATGCCGAGGGCATGATCAAGGAAGGCAAGCTTCTGCGCAAGATCGCCAAGAATGTAGCGGTGAAAGTTCCGCTTACCATCGACGGGCTCAAGGCCTGCAAGGCGCTCTCCTCCGAAGGCACGATGATGAACGTAACTTTGTGCTTCAGCGCCAATCAGGCATTGCTGGCGGCGAAGGCGGGGGCGACGTTTATTTCGCCGTTCCTCGGGCGGCTTGATGACATTCACTTGGACGGCACGGAATTGATCCAGGAAATTCGCATCATCTACGACAACTACGATTTCGCCACGGAGATTCTCGCGGCATCGGTGCGGACACCGCTGCATGTCAAGCAAGTGGCGCTGATCGGCGCCGATGTGGCCACGGTTCCGCCAGCGGTTCTCAAGAGCCTCGTCAAACATCCGCTGACCGACAAGGGCATCGAGATGTTCATGGCGGACTGGAAAAAAACCGGGCAATCGATCCTGTGATCCTCGAGCATGCACTGCTCGATGTGAAGCCGGGGCAGGGGGCCACTTTCGAAGCTGCACTTGTCAAAGCTCTGCCGCTCATTTCGGCGACGCCGGGATTCCTGGGGCTTGAGGTGCGGCCTTGCATCGAGATTGCGAACCGGTATTTGCTCCTTGTGCGGTGGGAAAATGTCGAAGCCCATGAGAAGGGATTTCGTGGGTCGCAGCGCTATGCGGAGTGGAAGGCGCTGCTGCATCACTTCTACGATCCCTTCCCGCAGGTCACGCATTTCGCCGAGCCGGCCGTGCAGTCATAACTCGTAAACCAAAGCAATCTAGCGTTCGCCCTCATGGCGGAGATCGCGACATTCGGGTTTTCGGGCACTGCGGCGGACGTGACGCGGCGCTGGCTCGCGTCGCTCAAGTCCGAGCGGCGTTTAGCGGCGAAGACGCTTGAAGCTTATGCGCGCGATATTTCGCAGTTCGGGGCGTTCCTGAGCGAGCATCTGGGTGCTCCGGCAACGGATTCCGAACTCGGCGAACTTACGGCCTCCGATTTCCGGGCTTTCATGGCGAGGCGTAGGAACGGTGGTGCGCAGAGCCGGTCGTTAGCCAGGCAGCTTTCCGCCATCCGCAGCTTCTTCCGTTATGCGGAGCGGAACGGACATTTCTCCAATGCGGCGGTCTCGGCGCTGCAATCCCCGAAGATACCTCATTCGGTGCCGAAGCCTCTGAGCATCGAGTCGGCGCGAAAGCTTGCGGCGAACGATGCCTTGGTTGCGGACGAGACCGAAGCGTGGATCGTCGCGCGCGACAGTGCGGTGCTGACACTGCTCTATGCGTGTGGCCTGCGCATTTCGGAAGCGACCGGACTGACGCTTCGCCAATCCGAAGCTGATCCTTTGCGTGTGACGGGCAAGGGCAACAAGACTCGATTGGTTCCAGTCCTCCCACAAGCGCGTGCGGCGATGGCGCGCTACGCCGAGCTTTGCCCTTATCCGCTTGCTGCCGATCAGCCGCTGTTCCGGGGCGCGAAGGGCGGGCCGCTCTCGCCCCGCATCGTGCAGCTCTTGATCGAACGCATGCGCGGCGCGCTCGGGCTTCCGGACTCGGCCACGCCGCATGCGCTCCGCCATTCTTTCGCCACGCATCTCCTTGGCAATGGCGCGGACCTGCGCGTGATCCAGGAACTGCTGGGCCATGCCAGCCTTTCCACCACGCAAGTCTACACGGAGGTCAACCGCGCCCACCTCCTCGAACAATATCAAAAGGCGCATCCGAGGGCGTGACGGCGATGATCCGAATCTTCCTGGCGCTTTTGTTTCTGCTTGTGCCTGCCGCTGCCGGACTCGCGCAGACTGATCCGCCCATGTGCGGCGGCAAAAATCTCCTCGATGAGCTTCGGAAAAAGGATGCCGCCAAAGCTGAATCGGTTTTGCAGGAAGCCGACGCAACTCCCAATCATGACTCGCTAATTTGGAAGGTGGAGCCCGCGAGCGGAGAGGCTGCGTCATGGCTCGTCGGCACGGCGCATGTGACCGACGGACGTTTGAGCGGATTGGCCTCGCGGCTCAATGAGCGCATCACCTCCGCAAGCGTCGCGGTGTTCGAGCTCGAAGAGGTGGCCGACAAGAACAGGATGATGGTGAAGTCGTTCTTGCAGGCACGCTTCATGGCCATGCCGCCGGGTCAATCGCTGTGGGATATTGTGCCCGACGACAAGGAAGCCGCCATCCGCAACCATCCCTCGCTCGCCGGCGGACAGGCCGATGCGATCTTCGCCTATCAGCCCTGGGTGGTGGTGACGATGCTGTCGATGCCGATGTGCGAAACGCAGCGGCAGTTGGCCGGATTTCCTTCATTCGACGAGAGGCTGGCGCGGATCGCCGTCGATGCCGGTGTTCCGGTCAAGGGACTCGAGACGCTCGAAGAGCAACTTAGCATCATGTCCGGCATCGCGCTGGAAGATCAGGCGAAGCAGCTGGTGGCTGTTGCGGAGCTTGGCGGTTACAGCGAAGATCTCCTGCAAACCCTGATCGATCTCTATCTTGACTCGAAAGTGGCGGCCTTCATGCCGCTTGCCAAGGTGCTGTGGCCGGAGTTCGAGGCCGGTGAATTCGCGAGGATTGGGCGCGAGATCGAGCAGGGCCTGATCCTCAAGCGCAACCACATTATGGCCGAGAGGGCGCGCGCCCATATCGATGCGGGTAACGCCTTCATCGCGGTTGGCGCCTTGCATCTGCCGGGCAAAGAAGGTGTGGTCGAACTGCTGCGCCAAGCGGGCTACAAGGTGACGAAAGCCGAGTAACCCTGCCATGCGCGGGCCGCTGTTGATTGGCGGCGGGTGGGGATGGCAGAAGGCCCCATGACAGATATTCAGGACAGCAGTTACTCGTGGTGGCGGCTTGGCGTGTCGCTGGCGCTGGCGACCATTGGCGGCATTGGCCTGTGGGCGGCAGTCGTGGCGCTTCCCGCCATTCAAGCGGGCTTCGGCATCGACCGCAGCGGGGCATCGCTTCCCTACACCGCGACGATGATCGGCTTCGCGGCCGGTGGCCTGGTCATGGGCCGCTTTGCCGACCGCTACGGCATCGCCGCGCCAATGTTCGCCGGCTCTGCTATCTTGGGACTCGGTTTTTTCGCGGCGGCGGCGGCGCCCAACTATTGGCTGTTCGTGGCGGCACAAGCGGGACTTATCGGCTTTCTCGGTTGCGCTACGACGTTTGGGCCGCTCGTTGCCGATGTCTCGCTGTGGTTCCGCAAGCGGCGCGGAATTGCGATTGGAATCGTTGCGAGCGGAAACTACCTTGCCGGGACGATCTGGCCGCCAATCCTGACCTGGGGCATCGAGGAATACGGCTGGCGTATGGCCTATACGGGGTTGGGCATTCTTGTGCTTGTCACCATGCTGCCCTTGTCGCTGCTGTTGCGAAGGCGCGCTTCGCTTGAAGATCATCCGACACCGGCAGCGGCGCGGGCTTCCACACCGTTTACCGGAACACCTGCGTTGCAAGGCCTGCTGGTGCTGGCGGGACTTGCCTGCTGTGTCGCCATGGCGATGCCGCAGGTGCATATCGTGGCATATTGCGGCGATCTTGGTTTTGGCGCTGCGCGGGGAGCGGAGATGCTCTCGCTCATGCTGGGCTTCGGCGTCGTGAGCCGACTGGCTTCGGGCTTCGTCGCCGACAAGATCGGCGGTACCGGCACGCTCATCATTGGATCGTTCCTGCAAGGGCTGGCGCTCTTGTTCTACATTCCCTTCGATGGCCTGGTCTCGCTCTATGTCGTTTCGGCGCTGTTCGGACTGGCGCAAGGCGGGATTGTGCCGAGCTATGCGCTGATCGTGCGCGACTACTTTCCGGCGCGCGAAGCAGGCTGGCGCATCAGCCTTGTGCTTACGGCCACCGTGATCGGCATGGCGCTGGGCGGATGGCTGTCGGGGGAGATTTTCGACTACACGGGCTCCTACAGATTGGCCTTTGTGCATGGCATTATTTGGAACCTTCTGAACTTCGCGATCGCCGTCTGGCTCTTCGCGCGGCGGGCAAAGCCGCTTCATCCGCAGGCCGCCGCCGCATGATTGGAGCGTTGCCCGGTCTTGAGCCAGTCGAGTCGAGTCCTTCGCTGCCGAAGCGAAGCGACGTCGTGGTGATCGGCGGCGGCATTGGCGGCATCATGACGGCGCTGGAACTTGCCGAGCGCGGTGTTTCCGTCACCGTGGTCGAAAAGGGACTGATCGGCGCTGAACAATCGAGCCGGAACTGGGGCTGGTGCCGCCAGATGGGCCGCGATCATCGCGAGATTCCATTGATCAAGGTGGCGCTCGGCGAATGGCGGCGGATGAATGAGCGCATCGGCGCGGACACGGGCTTCACGGAGTGTGGCATACTCTACCTATGTGAGAGCGATGCCGACGTCGCGCATCGCGAGACCTGGATGTCGAAGCATGGCAAGCCCAATGGGCTCAGCTCACGTCTCGTAAGCGCCAAGGAGGCAGCAGAGCTACAGCCTGGCGCCGCAAAGCCTTGGAAGGGCGCGCTCTACACACCGGACGATGGACGAGCCGAACCTTTCAAGGCCGTTCCGCTGATCGCGCGTCACGCGCAATCGAAGGGCGTTACGATTTTGACTGGATGCGCCGCGCGCGGTCTTTCACGCAGCGCGGGCCGCGTGACTGGCGTTGTCACCGAGAAGGGCGAGATCGCCTGCGATGCGGCGGTGCTGGCGGGTGGCGCATGGTCGCGGCGCTTCTGCCACAACGAGGGCGTGAGGCTTCCGCAGCTTGCTGTGATCAACTCCGTCATGCGCACCGCGCCGCTCGACATTGGCCTGACACGAAGTTGCCTCGGCGCGAAATTCTCGTTCCGCAAGCGCCAGGACGGCGGCTTCACTGTCACCCATTCGGCGGTGTCCACTGCAGATATCGTGCCCGACAGTTTCCGGCTGTTCTTCGACTTCCTTCCGGCACTGAGGTTGAGTTGGAAGAAGCTGCAACTCCGCTTTGGCAAACGTTTCTTCGAGGAGATCGCTCTGAAGCGGCGCTGGTCGCTGGATGAGACTACTCCTTTCGAGGCCGTGCGCATTCTCGATCCCAAGCCTTCGTCGGCAACGCTGGAGGAAGCGAAGATCAGCCTGTTCGATTGGTATCCGGCCTTTCGATCCATGACCGTGGCCGAAACCTGGGCCGGGGCTATCGATGCGACACCTGACACCGTGCCAGTGATCTCGGAGGTGGACAGCGTCCCGGGCTTCCATCTTGCCACCGGGTTCTCGGGTCATGGCTTCGGCATCGGGCCAGGCGCGGGAAAACTCATGGCGGATATCGTGACGGGTGCTGCACCCTGTGCCGATCCCCACCCATTCCGTTTCTCGCGCTTTTCGGACGGAACGAAAATCCAACCGGAGACCGGGCTTTAACCGGTGCTTGCGCAATTGGGCGGCATCGGCCAATTTGCGCGCGGGTCGCAAGGAGCATGAGATGTCCGACTGGTCGGATGGTTACGTCACGAGTACCGAATACACCACCCATTTCTATCCGTTCCTGTCGCCTGCATCGCAGAACCTTGCCCTGTTGCTGAAGGGGGTCAACCCTCCCGATCTCTCTCAGAACTTCGCTTATTGCGAACTTGGCTGCGGGCAAGGGTTCAGTACGGCACTGCTTGCCGCCGCCAATCCCAAGGGCTCTTTCGTGGGCGTCGATTTCAACCCGGCGCATGTCGCGGGCGCCAATCAACTCAAGGCGACGGCTCAGATCCAAAACGTCGCATTCCTCGAAAAGAGCTTCGCGGAACTTGGGTCGACCGATCTGCCCATGTTCGATTACATCGCGCTGCACGGCGTGTGGTCGTGGATATCGCGCGAGAACCGGGAAGCCATTGCGTCTTTTGTCTACTCACGTCTCAAGCCCGGCGGCATTGTCTATATCAGCTACAACGCCATGCCAGGCTGGGCGCCGATTGGCCCCTTGCGCCAGCTCTTTGTCGAAAGCCAGCGGCACAAGTCCGAGATCGACATTTCGGACGTGAACGAAGCTATCGAACTGGCCGTAAAGATGCGGCAGCTTGAAGCCGGCTATTTCAAAGTCAATCCGGCCGCCAGCGCCAATCTCGATTATCTCTCCAAGCTGTCGCGCAACTATCTGCTTCATGAGTACTTCAACGGCGATTGGCAGCCATTCTACTTTTCTGATGTCGCGGCCGATCTGCGTGCGGCGAAACTTGGCTTCGCCTGTTCCAGCGACATTCTCGAACATATCGACCAGCTCTGCTTCGGCAAGGAGCAGCAAGCCATGCTGGCGACGCTGAAAGACGGCGCGGCGCGCGAAACCATCCGCGATTACTTCCGCAACCAGCGCTTCCGCCGAGATCTCTTCAGCAGGGGCGCGCGCCAGCTTGGCAACAACGAGCGCACCGAGATGTTGCGCAAGGTGCGGCTGGCGAAAGTACCGGTGGGCAGCGACGCGCCGGCCCAGATCAATTTTCCGGCGGGCGGAGTTTTGCTCGCGGGAGAAGTCTATGCCGCCATTCTCGAACGCTTGAGCAAGGGAACGGCGCTGCTTGGCGAGTTGCTCGACTCTGTCGGTCCAAAGGCGGGCGGTTTTCAGGGCGTGTTCCAATCCGTCATGGTCTTGGCGGCGTCCGGGCGTCTGATCCCGACGCTTCCTTCGGAGGACGACAAGGCGCGCCAGCAAAGCACGGCGAAGTTCAACCGCGCGGTTCTCATGAGTTCATTGGGCCTTGAGGCGCAGACTCTGGCTTCGCCGGTCGCGGGAAACGGGATTGCGGTACCGCGGGTTGACCAGCTCTTCATGTCCATGGCGGCGCAAAAACAGCCTCTCGATGCCAAGGTCATTGTGGAGCGGATGAACAAACTCGGGATGAAGTTGACGCAAAAGGGAGAAGTGGCGAATTCCGGCGATCAACTTGTGGGCATCAACACCGCGATCGCGGATTTCTCCGGCCACAGATTGCCGTCCTACAAGCACCTTGGCGTGGCGTAACGCTGAAACAATCGCGGTTAACGGCGCAAATCCTCCTGTCCCAAAGCCTTGAGTTGCGTTAGTCTCCCTGCGGGGGTCTGATCTGAGGGACGTGCGATGTCATTGTTTCTGTCTATTCCCGGTTTCTCGGGTGATTCCCTGGATAAGGGCCACAAATCGTGGTTCAACGTCGAAACATTCGACTTCAACGTCGACACGGCGCCAGCGACCAAGGCGGATTTCAGCCCTCTAAGGCTCACGTTCTCAAGCGATGCCGCGCTGACCAAGATGATGGACTACCTGACCAGCGGCACGACGCTGGACGGAATGACACTCGAGTCGACCGACCCACTTAGCAACAAGATCTACACGCTGGATCTCGCCAACGCCCAGATCACTCAGATTGTCGATCTCCCGTTCGGCGGATTTGCCGTCGACATCGCCTATTCCCAGATCGATCTGGAAACGAATTTTGCGGACGAGTTCGGCAAGCTCTATTCCGAGTCTCAGTTCAACTGGGACGTTACAACCAACCAGCCCTCAGGCCAGTTCGGGCCATTCACTCCCGGCACCGGCACGACAGCTGTAGCAGCGGCTGATCAATTCTTCTTTCTCATCGACGGCCAGAATGGCGATTCCTTGGACAAGACTCACAAGGGCTGGTTCGAAATCGCAAACTTCAACTTCGATGTCTCGAGACCCGGCGACATCGCCAGCGGATTTGGCGCGCCTCAGTTCAATACCATTACGGTCGAGATGTCGAGTGACACGGGCCTGACCTCGCTGCTGAACCTGGCTGCGAGCGGAAAGTTTATCAAGGGCGCGCGAATCGAAGGGGTCGATTTCAGCGACTTCGGCAGTTCTGCCGTTTACGATCTCACGATCGGCAATATCGACATCGTCAACATAATGGACAGCGAGGATTCCGGCTATTTCGTCACCTTTCGCTACGACCTGGTCGAGACGAAAGTCTTCGATTCGATTTCCTCGAAATTTCTGGTGTCGTCCTATGACTTGACAACGCAGACGCCGGGCGTAGCAATGCCAACGCTTGCTCCGTCGAGCACATCCTCCCCGACCAGTACGCCAAGCCGGTATTTCCTCGCGCTATCCGATGTCGCGGGGGATGGGGTATTCAAGGGCCATGAAAAGTGGATCGAAATCTCGGCTGTCAACTACAACATTGACTCCTCATTCGGCGGGAAGGCGGATTTTTCTCCGGTGAATTTCGTTCTATCCAGCGAGACGGGTTTCGTCCCGCTGTTCTCCGGCGCCGCCAGCGGAAAGATTTTTGCCGGCGCGACCATTCACGGGGTGAACTCACTCAACCAGACAATCTTCGAATTGAACCTCGCGGAAGTCATTGTCAGTTCCATAAATGACTTTGGCGCACAGGGGCTGGGCGTCGAACTCGCTTATAAGCAGATCGAGGTTGGAACCAAAGGTACGACACCCACCGGCACGCTCGTTACCAATCCCACCTTCGGATGGGACCTGTCGACCAATAGCCCCGTTGACGTCGCTCCCGTGGCTCCCTCCGGGAGTACCGGATCAGTAGGGTCGACTGACTACTTCATGCTTGTTCACGGAATGAGTGGAGGCGCGACGGATAAAGGTCACGCCAACTGGTTCAATATTCTCGACTTCAATATCGACATTGATAATTCGGCTACTCCAGGAGGTGCGGGCGCGGGCAAATCCGTTTTCTCCGATCTTACAGTTGTTGTTGAAAGTCAGGCCGCACTCACCAATCTGATGCTTTTTGCAGCAAGCGGAAAAATTATCCAGGGCATCAAGATTGAAGGCGTCAGCGCGGCTGGCGGTACAAGTACGCCGGTTTATGATCTCACGGCCGCCGGAGTCCAGGTAACTTCCATTTCCGAGAACACGGGACTGGGTTATGTGGTGGAATTCGACTTCGATCAGATCAAGATCGATACCAATGGCCTGACAACCAGCGGCACAAAAACACCGCTTTCGGCAAGCTGGAACCTCCTCACGGCCACGAACGAAGTGTCGATCCCCACGCTCACACCGGCCAGCGCGTCATCGTGGGCGGCGGGGGCATCGGACTTCTTCATCGCCATTGACGGCTTCAAGGGAGATTCGGTCAACGACAAGCACAAGGGATGGCTGGACGTCGACGGTTTTGACCTCGGCATTACGAATTCCGCGGGCGGTAAGGCCCAGTTCTCCGATCTCACCGTGCAATTCTCGAGTGATGCAGCCTTCGCGGATTTCACCAAGGCGGTTAGCGAAGGCGCAGCGCACAAGCTGCTGACCTTGCATGGCACCAATTCGCTTGGCCAGCTCACCTACAATATCGATCTTGCCAATGCGAAAATCATCGATCTCTTTGATCCATCTGGCCCCGGGCTTCAGGTGAAGTTCGCCTTTTCTGCGATCGAACTCACCCAGTTCAAGTTCAGCAATACGGGGGCCTATACAGGCGGCGAGGTTTTCGGATGGGATCTGGTTGCAAATTCGCCAGCGAAAGTGGACTCGGCCGCCCCGGCCGGAAGCCTGAATTTTGGTTCGCCCAACAATTACTTCATGCTCGTCGACAATATGAATGGCGCGTCATCCGACAAGGCGCATGGCGGATGGTTCGATATTGACGGCTTCACCTTCCGCGTTTCGAATTCAGCTGGCGGCAAGGCGCAGTACGACGGCGTGGACATCGTGGTCTCGAGCGACCGTGGCCTCACAAGGTTTCTTGAATACGCTGCCTCAGGCAAGGTGCTGCCTGGCATCGCGATTGAAGGGGTTGGCCTTGATGCCAAAGGCGTCAGCGCAGCGGTCTATGATCTCGTCCTCGGCGGCGTGCATGTGGGCAATGTGAGCGATACCTCTGGCGGTGGCTATCTGCTCCATCTGACCTTCGACTACCTCGACATTATCACCAAGCAGTCCAGCGGCGCCGTCATCACTGACTTCAAATGGGACGTGACAGGTGCAGCGCCTGGCGGACCTCCTCCGGAACTCAATCCAGTGGGCAGCGCCAGAAATGATGTGCTGGCAGGCCTTTTCAACAATAGCGTCCTGTTCGGTCTTGCCGGCAACGACATAATTTCTGGCATGAATGGCGACGACTTCATCGATGGCGGCTCCGGCAACGACAGGATGTTTGGCGGCAACGGAACCGACATTGTCTCCTATGCGACGGCCACGGCGGGCGTCACCGTAAACCTGCTCACCAC
>JBJXGL010000299.1:0-16963 GCA_046160365.1 Aestuariivirga sp. | reverse complement strand
AGGCGCGCTTCGTCGACCCGGATTACCGCAAGCGCATGGATATTGACGAACTGGTGGCAGCGGTCGAGAGCTGAACGCTCTACATGTCGCTGCCGGTGATCAGCCGTGCACCCCGGTTGTGGGTGATATAGGCCCAGGCCCAATCGAGCATCACGGTGAAACGGTTGCGGAAACCAATGAGAAAACCGAGATGCACGATGCTCCACATGATCCAAGCTGAAAACCCGGATAGCTTGAAACGGCCGAAGTCCGCGACTGCTGCCTTTCGGCCGATGGTGGCGAGGCTGCCGTAGTCCTTGTAGACAAAAGAATCGCTGGAGCCGCCCTTGAGTTCCGCGACGATTGCCTTGGCAACATATCTGCCCATCTGTTTTGCCGCAGGCGCAACGCCGGGCACAAGCCGGCCAGCGCCATCCTTCACCGCAGCGGTATCACCAATCACGAAGATGTTTGAACGGCCCTCAAGTTTCAGCTGCGCGCTGACTTCGACGCGGCCCGCACGGTCGGACTTGGCCTTTAGCCATTTCGCCGCCGGCGATGCCATAACCCCGGCCGCCCAGATGATGGTTGAAGTTTCGATCTTGGTTCCGCTCGCCAGCGCCAGGCCCGCCTCATCGCAAGCCGTAACGGCATCGCCTTTGATGAATTCCACTCCAAGCTTCCGAAGTTGATTCTCGGCCGAAGCCGACAGTTCGTCCGGAAAGCTTGGCAACGCCCGGGGACCTGCCTCGACAAGTACAATCCGCGCTGACGAAGGATCGATGTGTGAAAAGTCGCCGACGATTGATTTGCGCGCAAGCTCTGCGATGGCGCCAGCCAACTCAACGCCAGTAGGGCCAGCACCGACCACTGCGAAGGTCAATAGCTTTCGCCGGTCTTCCTCGCTGCATGCCGCTTCAGCCCTCTCGAATGCGATCAATACGCGCCTACGGATGTGGATCGCTTCGTCGACTTCCTTGAGACCGGGGGCAAACTTCTCCCAGTTTTCATGTCCGAAATAGGCATGCCGCGCACCGGTGGCAACGATGAGATAGTCAAAGGTTATGCGGCGGCCAGCAGTCACAACCGCCGATGCGTCGAGGTCCACGTCCAGCACTTTGTCCATGAGAACAGTGGTATTGCACTTGCCGGCGAAGATCTTTCGGATCGGTGTGGCAATTTGCGCCGGGGAAAGCGCGGCAGTTGCGACCTGGTAGAGCAGAGGCTGGAACAGGTGATAGTTCCGCTGATCGATCAGCGTCACATCGACCGGCGCCCGCCTCAGGGCGAGGGCGGCGTTCAGGCCGCCAAAGCCCGCCCCGAGGATAACGACGCGCGCCCTTGCCATTTACGATGAGGACTTCGCGAACATCTTCTGTGCCAAATGGTCGAGTGAGAACACGCCCGCGCCGCGCGTGGCCAGCATCAGCAGCACGCTTACCCAGAGCAGGTGTTCGCCCCAGTGGCCGGGAAATACGAAAAGCTGGATGACTGCAACCACGCCAAGCAGAGCCAGCGCGCCGAGCCGCGTGAACAGCCCCAGGAAGATCAGGATCGACCCCACAAGCTCAGTGGCCGTGGCGAGCGGTGCTGCGATGTCTGGCGGCAGCAGCGGCACTTGATATTGCATGGCGAAGAGCTGCTCCGTCACGGTCCAGCTCGCGAGCTTCGATTGGGCCGACTTCCAGAACACATAGCCGATCGCAAGTCGGGAGATGAGTTGGATCAGCGAGAAGGGAACGGATTCTGCCAATCCCAGGAAGGACTGATAGAGTGAGAGCGGCGAGAACACCCGCGCCCGCGGCAGTGTTGTGGTACTTGCCATGTGTTGGATCCTTCAGTCAGGGTTAAGGGTGGTCGAAACGCGGGTCACAAGCCCGCAGCGGAACAACAGCATCGTCTCGCGAACGAGATCGAAGAGCCGGTCGCGCACGAGTGCGCGAGCCGCCGCTGCCTCAAGCGGAACATCTCGTGCAAGCAGTTTCCAGAACACCAGGCGCGCGGTATCCAGCGGAATGAATCGGATGTCATCGCCAGAACGCAGGATGGCAGCACGGCATGGACTCCGCGAGAATTGAATCGCGCTGGGTTCGCCCACATTTCTGTGTCCGGCCCAGATGTCGATCAACGGCCAGCGCGAAACGATGAAACGCAGATTCGGCTGAAGCGAGATTTGCGTCAGAACGCCGTTCTGCGCCGATCTCATGGCCGAGATCGGTGCGGCCTCCTGTTCGGTGTCGTTAAGGCAAGACTGTATCGCCCATTCGAATGCAGCCATCTCCGCGATGATCGGATAGCCGCGGCAGGCTGGGAAACGCGCGAGAAAGGAAGGAAAGTTCCGCCCATAAACCGAAAGCCGCGCTTCGCCCGGCGGATGGAACGAGATGAACTCGTGTGCTGCGTAAGCGAAGAATCGCTCGTCAGCGAGACGGACCGTCACCGGAAACGTGGTCATCAAGGACCGCGTGAGTGACAGGAATGTGTTGTTGCGGAAGATTGAAAGACGTCCTCCGTGATGGAGCTCCGGCGAGGTCTCTTCAATCGGTCCTCCCAGGATCGATGCCGTCATCCGGTTTTGCAAGGTTTCGAGATCAGACATGGTTTTCCTCCAGTTGTGCCATTTGTATTGACGCGGGATGATGGTCGCAGACCGAAACGGTGGCATTTGTTGCAGTTTGCATGTTGAAGCACTCGGATGAGGCAAGAAGGTCGGCCCACATGGCCTCGCCGAGGAGAACCGGAAGCGGCGGCAGATCGGAGTCCCATTCGATGAGTGTCGGCCGCCTGCCAAAACGCTCAATGGCCCTGCGATACAGCGACCATACTTGCGGGGCGACGCAGGACCCATGTGCATCGATCAGGATTGGCCCCTCTGGCGTCTGGTTCTCCGCGTGACCGGCAAGATGAATCTCGCCAATCGCCTCGCCTGGGAGACCATCCAGATAAGTTTCGGCGTCAAAGCCCGCGTTGTGCGCGGATACATAGACATTGTTGATGTCGAGCAACAACCCGCAGCCCGTACGTTTGACGAGTTCGGTGAGAAACTGCGGCTCCGTCATGGTGGAACGGACAAAGCCCACATAGGTTGAGAGATTCTCGATCAGGATCGGACGTTTCAGGGCATCCTGCGTGCGCGAAATGTTGGCGGCGACAACGGCCAGAGCCTCGTCATCGAAGGGAACAGGCAGGAGGTCGTTGAGATATATGCCGCCGCAAACGCTCCACGACACATGTTCGGACACCATTGCCGGTTGGAACCGGTCACAGGTTTCCTTCAGGCGCGCGAGGTGAGATGGGTCGATGCCGCGGGCCGAGCCAAGCGAAAGGCCGACTCCGTGAACCGACAGCGCATAGTCGGTGCGAATCTTTTCGAGCTGCGCGGCCGCGGCTCCTTGGTTCATGTAGTTCTCGGCATGGACTTCGAGCCAGCCGATCGAGGGACGCTGTTCCGTGATTTCGCTCATATGAGGGGTGCGAAGGCCAATGCCCGCAGCGGTGGGCAGGGGGGAGATGCGGGTGGGGGTGGCCATGGAACTCTCCTCGATACGGCTGGCTCGAGCTCTTGCGGAGTCAGGAGGCTTTGGGTTCGTTGGAGCCGCCGGTGATCTTGGCGCAGGTACCGGCGGGGACGTAGATCCACGAATCACCCTGGTTGTCGGCGGTCGACGTTCCGGCGCAAGAGTGGGTCGAAGTCTCGCAGTCGTTGAGCCCGGCCTTAACCACGCCGTAGCACTTCTCGAACTCGAAAGCTGGCTTGTCGGCCGGGCCCGCGAGCGCACCTGCTGCGGCGAGAGATGCGAGCGCGACGAGCGCAGAGCTCACGAGGGCTTTCGTATTGGTCATGACATTCTCCATCATTGTGTTGGCTTGCGGACGGGCCATTCCGGCTTCATCTGCAAACATTCTGACCAATGCGCGCCCGCAACTGAAATGCTCTCTCCGCATGAAATCGATAGGGACGCCGTATTAGCCGGCTGAATGATGTCGTCGATGAACGCCGCGCCCGCCTAAGCACGTGCTGTTCAGACCAGGCCGAAGTATCAGGCGGCTGCGGTCAGCTCACTGCGTCAGTGAATGAAATATTCTTCGGCGGCGCCAGCGGAAGCGCGCGTGCGTTGACGGCTATTGCAGTCCCAATGCCGTCAATGCGCTGTCCATCCGCCATCTACCGGAATTGCAGTGCCGGTGATGGAGGCGGCCATGTCGCTGCACAGAAATACCGTCAGGGCGCCGATCTCTTCCACCGTGGCAAACCGCTTGTTCGGCTGGTTCACCAGCAGCACATCGCGGATCACCTGATCACGCGGAATATTGTGCGATTTCGCCTGATCGTCGATCTGCTTTTCGACAAGCGGCGTCCATACATATCCGGGGCAAATTGCATTGGCGGTAACGCCCGCCTCCGCACCTTCCAGTGCCGCAACTTTGGTGAATCCGACAATGCCGTGCTTCGCTGCCACATAGGCCGACTTGAACGGTGAGGCGACAAGGCCATGCGCTGACGAGATGTTCACGATGCGCCCGAACTTCCGCTCTTTCATGCCGGCGAACACCGCGCGCACCAGGTGAAATGCCGAAGACAGGTTGATCGCCATGATCTGCTCCCACTTTTCCGGCGGGAAGTTTTCGAGCGGCGAAACATGCTGAATGCCGGCATTGTTGACGACGATGTCAACCGTGCCGAATCTCGCCGCCGCAGCTTCCGCCATCGAACGGATGGCGTGGGGCATGGACATGTCGGCATCGCTGTAGCCGACATCGACATCGCAGGAATCCGACAGCGAACTGCGCAGGAGTTCGGCTTCGGTTTTGTCACTGAGGCCGTTCAGCATCACTGCGGCGCCGGCTTCGGCAAGGGCGCGGGCAATGCCCCAGCCGATACCGCTGGTTGAACCAGTGACAATGGCGGCACGGCCCTCCAGAGGCCGCAGCACCGGCCTTGTAGGCTTTTGCGCGGCGGCGAGGGCAAGGCTTGGTTTTCCCTGAGCAAACATCGGATTCTCCATGAAGGCCGGTTTTCCGGTCAAGTTGCGCCGCTTGCCCGCAAGATGGAAATACCGCGCCGCTATGAAATCCATGAGCACTAGGCATTTCGCCGGAAATGACCGGCAGGCTAGAGGCAGTGCATGCAAAAATTCTCTCGTGGGCCAAGCTGGCGCTGGCCCCTGAAAGTTTCGGCTGGTTTACGGGCTCATAATGCAGAGTGGAGTGACGACATGGACATTCACCACCTTCGCTACTTCCTAGCAGTTTGCGAGACTCTTAACTTCACGAGAGCTGCCGAAAACTGCAATGTGTCGCAACCGGCTCTGAGCCGCGCGATTCAGCAGCTGGAGCAGGAAGTGGGGGGTCTCTTGTTGCGCCGCGAGCGCAATCTTACGCACATCACTGATCTTGGCATGCTGCTCAAGCCGCATTTCGAAAATATCATCGCCGAACTCGGATTGGTGAAACGCGATGCCAAACGATTCCTCACGCTCGAAGAGGCAAACTTCAACCTCGGAATCATGTGCACGATCGGCCCAACGCGCTTCACAAGCCTGCTGGGCCACTTCAGCGGCCGCTTTCCTGGCGTCAGCCTGAAAATAACCGAAGGCCGGTCCGATGAGCTCGCCGAAAAACTCTTCGCAGGCGATATCGATGTCGCCATCATGGCGTCCGCTGAAGGGTTTCCGGAGCGCTTCGATCTTATTCCCCTATATAGCGAGCGCTACGTCATCGCTTTCCCGACCAATCACCGCTTCTCGGCGATGGACGAAGTTCCCTTCCATGAACTCAACGGCCAGAACTATCTGCAGCGGGCCAATTGCGAGTACGACGGCTATCTGTCACGGATCTGCGATCGCCGTTGTCCCGGCCTCCAGACCTGCCATGCCAGCGAGCGGGAAGACTGGATCCAGAACATGATCGCCGGCGGGCTTGGCATTTGCTTCATTCCCGAGTTCAGCGCGCTTATTCCCGGAATCGAAACCCGCCCCGTGATTGACCCTCCGGTGTTGCGGAACATATGCCTCGTCACCATGTCCGGGCGGCGGCAATCGCCGGCGGTTTCGAGTTTCGTCAAGGCCGTGCGCGAGTTTCCGTTCCCGGCCAGCAAGTATCCGGAGAGCTGCGATGTCGCCGCGTGAGATCATAGAGCGTGACTATCGTTTCGAGACTCAAGCGGCATTTCAATTGGAGTCAATCAGGTGTCATCCTGCATCATGAAAGCCGCACATGAATGGAGGCGGCTCGATCAGGAGATACGCCGATGAGGACTCTTTTCGTTTCCAGTGTTGCCCTGGCAGCCTACTTCGCCTCGTTTCATTTTGCTTTTGCCGCTCGCCAGTGCGGCCCGCACGAAAAACTGACCGAACTTCTCGGCCAGCAGTTTCAAGAGGGCCGCGAGGGAATAGGCTTGGCCGGCGCGCAAGCGGTCATTGAAATCTTCGTATCCGAGAAAGGCACATGGACGATGACCAGCACCAGCACAGACGGTCTCACTTGCATTATCGCGGCCGGCCAAGGCTGGCAGAATGAACGTAAGCTACTTGCTGGACTCGAGTCATGAGTCTGCTGGAAGGAGAGCGGATGGTCGCCACGGCAAACGCAGTATCAAGTGCGCCGAAGCCTGCACAGACCGTCCTCGTGTTCCAGGGCGGTGGCGCGCTCGGAGCGTATCAGGCCGGTGTCTATCAAGCGCTTCATGAGGCCGGCATCGAACCCGACTGGATCATTGGCACATCGATCGGCGCCATCAATGCCAGCTTGATTGCGGGCAATAGCCGCGAAAACCGCATGGCGCGGCTGGAGGAATTCTGGCAGCGGATGGCCGATAAGTCGGTTTGGAATTCCGGCTTCATGCTGCAACATATCAGCCAGTCGCTTTCATACTGGAAAACCCTCAGCAGCGGCATACCAGGTTTCTTCGATCCAAACTTACGCGCTTTCTTCGGGCCGCATGTTCAGCTTGGCGCCGATCAGGCCGGGTTCTACTCGACCGCGCCGCTTGAAGAGACGCTCAATGAACTTGTTGAATTCCCCATTGCCAACAGCTCAAGGCCGCGCCTCACGGTTGGCGCCGCACGCGTGCGGACCAGCGAAATGAAGTACTTCGACAGTCGCGTTATCGAGATCGGTCCGAAGCATATCCTGGCGTCGGGCGCGTTGCCGCCCGCATTCCCCGCCATTCGCATCGACGGCGAACTTTATTGGGATGGCGGAATTCTCTCGAATACGCCAACAGAGGTTATCTTCGACGATTATCCGCGCCGCAACTCGCTGATATTCGCAGTTCACCTTTGGAATCCCAAGGGCGGCGAGCCGGAAACGATCTGGGAGGTCCTGCACCGCCACAAGGACATCCAGTATTCCAGCCGCGTCGCCAACCACATTGCGCGGCAAGCGCAGATTCACCGTATGCGCCATGTCATCACGAATCTCGCCAAGCACATTCCGGAGAAAATCCGCAACAGCACCGAGATACAAGACTTGGCGGGTTACGGATGCGTCACGCAGATGCATGTGGTTCGCCTGCTCGTTCCGAGCATCGACAATGAAGACCACACAAAGGATGTCGACTTCAGTCCCGCGGGCATCCGGTCCAGATGGGACGCGGGCCTTTCGCACACACGGCATGCCATTGAAAGCGCTCCCTGGACCGGCGAAACCGATCCGCTCGATGGCATCGTGTTGCACGAATTTCCCTATGGACGCCCCGAAACGATCGCCAGCGTGGCCAAGGACTGAATCCTTCATCGATTGAAAACTAGGCCCGGCAGGCAGCTTCCGGGCCCGCGACCCGTGGAGCTGTCAGCGGTTATACGCACGGTGTATGGATTTGAGAGGCACACGGCATTTCAGTTCGTACACTCAATCGGCGACTCTGCGAGATGTAGCCCCGGGCCACCCCGCGCCGGGCAAACGTCAGGAGATCGAGAAATGCCGACAAAAACTGGAACAAGCCGTTGGGCCATCACAGGCCTATACACCGCGGTTGCGCTTGCAACTCTTGCCGGAGCCGCATCCGCCGGAGAATGCCCGGCAGACAAGGTGAAGGAAGGCGCCGTCACATCCGGCGAGACCATGCCGGTGGGTGTCACCGATACTGTCATTGGCGCGATCGACCTCACGCCCAAGGGCGGCGATTTCACCAATCAGATGCTGCGCATGCGCAAGCTCGTGATCGCACCGGGCGGCGTTGTGCCGTGGCATGAACACAGTGTCAGGCCCGCGAACATCTACGTGCTCTCGGGCGAAATCGTCGAGCATCGCGCCAACTGCGAAGTCCCGATTGTCCACAAGGCAGGCGAAGTGGCGCAGGAATTTGGCGCCGGATTTGCCCACTGGTGGAAGAACGAAAGCAACGCGCCCGTCGAGCTTCTTTCCGCCGACATCATCAAGGTCGAGGCGAAAGACGACAAGATGATGTGATGCTTTCCCGGCCAGCCGCACAGAGGCCGGGCTTAACCAGGTGGCGTCCAATCCCCGGGACGCCACCTGCTTTCAATCCGAATCACCAGGTTGGCTGACATGCAAACGCTTCGATTGCTGGTAATCGCCACGATCAGTTTCTTGACCCTGGTCGATCTCTTCGCCACGCAGGCGTTGCTGCCGGCGCTTGCTCAGTCCTACGGCGTCAAACCCGCCGTCATTGGTCCCGCGGTTAATGCCTGTACGCTTGGCATGGCGCTTGCGGGTGTTGCGGTCGCCTGGTTCAATCACAAGATCAATCGCCGGCTTGGCGTCAGCCTGTGCCTTCTGCTTCTCGCCGTTCCCACCGCACTTCTTGCTTTCATGCCGGACCTTGCGGCATTCGCAGCGCTGCGGATCGTGCAGGGCGCGTTCATGTCCGCCGCATTCTCGCTCACCATTGCCTATCTCGCCGAAAACTGCACAGCCGAGGAAGCGGCCGCAGCACTTGCGGCCTACGTCGCCGGCAACGTTGCCAGCAATCTGTTCGGCAGGCTTTTGTCGGCGGCAATCGCGAGCCACTACGGACTTGGCTCCAACTTCGGGTTCTTCGCGCTCTTGAATGTCGCAGGTGCCTGCCTGGCTTACGCTGCACTGAGGCGTACACCTCCCATGGCCGCAGCAACCGCGAAGTCGGGAGCGGCCTGGTCCCACCTCTTCAGAAGGCCGGAGCTTGTTTCCTGCTTCGCAATCGGTTTCATCATACTCTTCTCGTTCATCGGCATCTTCACCTATGTCAACTTCGTGCTGACTGGGCAGATCGGCCTGACGATGATGCAGCTTGGCCTCGTTTATCTCACCTTCATTCCATCGATCCTAACAACACCCTTCGCCGGCCGTGTCGCGCAGCGCCTGGGCGCGCGGATCACGATCATCTCCGCCCTCGGTCTCGCCGCAATCGGGCTGCCGCTTCTGTCGGTTCCGCAGCTTGTTCCCATGCTCATCGGGCTGACGCTGGTGGGTGCTGGCACGTTTTTCGCACAGGCCACCGCAACTGGATATGCGAGCCGCGCCGCGGGCGCGAATGGCGGTGCTGCGGGCGGCATCTATCTCGCCTTCTATTACGCGGGCGGCCTCGCCGGCAGCCTAATTGTTGGTTTCGCCTTCGATAGCGTAGGATGGAACGCAGCACTTGCCGTCATTGGTGTTGCGATTGCGGCCGCGGTTGTTCTCGCCACCAGACTCACCGAGCGGGAGTCTTTCCTCCATAAGGCGTCCATATCGAATCCATGACGAGCCGGTATTTCAGTCCACCGCGTTTGTCCTGCATCCTCCCACAAAGCCAAACCCGCACGGAGATTTAACATGACCGCCAGAATCGCCGCATTCACTTCCACCGCCGTTGTTGCGTTCACCCTCGTTGCCATGACCGCGCAGGTGACCGAGGCTCATGACAATGGCGTGGTGCGCAAGAAGAGCGCTTACTCCGTCGAGGAAACCGTGGAGCGCATCAAGAAAGATGTGGCCGCCAAGGGAATCAAGCTCTTCGATGTGATCGACCAGGCCAAGCTTGCGAAGGAAGCGGGCATCGACATCAGGCCTTCGACGCTGGTGATCTTCGGAAATCCGCCGCTTGGTACACAGTTCCTCAGTGCCAATCAGGAGTCGGGGCTCGACTGGCCAGTCAGGCTTCTTGTGTTCCAGGATTCGAAGGGCCAAGTGTGGACAGCCTACACTGACTTCCGCTGGATCGCTCGCCGCCACGGCATCACAAACCGGCAGGAACAGTTCAAAAAGGCAAGCGAAGTCATCTCCTCGATCACATCAGCAGCGACGCCCTGAAAGATCGTTCACCAAAGAAATGGCGCCCCCGGTTCGATTCGAACGAACTAACTAACGCTTAGAAGGTACGAGCTTCGATTATGCTGTTAGCGGTCTTGTGCTGAAATTCATCCCAGACAAGGCCGCTGCGTTTGCTGAAATGAAGCGAATTCTGTGGCCCGATGGAACGGCGGGTCTCTACGTTTGGGATTATACCAATGGTCATGAGGTTTGACCGACATGAGCCCAGTCACGCATAGCGATTGAAGTGATGGTTTCGGGTTGGGCGGTGAGTTTTTGCCAGGCATCACAGGCGGCTTCAATGATGTCCTCGTAAGTGTCGAAGACACGGTTGGAGAGCCAGTTGGCTCGCATGAACTGCCAGATATTCTCGACCGGGTTCAGTTCAGGCGCGCGCGATGGCAGCAGGATCGGCGTGATGTTTTCGGGTATGTCGAGATTGGCTGTCGTATGCCAGCCGGCGCGGTCGAGCAGAACGACAGCGTGGGCGCCCTTGGCGACATGGCGGGCGATCTCGTCGAGATGAAGTTGCATGGCCGCAGTGTTGGCGTACGGCAAGGCGAGTGCCGCAGCGGTCCCGCGAGCCGGACAGATGGCCCCAAAAAGATAGGCGTTCTCATAGCGTTGGTCTGCCGGTTGGCGAGGTCTCGACCCGCGTCTGGCCCACTGGCGGACGAGGCCGTTCTTCTGGCCGATACGCGCTTCGTCCTGGAACCAGATTTCGAGCGGCGTTGCTTCTGGCAGATCAGCGAGATGGGCGTTCAGCGTCCGCGCGAAGTTTTTTTGAAAGCCACGATGGTCTCGGCATCCTGCCCGGGATGACGCGGACGCGCGCTGATGTGCGAGAAGCCCAGCTTCTTCAGAAGCGTTCCGACATGCCGTTCGTGATAGTCCACGCCGAAGCGCTCCTTGATCGCCCGCTTGAGGTCGATCCGCCGCCAGCGCACCACGCCATCGGCTTTCCTGTTGGGCCCGGTTTCGACCAGGGCCGCGAGTTCGGCTGTCTGGTCCGATGTCAGGCGTGGCGTGGGACCGCTGGTCCAAGCATCCAGCAGTCCCTCCGGGCCGGATTTATTGGACCGGTGAACCCAGTCGCGCAACGTCTGGCGATCCATGCCGCCGATCCGGGCCGCGTCTTCGCGGCTCATTCCCTCGACAACCGCCGCCAGCGACAACAGCCGCCGGCTCTGGTTGTTGTCCCGGGACCGCTTCGCAAGATTGCGAAGTTCCCTCGCAGAATAGTCCGTCCTCAACGTCACAGCTGGTGGCATGGCGCGAATCCTCCTCGCGCCAAATGAATCAGAACAATGCCCGCAGGGGAATCCCCCATGAGTCAGCCTTCAGAGCCGTTGGTATTACTCCGGCCACATTCAGTTGATGCGCTATTTCCTTGACGCGGCAATTGAACTCGATGCCGGCGCAGCGGCTTACGATGACGGATTGAAAGCGCCGATGTGCCGGCCTTGACCTGACCGGCGAATTCAAGGCGACTAAACAGCATGCGGTCCATGCTCTGATGACGAGCGTGAGGAACGCGCTCAATGAAACGGAGGTAAACCCGAGCGCTCCTTCGTACGGCCTCTACGAGTTCTGGGCCGTGTCTCAGCTCACACCCTTGTAGAAAAGCGCCGAAGTGGGACTCTCCGGAAACCGCGTGTGACCAGTTGTTTTAAATAGCTATTCTTGCACTTGGAAGAGGTGCCGACTGGCGCCGATTGGGGCCCCCGACTGTTTCGAAATTTTGGTGGTCAAATCAGCGAGTTGCTGATTGTCGCAGTGGGACCCCAATGCGATGCCTTTTCACAATAAATTCGCTTTGAGTGAAGTTAAGGAGTTGCAGCAGGAGTTTTGCCGAACAAAGGGGATCTCCGCGGTGGCCAATTGGTGCTTCCCCGGTGCTTCCCAATACCTGCAACCTGGGAATCCCCTAAATCGCGATTCTCATAAGTATCTGATTTATAGAGGAAAAATGGTGCCGCTTGCGTGACTCGAACACGCGACCCCCGCATTACGAATGCGGTGCTCTACCGGCTGAGCTAAAGCGGCTAACCGTAGTGCGGGATAGACGGTTTCGGGGTTGATTTCAACCGGCAGGGAGGCCGGGATCGTCGGGCGGGCGGGCGGCTTCGACTTTGCGGGGTTTTTCGATCAAGGCGGGGGCGGTGGCTTCAGGCCCTGGAGGAGTTTGGGGAGCAGCTTCGGGTTCGGTTTCACCCAGCATTTCGAACGGCACTTTCCATTCGCATGGCACGATCTCGCCCGTGACCGGAGACACCGGGGTCCAGCGCGGAGACGCCACGCCGTCCGAGACCCACATGGGATCGCGCGGCGCCCGCAGCGCGCGGGCGAGCCATTCGCGGGCGCGGCCTTTGTCGCCCGACGCTTCCTCGATTTCGGCCATTAGTGCGCAGATGCGCTCCTGTGGCCGCTCTCGGATGTATGAGGAGAGCGCGTCACGCGCCACGTCCCAGCGTTTCGCCGCCACCGCCGCCATGGCGAGCGCGATGTCGCCTTCGACGCCCGGTTTCTCCGTCACCAGATCGCGGATTTTTTCGAAGCGGGCTTCGGGACCATCGCCCGGAGATTGATGGCCGAACACGGCGGCGATATCGGGGTGCGGCGAGAGCGCCCAGGTGGCGCGGAGGATTTTCGCAGCCCTGCGCGCGGAACCGTCGGCGATATGAACCCGCGCGGCTACAAGTGCCGCAGGCACCAGCGACGGATCGAGCTTGTGGGCCTTCAGCGCGGCGTCGATCGCTGCACTGCGGTTGCTGTCTTCGAGAGAAAGTGCATGAGCTGCCAGCATGGCCGCCTGCTTGGGTGCACTCTCGCCGTCCTTGAGGAGACCTGATTTTGCCTGCTGGGCGAGCGTGTTCGCAGCGGCTTGCCAATCCTTGCGGCCCGACTGCAGTTGCAGCATCGCGGTCGAGGCCCAGGCGAGGCGCGGATTGAGTTTCAGTGCGCGTTCGGCATGAGCCATGGCGGCGGTCATGTCTCCTGCCTGACGGGCTTCTGCGAAGAGGCCGCGTAGGCCAAGCGCCTCTGTCGCGGGCGACTTGGCCATGTCCGCGAAGATGCGGCGCACTTCGTTGCGGTCGCCGCGAAGCTGTGCTGCCTGGGCGGCCAGCACATTGACGAGCGGTTCGTCGGTCAATGAAGAGGCGGCGATCCCGGCGTGCTTGCTGGCCCCGGCCGAGTCGCCGGCGCCCGCAGCAACAATGCCGCGCGAGAGTGACTCATAACCTTTCCGGCTCTTGCGGAAGCGCCAGTATTCGCGCGCGGTGCGTGGGCTTCGCCACAGACGCCGAAACAGCGTCCAGAGAAACCACAGCGCCGCCATGAGAAGAAGCACGCCCGTGAGCGCCACGACAAGTGAGGTTTCGATTTCGCGGTCGAGCCAGCGCAAGGTGAGCGAGCCAGGGCGATCCGCCATCCAGGCAAACAAAATCGCAGCGAGAACGAGAAGCCCAAAGCGCCAGAGCAAGCGGATCATTGCTGGGTTCCGGCGGTGAGCTGGCGTTCGATGGCGGCGGAGAAATCCGCTGCTGCAGCTTCAAGGCGAAGGCGGGCGGCGGCACGGTCGCGCCATTGCATGAGGCCCGCGGGCTTTGCACCTTCGGCAGTGTCGATGACGGAGATGCTTTCTGCGAGTCTGTTTTCTTGAGCGAGGATTGCCGACGAGGCTGCAACGGCTTGCCAATCCACTTCGCCAACCTTTCTCACCGTGACGATGGACCCGAGCGCCGACCAGAAACCTTCGGATACCGCACTCTCCTCACCCGCATCCGGCTTTGGCAGCGAAGGAATGAGAGCGCGGAGTTCAGTGGCAAGGCCCGCAGCACCCGGAATGCCGGACTCGGAATAAGATCCGAGCTGATCGAGGCCGGCAGCGGCGGGAACGATTCGCGCCACGCGGTCGAGCTCGGTCTTGTAGGCGGCGCCGGCCGCGAACTTCGCTTTCAAATCGGCAGCGGCCTGCGAGAGTGCTGCTGTATCCATGGCAGCGGGTGATGCCTTGGCGCTCTTCATACTCGCCAGTTCTTTTTCCAGAGTCTCGACCCGTCCGGCGAGCGCGGAAAGTGCCGCAGAGTCCGGTGGCGCTGTTCCGCCTGACGATGATGGTTGCGGCATTTTCTGCAAGGCTTCGATGGCGGTTCGCGCCGAGGCCAGATCGGCTTCGAGTTTCTGGAAGCGCTCCCCAGTGGACTTGGTGTTTTCCAGAGCCGACTGAAGCTGCGAGGTCGCATCGCGGGCGAGACTTTCCGCGGCTGCGGCCTTCGTCTGCGAGTCGCTCGCTGCCGTGGCGATCCCCGAAAGCTGATCGTTCTGGGTTTTGACCTGCGCTTCGAGGATGGCGATCCGATTGGTCAGATCGGTCGTCACAGATGCCGGGAAATAGGCCGAGAGGTAATCGCGATAGAGCCAGCCGCCGCCCACGGCGCCGGCCAGCAACGCTGCAAGCAACCAATAGCCAGTAGTGCTGCGTTTCTTGCGCGCAAGCGGAGGAGGCGGCGGCGGTACGGGTTCATCCACCGCAGCTTCCGGCTCGACAACAACCGTCTCGGCTTCGAGGTCGATCACCTGCGGCTTTACCGCATCGTCTTCTGTTTCGGGTTTCTTCTTCGCCATCGGATTCGCCTACCGGGTTCAGGTGCGCCGATCAAGCAGCGCCAGCATTGCGGCTTCGTCGGGGTTATCGGCTACCAGAATGCGGCGCGACTGGGGCAAGGTCTTGGCGACATTTGCGGAGAGGCAAAAGTGGGTCATGGAAGCGGCATCAGTATCGGGAACGAGATCGTTCCAGATGCGAGCCGTGCGCGGCGAATAGAGAAGCACGCCATCCGCGCCCTCGAGCGCATCACGATCGATCGTTGCAACTGGAACAGCATCGTAGATAATGCACCGCTCCACTTCAAAACCCTTCTTTCTGAGTGACCCCGCGAGGTCTCCCGATGTTTCCGCTCCCGACAAGTAAAGAAGGCGTTTCGAATGTGGCAGGCGTTTCTCTGCCACAAATCGTGCAAG
Organism: Aestuariivirga sp.; assembly: GCA_046160365.1. Taxonomy (GTDB): domain Bacteria; phylum Pseudomonadota; class Alphaproteobacteria; order Rhizobiales; family Aestuariivirgaceae; genus Aestuariivirga. The sequence continues at coordinate 1,726 of JBJXGL010000299.1, read as the reverse complement.
TCCGGCGACGTCGCCGCCATGCGCTTCGGCGTTGGAGAAACCGGCCGCCTTCGCGGCGGCAAGCGATTGCGGTCCGACAACGTATAAGGGCAGGTGATGAAAAACGTGTGGGGTGGCGAGTGACCGGATTGCATTGGCGCTTGTGGCGAGAACCGCGGCATAGGGTTTGTCCGGGATCGTTACGTCTTTTCTGGCTTCAATGCGAAGCAGCGGCATTGAAATGACGTGATGACCACGCGCTTGAAGCGCTGCGGCGAGTGTGCCTGCATCCTGCGCCGGCCGCGTGACGATCAGTTTCATCAGAACGCAATCAGCGAGCCGCCGCGCGCTTTCACCTCTTCACCGGCCTCCTTGCCCATGCGGGCAGCATCGTCAATGGTCCCGCTACGGGTAGTTTCGAAGCAATGGACACCGTCCAGAGTCAAAGCATGGCCGCGAAACGATACGCCATTGCCATCGAGTGCCGCATGGCCCGCGAGCGGGGTTCGGCATGAGCCATCGAGTGCGGAAAGAAATGCGCGCTCGCAGGCGATTGCGGTGGCCGATGTCTTGTCGTTGATGGCATCGACGAGGCTGTGGATTGGCGCATTGCTCTCCTTGATCTCGATGCCGATGGCGCCTTGGGCCACGGCGGGCAGCATCATATCGGTTGGCATGGCTTCGGTGATCTTGTCCGCGAAACCGAGGCGGTTGAGACCGGCGCAGGCGAGGAAAGTGGCCTCGGCCACGCCGCCGGCAAGTTTTTTCAGCCGCGTCTCCACATTGCCGCGAAACTGGATGGTTTCGAGATCGGGCCTGAGCCGCAAGAGCTGCGCGGTGCGGCGCACCGATGACGAGCCGATCACCGCGCCATGCCGAAGGCTCGCGAGATTGGGTGCTGCGAGACTGATGAACGCGTCGCGCGGATCTTCGCGCGGCAGAATGGCGGAGATGATGAGGCCGTCTGGCAGTTTCGCTGGCATATCCTTCATCGAGTGAACGGCGAGATCGATTGCGCCTTCTAGCAACGCCTCTTCGATTTCCTTGGTGAAGAGTCCCTTGCCGCCGATTTCGGCAAGCGGCCTATCGCGGATACGGTCTCCGGTCGTCGTGATCGCGACGATCTCGAATTCGCCCTCGGGCAAACCATGTGCAACGGATAGCCGCGCTCTGGTTTCGCGAGCCTGTGCCATGGCGAGTGGCGAGCCGCGGGTTCCGATTCGGTATCTGGGCATTTGCTGTCTGAGATAGCGGATGTTAGAGGCTTGGCCCGCAACTTATGGCAGGGTTCACCGGCTTATTCCATGCCTCTGGAAACATACATTCTCGGCATCGAAACATCGTGCGACGAAACCGCAGCGGCGGTCGTGCGTCGGAGTGGCGATGGCCGTGGCGAAATCCTTTCTAACATCGTTCTATCGCAAACGGCCGAGCACGCGCCCTATGGCGGCGTGGTTCCGGAGATCGCCGCGCGCGCTCATATCGAGCATCTCGACGGGCTCATCCTCAAAGCCATGGAAGAGGCCAGACTTTCATTCGATCGCATCGACGCCGTGGCCGCGACAGCAGGGCCTGGACTTCTTGGCGGGGTACTGGTTGGCCTCGGCATGGCGAAGGCAATTTCGCTGTCGCACGGCAAGCCACTCATCGCCGTCAATCATCTGGAAGCCCATGCGCTCACGCCAAGGCTTCTGCGGCCGCTTTCCTTTCCCTACCTGTTGCTGCTCATCTCCGGTGGTCACACGCA
>JBJXGL010000298.1:0-16664 GCA_046160365.1 Aestuariivirga sp. | reverse complement strand
CTCACCCGCCAATCGCCCATTTGATCACCACCGCCACCGCTGCTACCGCCGCTACACCCGCGAGCCACAGCGCCGCGAACCACATGAGACGGCGCAGCATCAGTGATAGCCACCGCCCGATGTCTTGCCGCGGAAGACCCAGTAAGAATAGGCGGTGTAGGCAAGGATCACAGGCAGCAGAACGACCGCACCGTAAAGAAGGAATTCCATGCTCGTCGCCGGCGCGGCAGCCTGCCAAATCGTGATCGAAGGTGGCACGATATAGGGATAGAAGCTGATCCCGATGCCGATGAAACTCAATACGAACAGTCCAAGTGTCGCGAGAAATGGCGAGCGCTCCTTTTCATGCGCGATGCCGCGAAACAGGATCAGCGCGCAGATCGTTACCAGCAGCGGAACCGGCGCTGCATAAAGGATCGCCGGCCAGTCGAACCAGCGTTGCCAATAGAGCGGCGCAAGAAACGGCGTCCACAGGCTGACGATGCCGATGGCCGCTAGCGTCGCAATGGCGAGCCACCGCGCCAATGCATAGGCCTTTCGCTGCAAGGGACCATGCGATTTCATGATGAGCCAGGTGGCTCCGAGCAGTCCGTAGCCGATCGTCAGCGCCAATGCCGTCAGTACACTGAAGGGAGTCAGCCAGTCCCACCAGCCTCCTGCATAGGCGCGGCCCGATACCGGAATGCCCTGCACGAGCGCGCCCAGCGCCAAGCCTTGCGACAACGCCGCGACGATCGAGCCGGCGGCGAAGGCCCAGTCCCACAGAAACTTTCCGCGCCGCGTCTTCCAGCGGAACTCAAACGCAACGCCGCGAAACACCAGCCCCAGAAGCATGGCGATGATTGGCACATAGAGCGCGGGCATCACGATGGCGTAGGCCAGAGGAAAGACCGCGAACAGCCCTCCTCCGCCCAGCACCAGCCAGGTTTCGTTGCCGTCCCAAACAGGGGCCACGGAGTTCATCATGTCGTCGCGCTGTTCTTCCTCCTTGAAGACGGGAAACAGAATGCCAATGCCCAGATCGAAGCCATCGAGCACGACATAGGCCAGAACCGCAAAGGCAATGAGCCCGGCCCAAACGAAAGCGAGGTCGATCGTCATCTGCCCTCCTTCGCCGCGGCGCGGATTGCCGCGTGCGGCATGGGAAGCGGCATGCCGATATTGTCTTCGGGTTCGTGAGGCTCGGGCGGATGCGACATGAGGCGCAGCAGATAGAAAAGCCCAGCGGCGTAGACCGCCGTATAGACAACAACGAAGGCAAGGAGCGAGGCAGCAACCGCGGGCGCGGCGATGGGCGAGATCGATTCCGCCGTGCGCATCAGGCCGTAAACCGTATAGGGCTGGCGGCCCACTTCGGTTGTCGTCCAGCCTGCGATCACGGCAACAAAACCTGAGGGAGTCATGGCAAACGCGGCGCGCAGGAACCACGGTGAGTCGAAAAACCTGCGCCGGAATCTGAGCCATACGCTCCACAATCCCAGCCCGGCCATCAGAAACCCGATCCCGACCATGATTCGAAAACTCCAGAACACGATCGTTGCGTTCGGACGGTCTTCTGGCGGCCACTCCTTCAGCCCCCTCACCGTTCCGTTGAAATCATGGGTGAGAATGTAACTGCCAAGCTTGGGGATCTTGATCGCGTAGAGCGTTTCTTCGCGCGCCATGTCCGGCCAGCCAAAGAGGATGAGCGGTGCGCCACTTTGAGTTTTGAAGTGCCCTTCCATGGCAGCGACCTTGGCGGGCTGATGCTCCAAGGTATTCAACCCGTGCAGATCGCCGGCCACGACTTGAATAGGAGCGACCAGCGCCGCCATCCACATGGCCATGGAGACCATCACACGCGATGCTTCATTAGTCCGTTCACGGAGCAAATGCCACGCGCCGATGCCGCCGACGACGAAGGCCGTTGTGAGGTAAGCCGCGAGAACCATATGAACCAGACGATATGGAAACGACGGATTGAATATCACCGCCCACCAATCGGAAGGGATAAACTGGTTGTTGTTGTTGAGAGCGAAACCTGCCGGCGTTTGCATCCAGCTGTTGACCGAGAGAATCCAGAAGGCCGACATCAGCGTGCCCGCCGCCACCATGGCGGTGGCGAACATGTGAAGCCCGGGCCCGACACGCTCGCGGCCGAACAGCATGATGCCGAGGAAGCCCGCCTCGAGGAAGAACGCGGTCAGGACTTCGTAGCCCATGAGCGGGCCAATGACCGGGCCGGCGCGATCCGAAAAGACGCTCCAGTTGGTGCCGAACTGGTAGCTCATGACGATGCCGGAGACCACACCCATGGCGAAGGCGATGGCGAAGATTTTCTTCCAGTAGTCGAAGAGGATGAGATAGACGCCCCGTTTGGTCCAGAGCCAGAGCGCTTCCAGCACCATGAGGTAGCTCGCAAGCCCGATCGAGAACGCGGGAAACACGATGTGAAAGGTCATCGTGAAGGCAAACTGCCAGCGCGCCAGAAGAACGGGATCGAGCGTTTCCACGCAGAGAACTCCTCGATATCGCTGCAATGCTAAACCGGCGATCGCGGCCAAACCACGGCGCGCTTCGCCGCAGGGGTGCTACTTCATTCGGTCCAGCATCTTCTTCAGGTACAACGCGTTCTCGGCATCCGCCACCGCGAGTGCGGCTTCCATATCGTCGCGCGCGCCGGCGATATTGCCGGACTGCAATCGAAACGTCGCACGGATCACGAACACCTCGTAGTCATCAGGTGCGACCCGTATCGCTTCATCGAAATCCGCAAGCGCGCCATCTACATTCTTCAAAACCACCTTGGCTTCGCCCCGTCGCGCGAATGCCCGGCCAAAGGCGGGTCTTGAAATGACCGCAATGGTGAAGTCGGAAATCGCTTTGTGCGGTTCGCCGATTTTCAAGAGGATGCGGCCACGTTCGTAGGCTGCATCGGCATGTGTAGGGTCCGCTTCCAGAGCCATGGTGAATGCATGCATGGCGGCCACGACATCCATGGCGCGCATCGCCTCCCGCCCCCGCGCCACCTGATCGTCGGCGGGACCGGCCAATGCGGTGAAAGAAAGCGCCGCAAGAATCGCAATCGCCAGAACAATCCGGACCATGGAACATAGCTACCCCGGCATCCGCATGACAGGCAACCGGATCCTCGCTCTACCGGTGCCGCCCCGTCTGCTGTAGATACGGATTGCCAATGCCCAACCACAGATTCTCCGCCATTCTCGCCCTGCTCCTCACCATGGTCATCTGGGGCTCGGCCGCCGTGTTTCTGCGCACAATGGCGCTGTCGCTTTCGCCCGAGAACTCGCTGGCGCTTCGCTACGTGCTGCTCACGGTCATTAACGTCGCGGGCCTGCTGATGCTTGGCACCTGGCGCATTCCGCGCGCTGACTGGGGCCGGTTCTTGATCGCTGGTCTTGCAGGCATGGGCGGGTACAACTGGTTCGTCAACGCAGGCTTCGCGCTGGTGCCAGCAGGTCTCGGCACCATCATCACCATGGTCGAGCCCTTCATGATCGCAGTCCTCGCCTGGGCGCTGCTCAAGGAGCGGCTCTCGGCACTTCTGTGGGCCGGCGTGGCCATATCGTCGCTGGGTGCCATCGTACTGTTCTGGAAGGACCTCGTTGGCACCGCGACGCAGCCGGTTTCCGCCCTGGGTGTCTTCTATCTCATGATCTGCTGTGCTGCCTGGGCAATCTACACCGTGGTCGCCAAGCCACTGCTCGAACGTCACGACAGTTTCACCGTTACAGCCGTGACTATGACGATTGCAGCTCCGCCGCTCATCGGGGCGGCAAGCGAGCCGCTGCTCGGGCTTGCCCAGGGCCTCGATGGCAGGCAGTGGGCCGAACTCCTTTACCTCGTGATCCTCAATGGAATCCTCGGCACCATGTTGTGGAACTACGGCAACAAACATCTGGGTGGCGCGTCGACCGGTGCGTTCCTCTATCTCATTCCTGTTGTTGCGGTAATCTGCGGTGCGATCGTCCTGTCCGAACCAGTTACCCTACAGATCGTCTTGGGCGGGGCCATCATTCTCGCTGGCGTAGCGCTGGCGCAGTTCGGCGCGACACTGTTCCGCTCGAGGAAACTTGCGCCGGCGAAGGCCGAATGACCGCCGCGCCGCCCAAAGCCCTGGCAGCGCTTTCCTTCACGATCCTCATCTGGGGTGTCACGTTTGTATTCGTGCGCGCCTTCTCCCTCGCGGCCGGGCCCTATGATGCCCTGGTCATCCGCCTCGTTTGCGCCGCCTTGTTCTTCGCCGTCATTCTCGCCCTTGGCCCCGGATTTGCAATCAAACGCCGCGATCTCGCGCGGCTCATCGCGATTTCGCTCACCGGCATGCTGGGATATTTCGCCGGAACGGTTATCGGTTTCGCCTACGCGCCGGCAAGCGCTGGTACGATCGTTTTGGCAACCCAACCCATTCTCATCGCGTTGCTTGCAGCCGCCACCGGCAACGAGCGCCTGACGATGGCAACCATCATCGGGCTTGCCATTTCCTTTGCCGGCACAGCTTTGCTGGTGTGGGACGATCGCCTGTCGCTGCCGCATCTGGCGAGTTCTCAGCTCGCAGTGGGCCTTCTGCTCATCTTTCTCGCCGGCGCTTCTTCGGCGATCTTCACTATCTTCTCGCGGCAACTGATTGAAACCTATGGAGCGCTGAAAATCACGGGCCTCGCCAGTTTGATCATTGCCGTCCCCATGCTGCCATTCCTCGATCACGGCACGCTTGCCGTTCTCGCTTCGCTCGACCGCAATGGCCTGTTCTCGCTGCTCTTCCTCACATTCTTCGGCGCCACGACCAGCCTTTTTACTTGGAACTACGCCGTCGGACAGCTGAAACCATCGCTTCTCGGCGCTTCACTTTATATCATCACGCCGCTCTCGGTTGCCGCAAGCTGGGCCATGCTTGGCGAGCAGATCACCTACCAGATACTTGCAGCCGGAGCGGTCATCATGATCGGCGTGGCCGTTTCGCAGTTTCGCCGCGGCCCGGCCACATGATCAGGGCCCTGCCCCTGTTCGCTGTCATCTTTGCCGTTCTCATGTGGGGCATGGTGCCGGTGGCGATGCGATTCCTTTTGCTCGATGTGACACCGCAACAGGCCGTGCTGCTCCGCCTCATCCCAGCCGGTGTTATCGCGGCCATTGCAGCAGTAATCGCCGGGGTCAAGCCCATCGCCTGGCGCGATTGGTTGCGTATCGTTGTGGCCGCGCTTTTCGGTAATGTGGCCTATCAGATCCTCGCCGCATTCGGCATGGAAACGGTGCCAGCGAGCTGGACAGGCATGCTGTTCGGTCTTGAGCCCGTGTTCATTGCTTTATTTGCCGTCGCCTTTGCCGGCGACCGGCTCACCCCATGGCTGATCGCGGGCCTTGTTCTCGCGCTTGCCGGCACGGGCACGCTCATGTTCGGAAGTACTGTCACGGAGAGCGGAGAGGTAACCCTCTGGGGCATCGTCCTTGTGACACTCTCCACAATGGGTTGGGGCATCTACACGGTCGTGATCCGGCCCGTTTCGGCAAAGTATGGCGCCTTCCCCGTGGCCTGCCTGGCGCTTGGCATTTCCGCACTTCCCATTTTCGTATTTGTGACTCCCGATGTGCCGGAGATGCTCGGAAGATTGACACTTATGCAGTGGCTCGCCTCCGCATTCCTCGCCATCTTTGCAACCATTCTCTCCACATCCGCATGGAACTATGCGCTGGGACACATGAAAAGCGCGATTGCCGGCATGTTCCTCTATGTGCAGCCGCTCGTTGCGGCGTGCGGCGGTTTCCTGCTCCTGGGCGAAAGCCTCAGCTGGCCGCTTGCGGCGGGCGGCGCACTCATCATCGCTGGCGTGGCGCTGGCGCAGTTTGGCCCCCTGCTCCGCAACCCACGCCCGCGCCGGAGTCATTGGTCGGCAGAACACGAAGCGCTAAAAGTTCCACCATGACAACCGCCTCACGCTCCACTCCCTGGTACTTCATTCCCGCCGTCGTCATTGTGGCCGGCTGCCTGGTTTCGATGGTGAACTTCGGCGTGCGCTCCAGCTTTGGCCTGTTCACCGCACCCGTCTCCGAGGCGCATCAGTGGCCGCGCGAGGTTTACTCGCTGGCACTTGCCCTTCAGAACCTGCTTTGGGGCGCCGCAACGCCCATTGCCGGCGCACTCGCCGACCGTTACGGATCGGGCCGCGTCTTGATCGGCGGCGGCATCGCCTACTTCATCGGTACTCTGATCATGGCCTATGCCGACGTGCCGCTGGTGTTTCATTTGGGCGCCGGCATTCTCGTCGGCATCGGTGTTGCGTTTTCGTCCTTCGGCATCGTCATGGCCGCACTCGGCCGCATCGTGCCGCCGGAAAAGCGCTCCTGGGCCTTCGGCATCGCCACGGCCGCGAGTTCCATGGGTCAATTCATATTCTCGCCTTTCGCAGGCGCGCTGATCTCGGCTTATGGCTGGCAGCAGTCGCTGGTCGTCCTGGCGTTCTCCAGTCTTTCGATCATCGTGTTCGCTTTGCCTTTCCTGCGCCGCATGGACAATCCGGCATCGGCGGCCAACGAAACTAACCTGCCCATGAGCCAGGCGATCGCCCGCGCTTTCGGGCATAACTCTTACCGGCTGCTCGTCGCCGGCTTCTTCGTCTGCGGCTTCCAGCTTGCCTTCATTGCCGTGCATCTACCGCCTTATCTCAACGAGAATGGCATCAGCGTCGAGTTCGCAGGCTTCGCCATGGCGGCGATCGGCCTCTTTAATGTCGTTGGCTCATACACGGCTGGCATCATCGGCGGGCGCGGAGAAAAGCGCGTGCCGCTGAGCCTCATTTATCTCTTGCGCTCGGTGGTGATCGCCGTCTTCCTCCTGCTCCCTGTGACCACGACATCTACGTTGATTTTCACCGCGAGCCTCGGGTTTCTATGGCTCTCCACGATACCGTTCACCATGGGCCTCGTCATCGTCATGTTCGGCACGCGCTACATGGCGACGCTTTATGGTTTCGTGTTCTTCAGCCACCAACTGGGTTCCTTCATTGGCGTGTGGCTTGGCGGCAAGCTTTACGATGTCTACGGCAACTACGATCTGGTGTGGTGGATGTGCGTGGCGCTCGGCGTGTTCGCGGCAATCGTGCATCTGCCGATCCGCGAGCGCGCCGCACCCGCCTTCGCCGCGGCATGATCCGATGCGCTGGCCCGGCCACCGCCTCGCGCTTGGACTTTTCGTCAGTGTACTGATTGTTTGGCTCGCCGTCATGGCGGTTCTGATGCGCCAGACGGCACTTCCGCCCGAAGCGAGCGGCACGATGCTCGCCGTGTTCGATCCCGGTACGCCCGGCGATCAGGTATTCGCTTCGATCATCGCTTCAGGCGCCAGGCCTATCCGCGAAACTGCTTTCGGATTCATTTGGGTGGTGAGCGGAGAAGAACCGGGCCTTGCGGGACGCCTCGAGCAGAATGGCGCGCTTGGCGCTTACGACGAGCTGCCCCTGAGCCCCACCATCGCCGGATGCTTCGCGCTTGCCGATGCGAAAATCAGCAACATGCTCACGCCTTGAGCTGGCAGCACTCTTACCGAATGACTGCCAATTTACCGAACTTTTTCATTAATTCGACGTTCATTTTCTTGACGGCACAATCCCCAACATTGAAGTTTGGAGGTTGTGCGACTTAAGGAGAACGGCGATGCACGGCAGAGAGCTTGAATGTCAGTTGCGTGGATGGAGTCTTACGACGGCGGAGATCATGTATCGCATGCCGGACTACCGCAACATCCTGCAAACCTATATCTGGCAGGACTACGACGAAGCCCCGCGCTTTCCGCGGCTCATCAAGTTCCTCGATTTCTGGACGCACAATCTCGATGGACCCTTGGCCGCGGTGCGCGTCTGCCACAACCGCCTCATTGGCCCGCAGGAGTTCCGCCACGTCGGCCACGAGTGGCGGCTGCACTGAGGTCAAGAAGCGAAAATGGCAGGACCGCGTCCTGCCATCTCGAATCAAGGATTGCCGACCCTATCAGCGGGAATAGTATTCCACGACGAAGTGCGGTTCCATCTGTACCGGATACGGAACATCCGAGAGTGCCGGCACACGGGCAAGTTTCGCCGTCATCGCCTTGTGATCGACTTCGATATAGTCCGGGGTATCGCGCTCGGCCAACTGCGCCGCCTCCAGCACCACCGCCATTTCCTTGGCCTTAGCTGAAAGCTCAATTCCCTCGCTGACCTTGACCCGGATCGATGGCACCGTCACGCGGCGGCCATTCAGTTTCACATGGCCATGGCTCACAAGCTGGCGCGCGGCAAACATGGTCGGCACGAACTTGGCGCGATAGACGATCACATCGATGCGGCGCTCGAGAAGGCCGATCAGGTTTTCCGAGGTGTCGCCGGTCATGCGCGAGGCTTCCTGATAAACGCTGCGAAACTGCCGTTCCGAAATATTGGCATAATAACCTTTCAGCTTCTGCTTGGCCTTCAACTGCACGCCGAAATCCGAAAGCTTGCCCTTGCGGCGCTGGCCATGCTGGCCGGGGCCATATTCACGCTTGTTCACCGGGCTCTTCGGGCGCCCCCAGATGTTTTCGCCCATGCGGCGGTCGATTTTGTGTTTCGCGGTCAAGCGCTTCGTCATTTACAGCTCTCAAAGTTGCGTTGAGGCGTGAAGACGCAATTGCTTTGCGGCTTTACAGCCCCAACCGGTTTCAGTTGGAGCCCACCCTCCTCGACACCGGTCTCCCGGCCGACAGACCGCGCGGGGCGCGGTCACGGGCAAGCAAAACGGGGCAACGAGGCCCCGAAGTCGACAGCGTATAGGGAATCCGCGTCAGCTTGTCAAACAGCCATCTCGGCGAAAACAGGACTGGTAAACCCCATCGCCGCGTACGCGCCAAGAGACTCGGACGCTGTCCCACGCGCTGAAGTGAGGATCACCGAATTGGGCGGCGGCGTGCCTTCGACGGGGCCTTGCAGCGGGGTTTCGTCCAGCACATCGGCGGCGCGGCGGGCGATTGCCGGAGCGGGATCAATGTAGCTCACCTCCCAGGGCGCCACTTTCCGGATATCCTCGATCAAGAGCGGATAGTGCGTGCAGCCCAGCACCACCACATCTGTCTGCTGCCCGTCACGCTTGCGGAAGACGGGCGCGATTTCCGCCCTCAGCTCTTCAGGATCAGGCGGATGGCCCTTGAGTTTCTGTTCCGCGATTTCGGCGAGCCGCTTCGCGCCATGCAGGAACACCTTGCAGTGAAAGGCGTAGGTATGGATCAGCGCATGAGTATATTCGCGGCTCGCGGTTCCTGGCGTTGCCAATACACCGATCACGCCGCTCTTCGTTTGCGCCGCCGCAGGCTTGATCGCCGGCACCGTTCCGACGAACGGCACCTTGAAGGCCTCGCGCAAGGCGGTGAGCGCCAGCGTCGATGCGGTGTTGCAGGCCACGACCACTATGTCGGGCGACGTCATTGCAATCAGTTCGCCCATCACGAGCACGATGCGTTTGACCAGTTCGGGCTCGCCCCACGCGCCATAGGGAAACGCCGCATTGTCGGCGGCATAGATCAGGCTCGCGTCCGGCAGCTGCGCTCTCACCGCACGGGCAACGGTCAATCCGCCCATGCCGGAGTCGAAGATGAGAATGCGAGGGTTAGTGGACATCGGGCCAAGTTTCGGAATTCAGCGAATAGTGAGTAGCGAATAGTCCACGAATCTCCAAGCCCAACTCCTCGCTCCTTGCTATTCGCTCGACTTCCTCCTCTCATGCGTCCTGGTCAGCGAAGACACCATGCCACGCAAGCTCCGCACTTCCTGCTCGGTCAGCCCAGCCCTTGCATAGAGATTGCGGATGTTGCGCAACATGCCGGGCTTCTTTTCATCGGTTTTGAAGAACCCCGCGGCATCGAGTTCGCGTTCGAGATGGTCGATGAAACCGTAAAGCTCCTCTTTTGTGGCGGGGCGCGTATCGGGCGTCTGCAGACCGGGTCCGTCGAGTGCGGGAAGTTCAGGCGTCGCCTGACCAAGCGATGGAGCCTGTTCGCGGTACCATTCATAACCTAGGAGCAGCACGGCCTGGGCGATGTTGATCGAAGCGAAGGCGGGATTGACGGGTGCAGTCACAATCACATCGGCGAGCGAAATCTCGTCGTTGCTGAGGCCCCAGCGTTCACGCCCGAACAGAATGGCGACGCGCTCGCCTCGGCCTACGCGCTTGCGCATATCCTCACCCGCTTGCTGTGGTGTCACGACATCCTTGATCATGCCGCGCGGTCTGGCTGTGGTGGCGAGCACGAAATTCATATCGGTCAGCGCTTCGGAGAGCGTTGCAAACACCGTGGCACCCTCAAGAATCCAATGCGCACCCGATGACGCCGTGAAGGCCTTCTTGTTGGGCCAGCCGTCGCGCGGCTCGACGATCCGCATTTCATGCAGCCCGAAATTCGCCATGGCGCGCGCCGCCGTGCCGATATTCTCGCCAAGCTGCGGATTGACCAGCACCACAACAGGCGAAGGGCCAGTTGCCTGATTGCGCGACTTATCGGTGCCTGCCATGCCGATATTCCAATATCTCAAGTGATTTGCACAACACCATCATCCTCGCCACAGCTGCCAGACATCTCCAGGCCGATGCCGCTATTCAACGACAAGAAGCGCCTCTTTGCCCTCGCGCAGGAATGCTTCCACCCGGTTCGTATTCCTCCGCAGCAGCGCTTCGAGCGCCGCTACGGAAGCATTGCCGCACCGCAGCCAAACCACCTTTGGTGGCGCGCCAAGCAAGAAGCTTAGATGATGAAAGTCGGCATCTTTCGAAATGATCGAGAAGCCGTTGTCGCGGGCATAGTCCCAAATGGCGATCTGCAGCCCTGGCTAGTCCAATGGACTTGACGTGCCTCGAACCGGCAAACAAGCCGGAAAATAGCGTCTCGAAACTGCTCGGAAGATTCTGATCAAAAAGCAGCTTCAAGATCAGGCCGCGCCAAGCAGCCGCCGCTCCCGGTCGGCCGCAAATGAAAGACAGGCGCGAATGTCATCTTGGTTCAATTCCGGAAATTCCGATATGATTTCGGCTTCGCTCATGCCAGATGCCAGATACTCGAGAACATCTGACACGGTAATCCGCGTATCGCGCACGCAGGGTTTGCCTGAGCGCCGCTTTGGATCGATGGTTATGCGCTTGCTGTAATCCATACCCGCAATTTGCGGCAGCGAATGGCCGCGGTCAAGCCAACCCTACTCCCGCCCCGCCAGACGCCGCGCGGTTCTCAGTTCGGGGAACCAGCGTGCCCAGAGGCCGGCCACCGTGATTGTCCCTGCCCCGCCGATCACCACTGCCGAAACCGCGCCGATCCAAGCGGCCACAACGCCGGCGCGGAATTCGCCGAGTTCATTGGATGCGCCGATGAACACCCGGTTCACGGCATTGACGCGGCCCCTCACCTCGTCCGGCGTCCACAGCTGCAACAGCGTCTCGCGGATATAGACGCTCACCATGTCGAAGGCGCCCATCATCATCAGCGCGAAGATCGACAGCGGCACCCACACGGAGACGCCGAACACGCAGGTGAAGAAGCCAAAGGCCGCGACACAAACGAAGAGTATGACGCCGGCCCGGTCCTTGATGCCGTATTTCGCCAGATAGAGCGCCATGGCGACCGCGCCGATACCGGGAGCGGCGCGCAGCAGCCCCAGCCCCCATGGCCCCACCTCCAAAATGTCGCGCGCATAAACCGGCATCAGCGCTACAGCACCTCCCAGCAACACTGCGAAGAGATCGAGCGAGATCGCGCCGAGCACGATCTTCTCCTTGCGGATGAAGTCGAAGCCGGCAAACAACGTTTCGAGCGAGGTTTCCGCCGCGTGATTGAGTTGCGGCACACGGCCGATCAATACCACGAGCGCCACCGCCAAACCGATGAGCGCCAGGGCCGTGCCATAGGCGAAAGAACCTGAAATTCCATAAAGCAGCCCGCCCGCCACCGGCCCACATATGTTGGCGATCTGCCAACTCATGGAGTTAAGCGAAATGCCATGCGGAATCGCCACTTTCGGCAACAGGTTTGGCGCCAGCGCATCGGCGGCCGGGTTCATGAAGGCGCGCGCCGTGCCCAACACCGCGAGGATGATGAACACCGGCCAGACCTCTACCGGGTTCGACAGCGTGAACAGCAAAAGCGCCACCGCCGCCATCGCCTCAACGCCGAGGCACAGACCCATGATCAGCCGCCTGTTGAACTTGTCCGCGACAAACCCGGTCACCAGCACCAGAAGCAACGGCGGCAGGAACTGCACCAACCCGACGAGCCCGAGGTCAAGCGGATCGCGGGTAATATCGTAAACCTGCCAGCCCACCGACACCGACATGATCTGCACCGCAAAACTCGCGGTCCACAGCGCCAGCCAGTAGCTGACGAAGGGCCAGTAATTGAGGGCATTTGCGGAGGGCTGATCGGCGGCGGACTCGGCGGAGGTCATGGCCATGCCGTGCCACGGCGGTCGCCGCGAGTCAAAAGCCGGAACGGCATTTCAGCGATGCGGCGATTTTTTCAGCTCTTGGCAGAGCGGCTAACTTCTGCACAGGTCCGCCTGAACCGGCCAATGTCGCGACCTTTGGTATAGAGCGCCGGATCGTAGTCATAGATTACCGCGTCGGGCGTCATTGCGTTTACGGAGATGAGTTTGGTGCGGTGACGCATGATGAAGCGGCAGAGTTTCTCTGCCGTTGCTAGAGGGAACGCTCCTTGGGTACGGCCTGAGTCAAGTTTGAGTACTAGGGTCAATCCAACGGCAGAGTTCGTAGGCCGGGGGGCGGCAAGCCTGCCCTCGACTGGCTTTCCGTCGAACGCCAATCCCAGCGATTGCAGCCCCATGCGGCCCGCTTCCATCTTGTCAATGGCGGCGCGCAAGTCAGGTTCTGACTTTGCCGACTGAAGCAGAATGGCATAACGGTCCTGCCCGGTTCCACCTGGTCTGAACGTGCCCGACCACGAAAAGGTGCCGCCATTATCGTAGGTGAGGCGTTTCATGAGGTCATTGAAGCTGTCAGCATAATTGCGACTTGCGGCATAGGGCCTGCGTGAATAGGCCGTATGCACACGCCGCTTGCCGTCATAGAAGTTAAACTTCACCACGATCTGCTCGTAGCCGAAAAAGGCGCCGTTGAAGTTGAGCGGATCGAGTCCAAATTGGTAGCTCACGCTCTCTCGGCCGGAGATGCGGCGACGCATCCGCTCTGGATCTATACCGTCAAAGCGCACCGGCACGTCATTCACTAGCACGGTCGCGCTGAACCTATCAGCCTCAGACGCGGCCTTCGGTAAGTCTTCGGCGCGCACTATGAATTCGGTATAGCTGATGCGTTTTGCAGGTTCCCGCCTCGCGATGGAGGCGAGTGATGGCGTTACCCAGAAAACCGGTTCCTTTGCCATTTTGGCAGCCGTGTCGGCGGCTTCCTGCGCCGCGTCTATTGCGGTTATGAATGGTAGGTTCTGTGCCAATCTGATCCCCTCGGGGAATGGCAAGAGCGTACCTCGTATATCGCAATTCTCCGCAAGCGACTTCGTTTCGGAGACGTTCAGCCTGCACTGGCCTTTGTCTGGATTCTTGCAATCGAAGAAGGCCGTCGGCTTGTCTTTGGCCAGATCAGTTGACCGCTTGAAGCAGAGCGACATTTGATATTGCTCAATCGCGTCCTGTTCCTCCTGTGTCACGGCAAATGAGTTGATGTCCTGACCCTGCCAGCCCGTCAGCGCCAATTCAGCGCGCATTTCCTTGCCAGGGCACGGGAGCCGATCGCTCAGGGAAACGTTAAACTTGCCGCTCGAAGCCTGCGGAAACACCGTATCGAAGTCGCCTTCATCGTCGTTTTCATCAGGTATGCGCAGGAAGGTGATCACCGGCCATTTGCGGTTCTTGTACTTCTTCACATTGAACCGGATGCCGATCTCCTCAAGCTCCGGGCAGTTTGCCGGTTTGGATTCGAACAGGGGCTTGGCGAAATTGGCATAGAAGTCGGCAAGCGCCCGGTGGCTTGGCGCGTCGATCGAGTAGGGCTTGGCAATGGTCCAGTGATCCGTGCCCGGTATCACCGTGTCCTTTTTGCCCCAATACTTGCCGTAGCTCTCTTCCATGCTCACGACCGGCCGCGACAGCACCTGCTTGCCGAACAGCACTTCATCGATGAGCAGGCTGCCAAGAGCGCTAAAAAGCCCATCCGCTTCGGGAGACTGGCCGAGTGGGAGCTGTTCGAAAAACTCCGCTCCTATAACCGTTTGGCGGTGAGCTTCGATAAACTGCCGGAACTGGCTGTCGAGGCCCTCCACATATACGTTCTTGAACGACATCTGGTCGTTCAGTTTGTTCTTGATCTGAGTCACCTGCGACAACAGTTTGAAGTAGTAGTTGAAGTCCGTGCCGCGCGATGGAGAGGCCACAAGCGTGAAGGCGATCCGCTTGCTGGCGAAATTCGCCTGATCCAGCATGACCAGCCTGCGGCTCACGATTCCACCCAGGCTATGGGACACGAAAACGATGCGGTTGAAGTCGATGATCTTTTTCTCTCGCCCGTCAATCTTGGTGCGCAATGCCGAAAGCACCGCCTGGGCCGCGGAGTCGATGTCATATTCGCCGCCGTTCACCCCCGTCGGATAAGCTGCCAGGAATATGGCTGGTTCGCCGAAATTGGCCGAGTCCTGCAGCACGATCTCCGGCCAGAAGGCGGCCGGAGAAACCGTATCGTTCGTCCACGAGCTAACATTGTCGGACAGGATGCCGTGCACGAAAACAATAACCGTGTCGGAATCGCGATAGCAGTACCAAGTTGATTCACGCAGTTGAACCGGCCGCTTCGGCGTTTCGCAGCCGGCGGCATTGGCGCCAATTGCCCCCATGCACCAGATTGCCAGAACCAGCGCCAGAAGGCGCAAGGACGGTTTGATCAGCATGGCTGTTACCTCGGGTCAAATGATGATATCGATGGGCTGCGGCGTCAACTACCAAATGGGGGGTGGCGATGGATCTTGCAGACCGTCTGCACAGCGCGCTGAAATCCAAGAAAGCCGAGCAGAAGCGCATGTTCGGCGGCACCTGCTTCATGCTGAACGGCAACATGGTGACCGGCACCTTCAAGGGCGGCCTTATTGTCCGCGTCGGTGAGGCTCAGAACGACGCTGCTCTGATACTGCCGGGCGCGCGTCCCTTCGAAATGAACGGCCGGGTGAGCCGCGGCTTCATCATGGTCGAGCAAGCAGCGGTCGCCAGCGACGCCGCGCTACGCAAGTGGCTCGACATGGCGCTCGCCTTCAACGCCACGCTGCCAGCCAAGGCAAAGAAGGCCCTAAAGCGCAAGGCGAAGTGAGCTCAGCGGCCTCCGAAGGACGAATTGCTCCGTTCCTTCCCCACTGCTAGAAGCCCGCCAACTCAAACAGGCAGGGGCTTTTCCATGGCGAAGATCAAGGTCGCAAATCCGGTGGTCGAACTCGATGGCGACGAGATGACCCGCATCATCTGGGACTTGATCAAGTCGAAGCTGATCAAGCCCTATCTCGACGTCGACCTCCACTACTACGATCTTTCGGTCGAGAACCGCGACGCCACCGGCGACCAGGTGACCGTCGATGCCGCCAACGCCATAAAGAAACATGGGGTTGGCGTGAAATGCGCCACCATCACGCCAGATGAAGCGCGAGTGAAGGAATTCAGCCTCAAGCAGATGTGGAAGTCGCCTAACGGCACCATCCGCAACATCTTGGGCGGAGTAATCTTCCGCGAGCCCATCATCTGCAAGAATGTGCCGCGCCTGGTGCCCGGTTGGACCAAGCCCATTATCGTGGGCCGCCATGCCTTCGGCGATCAATACCGCGCCACCGATTTCAAGTTCCCAGGCAAGGGCACGCTGTCGATCAAGTTTGTTGCCGAGGACGGCAAGGTAATCGAGCACGAGGTGTTCAAGGCGCCGGGTGCGGGCGTGGCGATGGCCATGTACAACCTCGATGAATCGATCAGGGAATTCGCCCGCGCTTCCTTCTCCTATGGGCTTTCGCGCAATTACCCAGTCTATCTCTCCACCAAGAACACCATCCTCAAGGCCTATGACGGCCGCTTCAAGGATATCTTCCAGGAAATCTTCGACGCCGAGTTCAAGGCCAAATTCGAAGCGGCCAAGATCACATATGAACACCGTCTGATCGACGACATGGTGGCCTCCGCCATGAAGTGGACCGGCGGTTATGTCTGGGCCTGCAAGAACTACGATGGCGACGTGCAGTCCGATCTGGTGGCGCAGGGCTACGGCTCGCTCGGCCTCATGACTTCGGTCTTGATGACGCCCGATGGCAAAACCGTCGAAGCCGAAGCGGCGCATGGCACGGTGACGCGTCATTACCGGCTGCACCAGCAAGGCAAGGAAACCTCCACCAACTCAGCTGCTTCAATCTTCGCCTGGACCGGTGGCCTCAAGCACCGCGCCAAGCTCGACGAGAACGCGGCGCTCAAGAAATTCGCCGAGACCCTTGAGGCTACGACGGTCGCTACCATTGAACAGGGCAAGATGACAAAGGACCTCGCCGTCCTCGTCGGCCCCGACCAAAGCTGGCTCTCGACCGAAGGCTTCTTGGACGCGGTGGACGCCAACCTGCAGAAGGCGATGGGGTAACCCAGTAGCCCGCACCCACCGCCGCTCACGCCTCAAACCCTCACCCTGAGGCG